>CBIHKY010000082.1:0-14396 GCA_966205705.1 uncultured Alphaproteobacteria bacterium
GTCCAGCGTCGGGTCTGCCGAGCGCGGGAGGAACGGGTTGTCATTTCTGATGACGATAGCGGTATCGCGGTAGGCCACTGCACGATGACGACCTTCGCCATGTCCGTAATTAACGCCCAGTTCCACCGTCAGATCAGGCGTCGCCTCCCATGTTGCGTAGCCCATCGCGTTGTAACGCTTTGTGGGGGAGACGATTGGAAAATCGAAATAGATGTTCTCGCCGGGACCGTCGCTGTCACCACCAAAGGAATAGAGCGAGTTAACGAGCGTTCCGAGACGCGCACGACGCGGCGACCCATCGGGGTTGAACGCAATGCCATCGATCGCCCGCAGGGCCGGAACGAGGCGACCTGTATAGGCGTTGGGCATCCTTTGGCCACTCGCCAGTAGCTGGCCGGTCGGCGGTGTCGTGATGCCGTTATAGGGCGCCGTCCAAGGGTAAACGCCTGACAATATGTTATTGGCTGCGATCGACGTCACGCCGGGGTTGCGGCTGATGTTGATCTTGCCATTGGCGCACCAGTCACGGGCTGGGCAAGCCTCGACGCCCTCGGCATTCTCATACTCACCACCAATGACGAGGTGGAAGGTGGGGCTGACTTGCCAGCCGCCAGCCACGCCGAATTGGCGCGTGAAATTATCGCCATATTGCGAAAAGCCGATCTGGCCGTTCGCTTTATAGCCGGTGAACTTCTTGTCGATCAGCAAGTTGACCACGCCGGAAACTGCGTCCGACCCATAAACTGCCGATGCGCCGCCGGTGACGACTTCCGCGCGGGAGAGCAGCACCGACGGGATCATATTGGTGTCGACTGTCGCGCGGGTCGTGGAGGGCACGAAGCGCTTGCCATCGACCAGCGTGAGCGTGCGAACGGCGCCAAGGCCGCGCAGATCGAGAATGCGCCCGCCGACATAGCCGCCCTCGGCGCCAAGGCCGGTGGAAGCGGGCGTGTTGGTCGCGCGGAAAGCGGGCAACTCGTTCAGCGCATCGCCAAGATTGGTAGCGCCGCGTGCTTCGAGGCGCTCGGCGCTCATCACGGATACTGGGGTGGGCCGATCAAAGCCGGATGCGATGCGCGATCCGGTGACGACGATGGACTGGTCCTGCTCGGCAGCATCACTCTGCGGCGCGCTGTCCTGCGCGAAGGCTGGTGCGGCAACCATGCCGATTGCGATAGCAAGAAGGCAGCTCTGCTGGCGCAGGCCGGGGACGGCACGAGTCATTGTCTCTCTCCCAAGATCATTTTCTACCGGGATAGCTACCGTCGATTTAATTAGGTTGCAATCTACTTTATTTGTCCTGCCTACAGCAGATGCTGAGTGCGGCAAAAAGAGCGCAATTTGCGAGATGTGGCGCGGGGCAGCATTCCAGCTCCGCCGTTTAGCGTCAATGATGGTTAGTCGGCAGGTGAGGCGAACCGCAATTCGCCACATTGGCTCCACCCTCCCGACTTCGTCATCCCGGGCTTGACCCGGGATCCCGCTTTTCTTCAGGCGCCGGGCAAAGGCAGCGGGACCCCGGATCAAGTCCGGGGTGACGGTTGGCGGTCGGGACGGTTATGCAGCGGGACGGTTATGCGGCGGGACAGTCATGCGGGGAATGTCGGCTCCGCTATCCGATAACTGTATCTCGCCGCCTTATTGCTTACCCGCCACCGAATAGGTGATCGCCGCATTACGCGTCTTCTGGAACTCAGGAACGCTCAGGCCCTTGAACGCCGCGTAAACATCGATGTTACCGATGCCCAGCACGGCCGCCATCTTCTCCAGCATGAAGAAGATCACCCCATAATGGATCATGCCGATCCAGTTGCGGCTGCGGATCAGACCCTTCTCTTCCTCGCTCAGTTCGGATTGCGCGAACAGCCCTTCCTGATCCTCCACGAACCGCTTGCGGAAATCAGGCTCAATGAGCCGGTGCAGGAAGTGATTGATGCGGTATCCCTTCACCGCCCGTTCGATGGTGAACGGATAAGTCCCTTCAATCTCTTCCACGCCCGCCAGTTCACGCGTTGCCCGAACCCGCAGTGCCTCATCGCTTTCAGCAGGCGGGGTCGCATCGCCCAGATCCTTGAACAGCATCGTCGCAATCGCTGTCATCGAGGGCAGGAAATAGCTCTGGTGCAGCTTCTCCACCTGCTCGGAAAGCGCACCGCGCATCAGCAGCCACATAACCACTTCCGCACCTTCCCAGCCACCGAGCTTAGCCAGATCGGTTACAGTGGAGTCGAGCAGGGAGTCTGGATCGTTGGTCAGCCGCTCCATAAACTCCATGTCCCAGGCGGTGTTGTTGAACCCGCAGCGCTCGCCATGCACTTGGTGAGAAAGCCCACCCGTGCCAGCAATAACCACCTTGATATCGCGCGGATAGCTCTGGATCGCCCGGCGCAGTGAGCGCCCGAACTTCCAGAAGCGCCGCGCCGTCGGGATGGGGTGCTGAAGCACGCCGCACTGGAGCGGAATGAGGCGGCACGGCCAGCCATTCTCGTAAGGCAGCAGCACCGAGAGTGGCGAAAAGGCGCCATGATCAAGGCCCATGCCCTGCCAGTAGGAGAGGTCGAACTCATCAGCCACCATGCACTGCGCGATATGCTGGGCGAGGTCCGGGTCGCCCTTGATCGCGGGCAGATCACGCCGACCGCCACCTTCATCCGCCGGTGAATATTCCGCGCCCACGCCCAAAGCGAAATGGGAATAATGCTCGAAGAAAGAGGTCATATGATCATTGTAAACATACAGGATCACGTCGGGCTGCTCATCGGCGAGCCATTGCTTGACCGGCTCGAAGCCCTCGAAGATCGGCGCCCAGACCGGGTCGGTCTGCTTGTTGGCATCCTTGGCGAACGCGATGGTCGGCGTGTGCGAAACGGCGAAACCGCCTAGAATCTTGGCCATAAGACCTCTCCTTGGAGCTGCAGAGCATTTGGAATCGCCCCTGTGCATCAAGACATATCAGAGGCGGATTTGTATGCAACGCAAACGATGAGGACGGGAAGGGTTGTCAGGCTGGTCGGGCGCTCTTTTGCTGAATGGCCATGAGTTGCGAGGGAAAGGGCGTGATGAGCCGATGCGCTGTCTTCCAGCTTTCGCGCAGCCACGCGTCATGATCTTCACGGTGGAGGATGACCGGCATCGTGCGCGGGTTCACGGCGCTCACCAGCCGATTGGGATCGCAGGTGAGCAGGGCGAAGCTTGGAATTTCGCTATCCCGCCAGATGCCTGCCATCGCAAAAGCGGGGGCCGCGGCGAGCGAGACGCTATGGGCGATGCGCTTGCCGCTGACGGGATCGGGTGCATGCGACCAGAGCTGGAAGGACGTTGCCGGGATCAGGCAGCGATACTCCGTGTGGCGCAGCGTGCCGATCCAGAATGGGCTCTCCACATTGCGGACATGGGCGACGGGCGCACCGCCGGTCAAGGCCACGGCGGGCGGCGGCGGCACGCCCCACAGGCGCGGCACCATCCGCTTGCCCTCCCGCGTGCGGATGATGACCGGGCCAAATCCACCGGGCGTCATATAGCCGCCCTGCCAGGGATCGTCCCCAGCGTCCGCGAAGAAGCTCTGCGCGATCTGCGCTGCCGTCAGGTCCAGGCGATAGAGGGAGGTCATTGTCGGCGGCACCCTCTTGCCCGGCGGCGCTCCGGTCAAGAGCGCTTGCGCAGCGGGTGGAGGATTGGGCACATAGCGCAATGACCGAACCTCAAGCGACCGCGCTGATCGAGCGCCTGCACCTCCAGCGCCATCCCGAAGGCGGCTGGTATCGTGAAACATGGCGCGCAGACGCCGCGCCGGGCGCGCGGGCCAGCGGCACGGCGATCCATTTTTTGCTGGAGGAGGGCGAGCGATCCCACTGGCACAAGGTCGATGCGAGCGAGATCTGGCTATGGCATGCGGGGAGCGCCTTGCAGCTTTCAACCGCGCCCGAGGATGCTGGACCTGTGTCGTCGGTTCGGCTCGGCGGTGATGTGCTGAATGGCGAGGTGCCGCAGCATGTCATCGCGCCGCATCACTGGCAGGCGGCGCAGGCGGATCAAGGTTGGGCGCTCGTTTCCTGCATCGTTTCGCCCGGTTTTGACTTTGCGGGGTTCGTGCTCGCGCCACAGGATTGGGCGCCGGGTCGACCATCTGCCTGAGCGGACGGCGCGCACAAAGAAAAACCCCGCGCCTTTCGACGCGGGGCAGTGATATTTCTCGATCGCGGGATCGGAAAAATCAGGCGAAGCTAACAGCCGTGCTGGTGCGACGAGCGCGCATCGAGTGGCCGATTGCAGCGAAGCCGATGATCATCATGGCCCAGGTTGCAGGCTCAGGAACCGCTGGCGTCTGCGTCACGAAGAGCAGGTCCTGCTTGGTGCTGCTCTTGGCAACCCAGAATTGCAGGCTGGAGTCGATCGTGCCGAGATTGGCAAGCTGGTTGTTGGCGGCGTTGGTATAGGTGCTCTGGTTGTTCCAGAAGTCGGAATAAACCTCGAAGTTGCCGCTCTTTACGCTAGCGCCATTGTCGTAGCGCAGTTCCCAGATCGCAAGCTGCAGAGCGACATCGGTCGTTTTGTTACCGGAGTCGCCATAGGTGCTGAGCAGCTTGGCAATGCTGTTGTAGCTGCCAGACTTGCTGACGCTGCTCAGGTAATCGCCCAGCGACACAACATCGAACGAGCCAGAGGCCGAATCCTGCGTCAGTTCGATGCAGAACGCAGTCGTGTTGATCAGGCTGCCATTGAAAGTGCCGCTGATCGTCTGCGGAGCGAATGAACCGGTGTAGCTGGTTGAGCCGACATAAACTTTGCCGTCTGGTGCATTTGAATAAGCCGAACTTACCGTGAAGTTCGTGGCAGCGTTAGCGCCAGTGGCAGCTACGAGTGCGGCGGCGCCGGCAGCGATCGAAACGAGATACTTGTTCATGTGTCTATTCCCTCATCAATTCCCGAGGGATGAATTGGCTGCGGGAGCGAAATAATGAAAGCACGTTAACCAGTAAATGTGTCAGGTTAACTATCATAATGTCCAAGACAACGTAGTTCTGCGGATAAATAAAGTTAATCGATAAAGTTAATGTCAGTAATTTGTCGCAGACATTGGCAGGTGGGTTGCCTGATTAGTTGAGTTCAGCTTGCGAATCGCCCCATCTATCGCGATTCGGGGCTTTCAAACATGCCGAGAAGGTCAGGCGAAGCTGTAGCCGGAGATCGCGGCGCCCCAGACCTGTTCACCATAATCCTGCCGTCCCACCTGATCGGAGGCTCCGGCAGCCACCATCAGCGGGATCAGATGATCCTCCTGCGGTTGGCAAATGCGGGCGAAGGGCGCGTCCGCCCACACCGCCAGCGCCGTTGCCCGCTCGCCAGGTTCAGCCTCAACGGCTTGCGTCAGCCATTGATCGAACGCGGCCGAGGGAGCGGTCACGCGCGGATCGCGGAAGGCGCGCAGATTATGGAAGCTCAAACCCGAGCCGATGATCAGCACCCCCTCATCGCGAAGCGACGCGATGGCCGCACCCGCCCGCATATGCAGAGCAGGATCATAGCTTGCATCGATCGACATCTGGACCAGCGGAATGTCGGCATCGGGGAAAGCCACCTTCATCGGAATGAAGACGCCATGATCAAGGCCGCGCTCTGCATCAATGCGGGCGAGCAATCCGGCATCGCGCAGCAGGGCGGCCGCTTTGTCGGCAAGCCAGGGAGCGCCAGCAACTGGGTAAGTCAGTTCATAAGTATGAGGGGGGAAATTATAATAATCATAGATGAGATCGGGGTGCGCGCTGCCCGTGAGCGCAAAGCCTTCCGTCTCCCAATGACCCGATATGATGAGCAGCGCGCGAGGGCGCTCCGGCAGCGTGTCGATGAGCCCGCGCAGATAGGTTTCCATCCCGCGCCATGTCCCGTCCGGGTCCGGCATGAAGAAGCAGGGCCCGCCGCCATGAGGAATGAAGAGGCTGGGCTGGCGGGTTGGCGTGGCGGTGTCGGTCATCTGATCATCAGCATCCTGTTGGCGATGTCTGCAAGATGGGGATGCGGCGTGGCCAGTGGAAGGGCCGGCCTCTATTGCTCGCCGCCCGGCTTGTCGCCGCCCGCATCCTCGCCTTCCTTTGCTTGCGCTGCGTTGAGGTCGGCCATCAGCTTGTCAGGATCGAGCGTGTCGAGGTCTGCGCTGTTTAGGCGATCGAGCAGCTTTTGCGCCATGCTCGCGCCGCCGCCGCCATGGGGATTAAAGGCGATCGGCGCGAGATTGACCTTCGCATGCGCATACCGCTTGTCGCGGATCTGCTGCGTGACGAGCATCATGCGCAAACCCATGTCGAACGGCGCGAGCTCCACGGCGCGCTCCAGCCCGTGAACGGCGTTTTCCGTCGGCTTGCGCCCGTCACGGCCAAAGCTCATGTAGAAGTAGACCAGCGGCAGGGGGTGATCATTCTCCAGTGCATTGAGTTCCAGAAATGGAACCCGCGCCGCGCGATAAGCAGCTGTCCGGTCATCCGCATCCGCCGCCTTGCGGAACAGCGCAAAGCCCTTCTGCACATAACCATCCACTTGGCGGCGGTCGATTGCGAGCGCGGCATCGGCTGCCTTGATCGCGCTATCATCATTGCCCGCATCATATTCCGCTTCGGCCAGCGCTGCCAGCACCACCGGGTCTGTGGGAAAGCGCGCGGCTGCGGCTTGTGCCTCCGGGAGCAGGGCCAGGGCTTCCTCGCGCGTCACACCATTTTTCGATTGAATGCGCACGGGCATGATGGCGACTTCACCCGCGCGCAATTCCCGAATAGCAATTGGTCCGGGCTTGAGGCGGTCGGCAGGAAACTCAAAGAACGTCATGAACCGCTTGGCGAGATATTTCTCCAACTCGCGCTCTAACTGGGCGAGATCGCCAAACGCGGTTCTGGCCGCCTCAGCCGAGCTTTTGCCGCTCCACACCAGCTTGATATATTGGGAGAACTGATCCTTCCGTTCCGGGCTGAAGGTCAGATAATGATAGAGCAGCCAGCTCTTGCCATAATATGCATCGAAGCTTTTGCGGTTCGCGCCTTTGTATCGGTCTGGATCGAGCAGTTCCTCTGCCGTCACGTCCGTGGCGTAAAGCAGTTCTGCAGCGCGATGAGCGGCGGGCATGCCGACAGACACTTTGCCATCGCCGGAAAAGCGCGCGGAGGCGAAAAATTCGGCAGACCCTTCAGAGAGCCAGCGGGGCCAGGCATGGCCGCTGGATGAGAGGAGGAAGTGATGCGCATATTCATGCAGCAACGCGATCATGGGCATATCGAGCTGGCCCGTGCCCGTGCTCACCCTTGGCACGATGGCGTAGGAAAAGCCTGCGCGCGCGCGGTAAAAGGCATAAGTGAAGCGCGATCCGTCCCTCTGAAGCTTACGCACCGCCCTTTCATCTTTCACCACATAGATGGTGACGCGGTTGGACGGGCTGGGCTTCTCCGCCGGGGAAGGCAGCACCAAGCGCATCGCCTGATGAAAACGTTCGAGCTGATCGGAAAATTGCTGCACCGATTTGGGGGTGTCATCGGCATAGATCAGGAAATGATCACTCGATGCCTCAAGCCATTTCGCCTGCGTCGCAACCGGCATCATCAGCATCGATAAAAGAAACGCCTTTGCAACGCGCAGCATTTTGTCCCCCCGAACAGCATTCTGCTGCCGTGCTAGAATTGGATGTATGGCTGAGCAAGCCCAAAGCGCCCCGGGATGGACTTCCGCGGCGCAGGGGTCCATCGGCCGCATCATCTGACGGGGGAATTGCGATGTCCGACGACGATTATGTTTATGATGAAGCCAGCGGCGAATGGATGAGCGCTGCCGATCTTGCCGCCAAGCAGGCGCAGGCGGGCGCGGCAGACATGGTCGAGGTGCGCGATTCAGTCGGCAATCTGCTGGCAGATGGCGATCAGGTGACCCTCATCAAGGATCTGACCGTGAAAGGCGCGGGCCGCACGCTCAAGCAGGGCACGCTGATCAAGTCGATCCGCTTGACCGGCGATCCGCAGGAAATCGATTGCCGGTTCGACGGCATCAAAGGGCTGGTTTTGCGAGCGGAGTTCGTGCGCAAGCGCTGACGCATAACTTTCTTCTCTTTCTGGCAGAGCGCTGTCACCAATTGTCCCTTGATGAGTTGAGCGAGCATGAAACTCCAGATCCACGCCACGCTTGATTATCAACTCTATCAACCGACCGATCTGCTTCTCCATATGGAGGCAGCGCATCTGCCTGAGCAGTCGGTTTCCAACGCCAAGCTCACGCTCAGCCCGGTCGATCATTTCGCGCGGGTGAGCGCACATGATGACATTGGCGAGCGCATCTTCATCCGGGCAGAGGGCAATTTCACCGCGGACTATGTAGCGACGGTGGATATCCGCCGCTTCCTGGCCGATGTGATCCTGCTGGAAGCCGTGCCGCCGCATCAATTGCCCGGCGAGACGGTTCAATATCTGCTCGATTCCTCCTATTGCCCGGCGAGCCAGTTCCGTTGCTTTGTCGACCAGACCTTTGGCGATTTGCAGGGCGGCCCGCGCATCGCCGCGATCCGCGATTATGTGCAGCAGCGCTTCCGCTACCAGTCCGGCGTGAGCAATGAGCAGACCACGGCGCTGGAGACTTTCGTGCGGCGTCAGGGCGTGTGTCGCGATTTCGCCCATATGGTCATTTCGCTCGCGCGCGCCTCTACGATCCCCGCGCGCTTCGCCAGCGTCTATGCGCCGGGCGTCGTGCCGCAGGATTTCCACGCCGTGGCAGAGGTGTTCCTCGATGGTGGCTGGCATCTGGTGGATGCGACCGGCATGGCGACGGCGGGCGAGATGGCCAAGGTTGGCATCGGTCGCGATGCTGCCGACGTGGCCTTCCTCACCTCGTTCAGCCCGGTTCAGATGAATGTGCAGACCGTCGAGGTCACCCAAGTTCAGGATTGAGCCCGCCGCAAATCACGGCGCTGCAGGCCCCTCGAACGGATGGGCGTCGCTATAGGCGCAGCCGTTGCGCATCGCGTCGCCAATCTGCAGCATAACCGTGAACGGAAAACGCCGATCCGACATGCCATCGCTGCATGATCCGGGCGTGATCGTCATCGTCAACTTGGCCCCGGCGAGCGCGCCGCTGTAACTCAGCCCGCCGCGCCCCGCAAAACGCGCAACCGTTATGCGCTCGCCTGCTGGTTTGTCCGGCGTTTCATATGTCATCTCATCGCCGACCACGGACCCGCCCCAGAATGGCTCCGTGCCCAAAAACCGCACCCTGTCCTTGGCCGAAATTTCCGAGAAGGGCCGGTCATCCTTGCGGTCGCCCGGAACGGCGGCCTCATCACCGCCAGCTTGGCACGCAGCAAGCGAAAGCAGCGCAATGATTGAGAGCGAGGCGGGGCGCATGGGGCGATCCTTTAACGAGCATATGCAGGAGCGCACATGTGCTGGAACCGGCCACCCGATGCAATGTCGCAGCGACGAAGAAGGATGATCGAGACGTATGGACTTTCTGCCCGCTGCAGCGATATAGGGCGCGAACCGCTTCAAGCCGCCCATCACGCCGGGCTTGAGGCAATGTGCGGGCGTGGCGAAATGGTAGACGCAGCAGATTCAAAATCTGCCGTTGAGAGACATGTCGGTTCGAGTCCGACCGCCCGCACCAGTCTTTCTTGAAGTTGCCCGGTTTCGGGGTCGGCGCTCATAGGGTCGGGAGAACGGCGCAGAACTGCGCCATTCGGACGCCGCGCATATGCGTAATGAGGTCCGGAGACGTTGTCGCCCGTGCATTCTGCGAATTTCTGCGCGGCTTTCTCGAAGACCATTTTGCAGACCCCTTTGCGGAGTTGAAGCCCACCAACGAAAAAGCCGGCGCCGTTGCGCTGCCCTTTAATGTTCAAATGGTAGCCAGCTACTGGACGGCGAGCACAGTCCGCTGTTCACGCCAGCTTATTGGCAGGTCGATATTGAGTATCGCCTTCGTCGTCATTGATACCGGCTGGGTCCCAGCGATGCATCGTTCGACAATGTCCGGTGCGAGATGTGCGATGCGCAGCAGCTTTGCCGATCGTTTCCGACACTTGCCCAGTGCATCGGCGAGCGATGCAATCGTGTGCTCTGGGGCGTCGACCAAAGCGCGATGCAGATCATGCGCCTCAGCGATCAGGGACAGCAGCGGTAGATTGATGGTGTCGGCAGATCGTGCCTTTTCATCTGCAACGATCATCCGCACATCCTTGCCCTGCCGGATGCGCTGCGCATGGCAGGTCAGCTCGATGGATTGAGCGCCTTCATCACTCGCCAGACCCAGCATCGTTATTGCCGCTGCCGAAGCGATGCTGATCTTGATCTCATGCTGCATAATGTCGATGCGCGATATCAGCTTGGCGATCAGCACCATTCGTGTCGTTGGATCGGCGAGAGCCGTGGCCTGACGCTGCGCCATCTCGATTGCGGAGGCTGCTGCGCTGGTGCCGGCCAGATCGATCATCGCGCGCCGATCGCGCAGCCACTGCTTGAGCCGATCAGTGACAACCCGCTCCAGCTCCGGTGCGCTGATGCGCCATGCCGCTGGTGCATCTGCTCCGACCAAGCTGTTCGGATGCGTCACATAATAGCGATAACGCTTGCCGCCCTTGGACGTGTGGGTCGGTGTCATCTTCCGACCTTCGCCATCATAGACCAGGCCGACCAGCAGACTGCGCTTGGGTGACCGGACCGGGTTGTCTCCATTGCGCTGGACGGCAAGCCTGGCCTGGACCTGCTCCCAGAGTTGCTCGTCGACGACAGCATCATGCTGCCCATCATAGACAGCGCCTTTATGCGTGACCTTGCCTGCGTAGATTGGGTTGCCAAGCAGATGGGCAAGCGCACCGCGGCTGAACGCGATGCCGCCACGTCCATGCAGCTGCTTCGTACGCTGCCCATCCCGCGCCAGCTCATCTGCCAGCAGCCGGATCGATCCTACCATCAGATAGCGCGCCATGATGTGCCGAACCTGCTCGGCCTCATCAGCGTTGATTACTAGGCCACGATCTTTCACATCATAACCGAGCGGCGGATTGCCACCCATCCACATGCCCTTCTTTTTTGAAGCGGCTATCTTGTCGCGGATGCGCTCGCCGGTGACCTCGCGCTCGAACTGGGCGAAGGACAGCAACACATTGAGGGTAAGCCGTCCCATGCTGCTGGTGGTGTTAAACGCCTGCGTCACCGAGACGAAGCTTGCGCCTCTGTTATCAAGGATCTCGACGATACGGGCGAAGTCGGACAGTGCTCGGGTCAGACGGTCGACCTTGTAAACAACGATCACATCGATGCGCCCGGCCTCAATGTCCGCCATCAAACGGCGCAGGGCAGGGCGCTCCATCGAACCACCAGAATAGCCACCATCATCATAGCCGGTCTTCACCAGCGTCCATCCTTCATGGCGCTGGCTTACGATATAGGCCTCACACGCCTCACGCTGGGCATCGAGACTGTTGAAAGCCTGTTCCAGGCCCTCCTCGCTCGACTTACGCGTGTAGACTGCGCAGCGCACCGATGTGCGTGCCGCCGGAGTGATCGCAGGCCGCTTAGCCATTGTCGCGAAGTCCAAAGAAGCGCGGGCCTGACCATGCTGTGCCAGTGACCTCCCGGGCGATAGCACTGAGCGAGCGATAGGAGCGATCCTCCCAGACGAAGCCACCCTCCTCGACCGTCACTGCGATCGTTCGATTGTTCCACTGTCGGATGAGGCGGGTACCAGCCTTGAGGCTGTCATCTGACTTGCACGCGCCGAGCCGCCGCAAGGTTTGACGCTGGGCGCTGCTGAGCCCTCCCATCGCCTTTTCCTGCAATGCGTGACCCAGCAATCGCCGCAACAGGTCCGCGCTCAAACGGGGCGGCGTCGTGGGGAGGCTCGCCTGCCACGTTGTGCGAAGCTCGTTCATCGGCATGGACGTGAGCGCATCGAGACGCTGCTCAAGGGTCATGCCACGGCACCCTCGACAATGCGGTAGCAAGGCCGCCCGCCGGTCTTGTCGAGCGTGATCACATGCCCCTTCTTGCGCAGGCCAGTCAGCGCTGCTCGGGTGCTGTGCGGCAGCCAGCCGGTCGCCGCGACCAGCTCATCCATTGATGCGCCTTGCTCCCGCCGTAGGAGGATCAGGACACTGTCCGTCTTGGAAAGAGGCGGCGTGGGTGTGGCGATAGGGGGAGGGGAGGCTGATGATTTGGCTTCCTGTCCCGCCTGATCTTCCATGCCGATGCTCAAGCGTCCAGCATCAGTGATGAACAGCGCAAACCGCTCCTCGCCATCTTCGCGCCAGCTTTTGACATGATCGGTCGTCGAAGCCTCTTCGACCAGACCTTGCTTGATCAGTGGTGGGATAACTTTACGAATGCGCGCGGCTTGATCCGTAAGATGGTCAGGGGGCGGCAGTAGGCTGCCATCCTCTCGCTGGGCGGCAGCCGCGAGCAGGATGAGTTGCAGGTCGTTGAGCTTGGTCATGGTGGTCTCCACATATGGAGCAGCACAGTGCCGCTCCCACCACCCAAGGCCCGGCCGATCGAAAGCGGCAGGGCGTCCGCGCGGCTCAGCGCCGCGCTCGACCAGCACCAATGCTTGCGTCTAGGAACAAGTCCAGTCGAATGTCGGGCTGGTTAGCTCATTGCGAAAATTAAGTCAGATGAACGCCGATGCTGCAAAGCTGCATATGGACTAGTGCGAGGTTCAGCGCATGGTAACGGCATGGACGCACACACCCACGACCTGATCATCAACATGGCTACGCGGGCCGGAATGATCATGGAAGATGCAAGCGCTGAGGCGATCTCGGTGCGAGCGATCCCTCCCGATGACCTCGCAAGGCATCTCGACCGGCTGCGCGAGGCGGCCGAAAACAGTGCGCAGTTTCTCAGATCAGCACTAATCTTAGCTGACCGATAATCATGGCCAATGTCCGCTTTGTTGGACGATCCGGAACGCCTCCTTCCGGAGCGAAGATTGGGATAGCGGACATCATTTGGCTGGGACTGGACGTGTCGCCATACCCACAGGTAGCAAAATGCCTAAGTCTCCTCGGTCCGGGGTAGCTTCAGATAAGGCAGAACCTGGGCTACTGCCCAGACGTCGCCGAGGTGGTTGAGGACCTCATTGGCGATTTCGCCAATCATCGCCGAGCGCCCATGCATGTCCGACATGACCATGTGGTAGATGCGCAGCCAACCGTTCTGCGTCGGCGGTATCGCGGGATCCCAGTGGCCACCTGCTCGCTGGACGAGCGCGCCAAAATGGGTGAAAAGCATCGGCGATCCGAAGAAAGCCGAATTACTTTCCTTGCCTCACTAGATCGCGAATGGTTGCAGGAACACACGTTACCACCTGACGGCATCGTAAATGTGCGGTGGCAGAACCATTTTATCTACCCAGACGGATCTCTCAGCAAGGCCAGATCTTCGCCTATCAAGAGCGCTTTTTAAGCTAATTAACAGCACTTCCATAGAACGGTCCGATCGATTTAATGTGTCGCGGATCGTCCCACACACCTCCGCAGAATACTCTGGAATAAGAGCCTGTGATTCAAGGAATAATTCAAGAATTCCTTCTACTTTTCCCCTCTCTTGATTGTGCCAAGTGCTAAATAATTCTGCCAGCGTTGCAGCGGCGACTGTTTCGGAGGCGGACAACGCCTGCAGAGCCAAAATGCTACAGCGAACAGGTACAGGTGTCTCAGATGAAAGCTCGATGTTTGCCGGCAAGATCTCAGCTAAACGTGCGCCAGTATAGCCTTGGTTCAAGGCTACAATCAGAGCCAGCGGATAAAGGCCAATCTCCTGCGATCTTTTGATCGCACTAAATATGTTTGCTAAATTGATGCGCGGTCTGTCGTCGCCAAAGTATATTTCCCTCTGCGCAACCTTCGCCATCAGCTTACAAAATTCGTCATCCAGCCAGCAACGACGTGAGAAAACCTGAACGAGCTCTAGATAAAGGGTTTTCTCATTCTCGAGGGCACAATTGAGCAGCTTCTTAGCGAGATTGAGATCGCTTATGGAATTAAACGGTAAGCCGACCGCAGCAAAACTAATTATCCAACTTAATTGATTTCTCAGCTTTGGATTATCAATGCCTTCAAAAACTTGCAGGGCCGGCGGAAAGAAATCAAAGGCGTTTTCGACTTCCATAGAAACGCCCAGGCCGCCAAAAATTGGAACTCCATTAACCGCAATCTTTGCCGAAAAAGGATAATTGAGATCAACTTCTCGAAGGTCGCTGGCGGAAATTCCATCTTCAGCCCAACGCTCTTCAGCGGAGCGCCAGTCAGCATAATCACCAAATTCGCCATTAGCTGCTTTAATTGCTAAGGCTTTTAATTCGCCGTTATCCCTTGCAAAAGAAACGATCGAAGCAAGTGGCCAGCATGACCGCAGTCCCATCCCCACAGCTTCTTCATG
>CBIHKY010000083.1:0-14342 GCA_966205705.1 uncultured Alphaproteobacteria bacterium
CGCCGGCCGTTACCTCGCACAGGCCGTCGATCTTCTCGCAGTCAACCTTCGTTAGCGGGGTCTTGGGAAGCCTCGTTTTGAGGAGAAGGCTGACCTTGGCTTCGTCCTTGCCGGCCACGTCAGCTGCAAGGGCAATTCCGGCGATGCAGAGTGCGCCTATCGCCGCCACGACTGGGGCTGGACGCGCGAGCGCGCGGAGCTTTCGCAAACGATCAGTTGCGGACATAGACACCCTCCAAGAAGACAATTTCCACGTCGATGCCGGTCGGCATCTCGATGACGGGTTGATATTGCTCAGCGCGCTCGATCAGATATTTCGAGACGTCCTTGCCGGACTCAGCGGCGCCGCCGCCGAGCGCGCGCAAACCCACGCTGCCGAAGTTCGGCGTGCGATTGAGGCCCCCTTCTCCGTCGGTGCTGATACTTGCGAGCGGCTGATTGAAGGCAGTGTTGAGCGCATTGCCGCCGCCACTGACCAGACCGGCCAGGAAGGCTTGCATCGCCAGTGATCCTTCGCGGCTCACTACCCGGCCGCGCACGCCGGTCTTGCCTCCGAACGCGATGAAGCCTTTCACCTCCGAGACCGCGTAGCGCCCACCAGGCTGGGGGCAGGTCATTTTTTGCAGCTTGACGTAGACCTTCTCGCTCGAAAGTTCGCCGCGCGCGGCGCCGTTGACGAGACAGCCTTCGATCTTCGTCGTGAGGAGCCGACCGTTCTGATAGACTGAGCGCGCCGGGCCAGTGACGCGCAGCACCACCGGCAGCGGATCGGTCTGGCTGTTCACCCCCGCGCTTGCATCGACCCCAACGATCACCTTGGCGCTCGCGAAGCTGTTCGGCGGCAAATAGTTGATGCTGTCGCTGAACGTCGTCGTTCCCTTTGCCACACGGGTCGCATTGCCTGTGTCGGCCGTCTGGAAGCTCACCAACTTTACCTCCGCGCTGGCCGCCATCGGCATCGCGCGACCGGCACCAGGGGCGCCTGGGCTATCCGGACGTTGATAGGCCTGCGTTCCGCCTGGTCCGTACATCGCGCTGGGCCCGGGCGCGGGAGGCGGCGCAGTGCGAGCGGCGGCAACTTCCCGACGCAGCGCTTCATTCTCTTGCTGGTAGGCAGAAAGAACGCGGGAGCCATCCGCGCGCATAGCTTGGTTTTCGCCCTTCAACAGCTCGATCTGCTGCGAGAGCTGATCCATACGCTGCTGCTGGCCGTTGACTGATTTCAGCTGGTTCTCGACCGATTGCATCTGGTTCTCAGAGAGCGCCATCCACTCCTGCTGGTTGAGGTTCTTGTTGACCATGTCCTTGGTTGACACCTGGACCTTGGCCGTCTCGTCGCTGTCGGCGCTGTTCGATTTGTCGTCGTCCCCGAAGATCCAGAAGGATGATGCAACGAGCCCGACCCCGGCTACGCCGGCGAGAAGCATCCGCTGTTTCTTCCGCACGCTTTCGTTCGCAGAGAGATCGGCCGCGATCGGCGAAACCCCCTCCGGATTCTCATCACCACCATCGAGGGGCTCGCGCTGGCGCTTGAGGAACTCGGTCCAGGCCATGTCCCTGCCTCCCGGGTTGTGAGACGAGATAGGCCGTCGTGACCTTCCCAGGATCGAGCTTCGGCTCGGCGATCGAGACGGCGAGCGCACTGGTCGGCGCGACCGTCGCCTCGCTCAACGTGATGGGTTCAGGGCCGCGGTTCTCGATGCGCAGCACCCGCCCGGTCAGAGCCGACCCCCGATATTCAGCGATCATTTGGACCTTGAGGTTGCCAACGTAGACCGGCCGCAGCGTGCGCTGGCGCATTTGGTAGCCGTCGGCGACACTGTTCGAATACATGGCCTGGACGAGCTCGACGGCGGCCTCCTGCGGGTTGGCGGCGACCGCCACCTCTGGCGTGCCATTCTCGTCGGACTTCGCTTTGGCGATCGCGGGGTTCGAGATGAACAGCTGCACCGCCTGATCGCCAGCTATCCGGCAGACGATCTTGTAGACATAGCCGCGCTTGCTCGTGGCGAAGAAGGAGAGCGCCGGACGGGTGAAGCCATCGGGCACAGACAGGTAGATATCTCCGCGCACGGGCTCGTTCACGACCGAGAAGTCGTCCTGCGGGTTGCCTGTCGAAATTTTCGAGACCGATGCGAATTCGTCTTCGACAAGGCTGATCCTGGTGAGATCCTTCGCCGAGGCGGCACAGTCCACCTGGCTGCCATCCGCCGCCATGACGGTCTGATCCGCCCATGCCGGCGAGGCGAGCAGGACGAAGCTCAACGCCACCAGCCCGGCGCCCAAGCAACGGCTCAACACGCAGTAGACGCGGGAGAGGAAGACAACGCCGACTGCGGCGCTGCCGATCGCATAGACCGACATCACTGATCCTTTTCCTTGCCGGTCGTCACCATTCCGAAGCCGACAAGCTTCAGCGACAGGCCGGAGTATTGCCAATCGAAGCGGAAGGTTCGACGTTCGTTGGCGACGACCTTGTTGCCGACGATCGTGTGGAGATCGCCCGTAACGGTCGACCACAGGTTCTTCGGGTCGATTTCCATCTGCTGGATGGTGAAGAACTGCGCGATCGATGATCCGCGCTGTTCGTTCACGATCTTCATGAGGTCGGCGCGGATCTTCCCCTGCGCGCTAGGCGCGGTGATATCGAGGACCGATTTCATCCAGTATTCGAGATTCGCCGGGCTGCGGTCGAGCGTCAGCACGGCCGTGTCGCGCGTCACCAGGTCAAGATATTCTCGGCTCACGCCGGCGCTGTTCACGACCAGCGGGGATCCAAGAATTGGCTGAAGGACCACCTCACGGTCGCGAGTAGCTGTGATGAGCGCCAAGATCGCGCAAAGGGCACCCAGGATGCCGGCAATGACCACCAGCATATTGCGCTGTTTGAGGATTCGCTGGCTTTGGGCGTGGGTGTAGGAAATCTCCATCTCAACCCGCCATCAACCGGAGATAGGAGGGTGGCGTGGCCTTCATGCCGGTGAAGCCGGCCGGAAGATGCCAATAGGCCATGTGCAGCAGCCAGGAGGTCGCCCGCCCTGCCTTAGCCTTCTTCAGTCCCCACCAGCCAGCGCCCGCAAGCAACATGCCGATAAGGATATGCTGAGACAGGATACCCCAGACGAATGGAATCACCATCGCCAGGAACTCATCCAGCGTCCACAGCCCGATTAGCTCAGGATCATCCAGATGAGACGGAATGACGTACTTGTCCGCGGCCATAACACCACCCTCCCCCGCAGGCCGACCGAATCTGCTATTCCGGCCGCCCCTTGGACTGTTCAGATCGTTGCGGTGACGGTGGAAGTGACGATCGGAATGCCGGTCCCGGCGCCCACACCGACGCCGACCGGAATTGCGATCTGGCCCATCGAGAAGCGGCCCGATGCCAGCGCGACGATGCCGCCGGCGAGCGACAGGACGGTAATGATCTTGCCGCCCGACCCTTCGAGGAAGTCGGTGAACTTCGTCAGGGCGGTATCGAACGTGGTGTCGGCACCGGCGAAGGCCGGTCCGGCAAGAAGAAGCAGCGCGATCACCAGTGCGATGAGGGCGAGAACCGCCAGCTCCGCACGACCGCTGTACTTGAGGACAGTCTGCATGAGAGTTTCCCTTCAAACGGAACGCGACTGATCCGCGCCCAATCAAAAGGTGGTCAGGTCAAACGGCGGGCGGCAACGAACTTCCCCCCAACCATGTTCGACTCGCGAAAGAATCTTGAACGGTTCAAGGAGGCGCCCCGCCTTGCGGGGCGGCATGCCCCTGCCTGCGGGGCACAATGCCCCAGACGTCGGGGCAAGCCGCCCCCTTTTCCGGGGCAGGCCACTTCCCGAGTCGGCATATGCGCTGATAATTGCCGTCATCGATGGCTCAGGTTAGATTCGCTAACCGGAGTCGGTGAATTCCCGTCGGCCGGGCAGAATTCTTGTCGACGATATGAGCACTCAAGACATGCTGATGAAGGACAGCCTGGTGCAGGTTCGATGACGGGAGATCAGTGCACGCTCGCGCTCAACATTTCGGAGCACCTGTTCAATCTGACGACGGAGAGCCTGCGCCTCCGCTCGAACGAGACCCGATGCTACCAGACCCTTGAGAGCCTGTTGGCGGCGCGTGTCCACTTACCTTGTGCGCTGGAGTCCCACGATCCGAGGACAATTCGCGATCATCTGTCGGCAATACCCACTACCGGTGATATCCGCATCGATCTCACAATCACGAAGTCGAGCGCAGACAGCCTCGATGCAGCAAAACGTCTTATTTCGGAGGGCTTAGGCTCTGAGATCAGCTTGGGCGACACCCTCTCGATCATGCTGTTTCTTTACATTGTCGATCAGAAGGCGGCGAAAATACTTCAGAGAATTGGGCTGGATAGTTCCGCTTGCGTCTCCTCCTCACAGCCCGCCGGCGACGACGATCCGCCAGATAACGTGGTCCCATTCAGATAGTTAACGGCCACGCTGATCGTAACCGCACATCCATGCCGAGGGTTGATTAGTAGCTGCCCCTGTGTTTCGTTTCATACCGAACGTGCAACAGGAGACGGTAATTTGTCATCCTTTGCCCATATCGAGGCCTCGGACGAAGGCTGTTGTTCAGCCGGCGCCGATCAGCGGGACTTCATCCCGCTGATCCTTGAAGCGATGTCGGAGCATGGCATCGGACAGCGTAAGCTGGCGCTCAAGACAGGTATCAGCAAGACCCGCTTAGGACTGTTGCTTCATCATGATCCCGCCAAACGGGCAGCCATGTATCTATTTGAATTCCAGCAGATCCTCGACGCGCTGGACATCAATATCATCCAAGCCATCATCGCCGTAGAGACCTATCGCAATCCAAAGCTCTTCCTTGACGAGCGTTTCCAGACATCAATCGCGATGCTCGCGGAACTCTTCGAGGGTCTGCCGTCGATGCTGGTGGCTGCGCTCGACGAGATAGAGGGCATGGACGGGACCGAAGTGCGCAAGGAATGGGCTGGCCCGCTGCGGCAGGCCGTTGTGGAGAAACTGGTCAAAGAGGTGGGTGCCGTCATGGCGAGACGCGCTCATCTTGCCCACATATCAACGCTGAGCCTTCTGCTCTGGATGTCGGCAATGGCGACGGACTTGTTTGAGCCGCTGCTCCCTAATATGACGTGACCGTCGCCGCTCGGGCTATCGTCGGCCTTTGCAAGACCGACAAAGCCCTCACGTCCTGGGACAAATTCGGTGGCGTGAATCCCAGCAAGCGGCGCCAGTTAAGCAGGACGTTTTCGACGTAGGCCTGTGTCTCGGCGATCCTGGGCAAGGCTCCGTTCCTGATCCGCCCCGGACCGGCGTTATAGGCCGCCAGCGCCAGATGCACCTGTCCGAACCTGTCGAGTTGCTGACGCAGATAGAGAGCGCCACCGCGGAGATTTTGCTCGACATCATAGCGATTCACGCCAAGCCCCGCCGCAGTGTCGGGCATGAGCTGTGTCAGCCCAAATGCCCTTTTTGGGGAAAAGACGCCCGCGTCGTACCGGCTTTCTCTGATGATCATCGCGTCGAACAGGCCGACCGGTATTCCATATTCACAGGCGATGCTGCTCATCATCCCATAGTAGCCGGACCGTCTCAGCTCGGTGCCTGCATCGAGAAACCCGGCAGGTTGATAGCCGTACGCGGGACAGCGAGCCGAAATGCGTCGGGGGGCGGTCGCAAATGCCGCCCCCCCGTTCATCCATTGTGGGATGGCAATCGGAGCCGCCGACAAGCCGGAATCGGTTGGGATCGTGGCGACGCCGACATGCGCGAATGGATCTAAATCCCTTGTCTCGGTTGCGACCGGCAAAGCGGATGCAGCAAAGCTGCTGGCCATTTCAAAGGCTACCCAGCGCCGGCTCAGATCATGCGTTTTAAACGCGGGAGGAAGCGGTGCCGAAGCCAGCGTCTGGACGAGCTCGCCGCCATCCGGATCTGTCCCGGTCGTCAGCGGGATCCCGCCTTGGCGCTTGGTAGGCGCCGCCGCCGTCGACATCACGATGACTTGGGCCGTTCTCGAGGATTTTTCGCTTGGACGCGCACCCGCTTCCGTCGCGCACGATCCGCTGATCAGGGCAGCGCTTATTAGCAGTATCGCTCTCATAACGACCTCCGATTGACCAATCACCGAAGTGGAGATCGAACCGTTTCTTGTTGTCAACCGAGCCGAGCTGGGAAAGCATTTATCGACTATGCTTCGATTGGCAGCCTCATGTGGTTGATTGACCGACACAGCAGCGGGCTCGGTGGCGCCCGTATTCCCTTGCCCCCAACGCTTCAATCCGCGCTGATCCGCTGGTATGTCGGCGAAGGCTCACGCCAAGATGAGGATGCTGGAATCACCTTGGTGCAGCAGGCGCGCATCGGCGGCAAATGGCTTGCCTGCGACTGTCTCGGTGTCGATTGCACTCCGCCTGTTCTTACGCCGGCATTTCTATCGGAGGCCGAGACCTATTATCTGCGTCGCCTCACCAGCGCCAAACGACCGGAGCACGTCGCCACTTGCCCCTTCTTCCGCGACCAAGTCACCAACCGCATCACCCAGACCCGCAACCCGCTGACGCCGGCCGATCCCCCGGTCGGCTATTTTGAGGTGCTCCGCCCTGCGCCGGAGAAGCTGGCACAGCGCCCCGATAACGACGCGAGTGACGATCGCACGCGCAACGCGTCCATACCGCGGCTGGCAAGACTGCTCTGGCGCTTGATGAACAATGCTAGCCTGCACTTGGTGGCGCCATATTCGGAGGATACCGCCGAGCGGACGATCGGCGAGGAATTCAGGGCGCTTACGCGCGCGGCGGCAAAGATTGAGGTGGCGCCAGGCATCGAGCTGGGACGAGTGCTCTGGACACATGGGGACGCCCTGCACAGCAGAAGGGCCCTTGCCGGCATTCGCGAACTCGGCCGTCGATGGCCACGCGGACACGCTCCGCAAGGGTTTCTGGCCCTCTTTGCCAAGGCATTTCAGGGCTCGACAATCTTCCCGGCCGGTTCGGAGCCGATCGACGTCGCGAATCGCGTCCAGTCGCCCTCGGTGCGCGACAATTCGATCCAGGGGCCGTATCTCGTCATTGTTGTAATAGGACAGTATCCAGAAGCTCACGGCTATGCGCCCCTGCGTGCCTATGCCCAACCAATCTATTCGGGCGTGCGGTTCATACCGGTCGAGAGCAATTTCGAGCGGGCAGTGCTGCAAGCGCTTCTCCGCTCAAGGCGCGTTCTCGCACGCGAAGGCGTCGATCTGGCTCTCGAGAAGCCGATCTTTGATCGTCTGACCCCGCTCGGGGCCTGTCGGCCGGATTTTCTTGTAGAAGCGCGCTCGCAGGCGACGGGCGAAATCCGACAGCTTGTGATCCAGGCAATGCCTCGTAACGCTGGCATCGGATCGACGCCGGCTACGCAGCGGGCACTCGAGCAGATCGCCCCCGCCCTTCCGATCACCCCGAGGGATGTTGAGGATGATCAGGTCGCGCGGCTCATCGCCGAAGCGCTGCACCGACTTAACTAGACTGCATGGCGCTAAGTCCAGGCCAATGTCGTGGCGAAGGCGCCCACAATTCCAAGCGTTACCGGGGTCGAAAGCAGGTAGAGCTTCTGCCATCGCCACCAGGTATTAGGGATGAAAAGGAGAAGGCCGCGCCCTGTAGTGAGCGTTGCCCACGCCTGCTCGCGGTAAAGTTGGACGAGAATGAGCCCCAGGGACATGATCATCCCGAGCGCGCAGCAGACCCCTGCCGCCGCATAGAGCGCGATCCAGTTGTGAAGTTCCACGGCCGAAAGATGTGCCACGATCCACAAATCTCCATCCGCTTTGCTTGTAACATTCGACGGAATGGTCTCGTTCCCGCCATCTTCCATGGCTCACAAACACCCTTCCCTTCACGAGGGGAAGCGACCGATAATGCAGCATCGCTCCAAATCGGAGACGATTTTCGGCGATCTCGGCCTGTACTCGGCCTACCACGGTCAGGAGCCTGAGGACCGTGCCAAGCCATCGACCATACACATCAACCGTTAAGGTATCATGCAGGTATCAGTGCTTGTTATCCTATTTCGTGGACGGGAACGCATCACGATTCACGACGACGGTATCAAGGCCTGGTCTGAGCTTGTTCAGTTTGTCGACGCTTCCTGGAGTGACAGTCATTCTACGGCGCCAATCTGCCCGCCCACCGCAGAGGAAGAGCGCGTACAACTATTCTTTTCCGAAACGGGCGCCTCCTACATTCTTGGGGAAGCCGATATTTCAGCGCTTGCAGCGCGCGTTCTGCCCATGAAAGACTAAGAGGTGCTGGCTCACTTGCACGGTCGATGACGGGCGAGGCGGGTGGCCCTGAAACCTGTCTTTATTAGGATGTTCGATGTTCGCGTGCCTTATCATTGGCGACAGCATCGGTGTCGGAATGTCACGGGCGATCGGTGACCGATATGCCGGGCAATGTGATAAGCTGGTCGAGGAGCGGGCGACGGTCAGCCAGATATTGTCCTGGCGAACCCCGAACAAGTTCTACGGGACCACGCTGCTCGCTGTCGGGTCGAATGATGAGCCGAGCCGGCTGCTGGCACTCAAACTTACCAGACTTCGCCAAAATATTCCCACCCAGCGAGCGATCTGGATCCTGCCATATTCACGGACGCGCGCCTATCTCATAAACTCGATCGCGGTGACGTTTGGCGATGAAACCCTGGATCTTGCGCGCTTTCAATCAAAAGACCGCATCCACCCTGTCGATTATCGCGAGGTTGCGGCGGTCCTTCTCCCCGAGCATTGAGTGACGGGCGGCGAGCATTCCGCAGGCGCGGCAATCGACTCCGATCCACGATGGAATCATCGGAGCTCTAGGTCTTGCCGAATACACCGAGCTGTATCCTCCATTGCTCCAGATGTTGCAGCGCCGGTCGCAACCCATGTGCCAACGGCCCCAGTCCGTAAAGTTGATAGGAATCCGGTGGCGGCGAAGTCGTCCTCGAGACCAGACATGCCGCTTCCAGTTCCCTCAGGCGGACCGTAAGCACATTGGCGCTGATGCTCGGTATCTCTCGGCGAAGGCACGTGAAGCGGAGATCGTCTTTGCTCAGCGCTACCAGGATGTGCAACACCCAACGTGCGCTCAGGGTTTGAAATATCGCGTCGGCTGCAGCGGGGTCTATTGATCGATGAACTTGGCTCTGTGTCTCGATACCCATCCAATTAC
Source organism: uncultured Alphaproteobacteria bacterium (assembly GCA_966205705.1). Taxonomy (GTDB): domain Bacteria; phylum Pseudomonadota; class Alphaproteobacteria; order Sphingomonadales; family Sphingomonadaceae; genus Sphingobium. The sequence continues at coordinate 9,197 of CBIHKY010000083.1, forward strand.
TCTCTTAACATCAAGGAGGCGGCGGGACTGCGCCAGATCTTCCGCAGCACCCGATCCTGGTGCGGCAGAGGGGCTGGTTATCCGCTACGGAAAAAGTGTTGAGACGAGAGTGCGAGCCGCGAGAGCGTTAGTTCCAAGCGGAGGTTAAGGGCGCCTCGGCATGTGTTCATCCGGCTGACGGCAGACTGTTTCGGGGCGCGGGTGCACCTTTCGACGGCCGGCGCAATCCGAGTTTTGATGAACAACGTCGCATCGAAAGGCATAACAGATTTCCCTCCGTGCGATCCGCCGAAACGAGCGTGGGCCGCATCTCAAATCAACGTGCCGTGATGCGATGGCGATCGGCGTAAGCTCCATCGCTCGAATGTAATACGCACCCCGACGCCCAACCCCTCAGCCTCGGCGCGGCCAATCGTGCTTTTTGGCTAAAGCCTGTTCCGCCCCCGATCGAGCCGCGCCTTGCCTCTCCAAGGGCGTGGATGAACGGACAGGACGCGCGGGCCGAGGCGTTAGCCGGGGAACGAAGGCTGGCACTCGTGCCATATAGTCGCGATACTCATTCCCGAATTCTGCGAGCGCCGCCTTCTCTTCATGCCGGGCTAGCCGGATGTACATCACGACCAGCACGGGGAACATGGCGAGCGTAAGTAACGTCGGCCATTGCACCAGGAAACCGAGCATCACGAGGATGAACCCGATATATTGCGGATGGCGGACCCTGGCATAGATTCCCGTCGTCGCGAGCTTGTGAACGCGCTGGGCTGCGTGAAGCGGCGCCCATCCGGCCGAGATCAGCCAGAAGCCCGTGCCGATCAGCACGAAGCTGGCAAGATGGAACGGGCCAAAATGCGGGTTGACCCTCCAGCCGAACATCATCTCCAGGAGGTGGCCGGCATCGTGGCTCCACCAGTCGACGCCGGGGAAATGCGACTGGAGCCACCCCGACAGCAGGAAGATGGTGAGCGGGAAGCCATACATTTCGGCGAAGAGCGCGACGATGAACGCACTGAACGCGCCGAAGCTGCGCCAGTCGCGCCGCGTTGCCGGCTTGAAGAAGCTGAACGCAAAGAGGATGAAAACGGCGGCATTGACCAGCGCGAGCCCCCACAGACCATAGCCATAGTCGGCGTGCGTCATCGCGACTCTCCTTCGATGCGGCCGTTGGGATTGGCCGGCAAGCCGGCGGGTGCCTGGCCGGGCTCATGGCCATGCTGATGCCCACCTTGGCCGTGGTGCATGAACAGGTGCATGAGCGGGCAGGCGAGCAGGATGAGATAGGGCAGCACACCCAGGAAGTGCGCGGTATGCTCGGTAATGAGGAAGAAGCTGGCGACGAGCAGGAAGCCGATCAGAACGATCTTGCCGCGCTTGCGCATGCGATGGTCATGTTCGCCCATATGCCGTTCTCTTCTAGTCAACGTCCAGCCTGCATAGGCTCGAGTCCAAGGAGCAAGGTATAAGTAGAGACCGAAGTCCGCCGGACATCGCGCAAGCATGGGTAAGGTGATCGATCGGATCGGCCACCGGCGTTCGCGCGACGCAGCTGCCGGGGAGCAGCAGTCGTGCTGCGGCTTTTGCGTATAGGCGTGCGGCGTCCGCGAACCAATGCTGCGCTCACGAACATAATCGTGAGAGGCAGGCCCGCGTCCATGCACAAGAGAAAGAAACGGCACCATTCCCGCAACCAGTCCGGCGTGACCGTCCTTGAGCGCGAAGCAAGGATCGATCTGGCCAAGCGCCCGGCCGATGGTCTCGGCGTCGCCTTTCTCGGCGCATCGGGAACGGTCACAGGGTCGCGTTATCTGGTGGACGATGGTGAAACTCAGATCGTTGTCGATTCCGGCCTGTTTCAAGGACCCAGGGATCTGCGCCGCCTTAATTGGGCGCCAATTCCACCCGAAGTCGCCGATGTCGGCCAAGTCCTGCTGACCCACGCTCATCTCGATCACTCGGGCGCGCTACCGCGCATGGCGCGCCTGGGCTGGGACGGTACCGTCCTTGCCACCCGGGCGACCGCGGCCCTGTGCGAGCTCCTTCTTCCCGACAGCGGTCATCTGCAGGAAAAGGATGCGGAGTTCGCCAACCGGCACGGCTTCTCCAGGCACCAGCCGGCGCTGCCGCTCTACACCCAGGCTGACGCGCGTCTGGCATTGCAGCTCTTCCGGCCGATCGAGTTCGGAGCGTGGCATGCAGTCACGGACGGCATCAGGGTGCGCTATCATCGCGCCGGCCACATCCTCGGCGCGGCGTCGATCGAGATCGACTGGAAGGGACGGACAATCCTCTTCTCAGGCGATATCGGCCGTTACGGCGATGCGGTGATGAAGGATCCCGAGCCGCCCGCGCGCGCCGACTATGTCCTGGTGGAATCGACCTATGGCGATCGGCGCCACGAGCAGGTCGATCCGACAAAGACGCTTGGAGATCATGTCGAGCGATGCGTCGAGAGAGGCGGGACGGTGGTGATCCCGGCCTTCGCCGTGGGACGGGTTCAGTCGCTTCTCTATCATTTCTCGCGTCTGCGCGCGCAGGGACGCCTCCGCGACATCCCGATCTTCCTCGACAGCCCGATGGCGATCAACGCGAGCGGGCTGATGTGCGATTTCATGGACGAGCATCGCCTGGCCCGCGCCGAGTGCGAAGCGGCGTGCAGCGTCGCGCACTATGTGCGCGAAGTGGAGGAATCCAAGGAACTCACCGCCAACCCCGCCCCAAAGGTCATCATCTCGGCCAGCGGAATGGCAACGGGCGGCCGCGTGCTCCACCATCTCAAACGCTTCGCGCCGGATGGGAAGAACCTCATCCTCTTCTCGGGCTTCCAGGCGGCGGGCACCCGCGGCGCCGCCATGATCGGGGGTGCCCGGACGATCAAGATCCACGGCGAGTATATCCCCGTCGAAGCCGAGGTCGCCAACCTGACGATGCTCTCGGCGCATGCCGACAGCGACGAGCTCATGCGCTGGCTCGGCTCGCTGCACGAGGCCCCGCGCCATGTCTATGTCACCCATGGCGAGCCGACCGGCGCCCAGGTCCTGGCGAAGCGTGTCTCGGAGGAACTGGGCTGGGCATGCAGCGTACCGGCGCTGGGTAGCTGGGGCATGCTCGCGTGAAGCCCGGGATCATCGAGAACGCCGAAGCAGAGTCTGTCGCGACGACGCTGCGGGCACGCCGCATCGGCCTGTCGGGTGCCGGTAGCGATCTGATCGCGGTCATGCGCCACGACTGTCCCGTCTGCCGCTCGGAAGGTCTTGCGTCCCGCGCGCAGGTCGCGCTGCGCGCCGGCGGGCGGGAAATCGTCGTCTCGCTGCTGCACAGTTCCGCGGAGACTCCAGCGCCCGGCGAGATCGGCCTCTCGGAATCCGCATGGCAGCGGCTCGGCGTCAGCGAGGGCGATCCGGTCGAGATCGCGCACGCCCAGCCTCTCGCCTCGCTCGCCGAAGTGCGTCGGCGTATCTATGGCAATCGTCTCAGTGACGGGGCTTTTTCAGCGATCATCACCGACATCGCCGAGCGACGCTATAGCGATGTCCATCTCTCGGCATTCGTCACGGCCTGCTCAGCGGTCCCGCTCGATACGGACGAAACGATCAGCCTGACCAGGGCGATGGTCGATGTCGGCGAGCGATTGCAGTGGCCCGGAACGGTCATCGTCGACAAGCATAGCGTCGGTGGATTGCCGGGCAATCGCACCACGCCGATCATCGTCTCGATCATGGCCGCGGAGGGCCTGATCATGCCCAAGACATCGTCGCGGGCGATCACCTCGCCGGCCGGCACGGCGGACACGATGGAGGTGCTGGCACCTGTCGACCTCGACGTTTCCGCAATCCGCAAGGTGGTCGAGCGCGAAGGCGGCTGCATCGCCTGGGGCGGCGCCGTCAACCTCAGCCCTGCCGACGATGTGATCATCGGCGTGGAACGGGTGCTCGATATCGATGCCGTCGGGCAGATGGTCGCCTCGGTGCTGTCCAAGAAAATCGCGGCCGGTGCGACCCATCTGGTCATCGACATCCCGGTCGGGCCGACCGCCAAGGTACGCGGAGCCGATGCCGCCGACACGCTCGAGCGGGCGCTGAGCTCTGTCGCCCAAGCCTTCGGGCTTCGCACGCGCGTGATGCGCGGCCCCGGCGCCGAGCCGATCGGACGGGGCATCGGTCCGGCGCTCGAGGCGCAGGATATCCTTGCCGTGCTCCAGGGGCAGCCTGGCGCCGAGGATCTCGCCCACCGGGCCTGCGAGCTGGCGGGAGGACTGCTTGAGCTCGCGGACGCAGCCCCGGCCGGCGAAGGCTATGCGCGTGCGCGGGCGTGCCTCGAAAGCGGCCGGGCCTGGGCCAAGTTCCAACGTATCTGCGAAGCGCAGGGCGGCATGCGGGCTCCACCGGTCGCCCGGTTCCAACAGGATATGATCGCTCCCTATAGCGGCCGCCTGGTGAGTATCGACAATCGCAAGCTCGCGACGGTCGCGAAGCTTGCCGGCGCGCCGATGGCCAAGGCCGCCGGCGTCGCGCTGCAGTGTCGGCTGAACCAGATGGTGGATGCCGGGGCTCCCTTGTGCACCATTCATGCCGAGAGCCCGGGCGAGCTCGATTATGCGGCGGCCTATGCGGTGAGCGACGGGCCGATCTTCGGGATTGAAGCGCTATGAACCGTCCCGTGCTGTTCGCGCTGCCTGGCAGCGAGGCCCTGGCACAGCCGCTATCCGCCGCGCTCGATGCAGAGGTCGGCACGATCGAGCATCGTCAGTTTCCTGACGGGGAAACCTATCTCAGGGTCGTAAGCGACGTCAGCGACCGCGAGGTCATCCTGCTGTCGAGTCTCGATCATCCGGACGCCAAGCTGTTGCCGCTGCTGTTCGCAGCCGACACCGCGCGCGATCTGGGCGCTCGCAGGATCGGGCTCGTCGCCCCCTACCTCGCTTACATGCGCCAGGACATTCGCTTCCATGCCGGCGAGGCGGTGACGTCGCGAACCTTTGCCGCGATCCTGTCCCGCCATCTCGACTGGCTGGTGACGGTCGATCCGCATCTCCACCGCTATCATGCGTTGTCGGAAATCTACCGCATCCCGACCCAGGTTGTTCATGCTGCGCGGCTTCTGGCCTCGTGGATCAAGCGCAATGTCGCTCGTCCGCTGATCATCGGTCCGG
>CBIHKY010000084.1:0-14213 GCA_966205705.1 uncultured Alphaproteobacteria bacterium
GTTCACGATGCGCGGATCGGTCGTGTAGACGCCATCCACATCGGTATAAATATCGCAGCGATCAGCCTTCACAGCCGCCGCAATCGCGACAGCCGAAGTGTCCGACCCGCCACGACCCAGCGTCGCGACACGGCCATCAGCCATCTGGCCCTGGAACCCCGGGATCACGGCAACCTGACCAGTGCCCATCGCAGCCAGCAGCGCGTCAGTATCGATGGAATCGATCCGCGCCTTGGCATGCGCTTCGCTCGTGCGGATCGGCATTTGCCAGCCCAACCAGCTGCGCGCATCCACGCCAATGGCCTTGAGCGTCATCGCCAGCAAACCGGATGTCACCTGCTCGCCCGAGGCGACCACGACATCATATTCTGCCGGATCATAAAGCGGGCTCGCCTCCTTGCAGAAGCCGACAAGCCGATCGGTGTCGCCAGCCATCGCGGAAACGACGACCGCAACCTCGTTGCCAAGGCCAACCTCATGCTTGACGCGGAGCGCCACGTTGCGGATGCGCTCCATGCCAGCCATGGAGGTGCCGCCAAATTTCATCACAATGCGCGCCATGAACTTGTCGCGGACCTTTCATCGCTCAATCAAGATGTCTAGAAAGCCGAACGCATAGGTTTCGCCAGCTTTCGAGCCGGCGCCCTCTTAGTCAGCAGGATTAACAATGGCAAGCGAACCGGAAACCGGGACGATCGACCCCAAGGAAGCCGCACATTTCGGCGCACAGGCGGCTGATTGGTGGGATCCCGAGGGTGGCAGCGCGATGCTCCACAAGCTGGGGCCTGTGCGCATGGGCTATATCCGCGAGGCAATCGACCAGCATTGGGGCGGTGACAGTCGCACATTGCGGCCACTGACGGGTAAGCGCGCGTTGGATATCGGCTGCGGCGCGGGGCTTGTCGCCGAGCCGCTGGCCCGTTTGGGCGCGCACGTCACGGCCATCGATGCCGCGCCGGAAAGCATCGCCGTCGCGCAGGCTCATGCCGCGCAGATGGGGCTGGAGATCGATTATCGCGCGTGCGGCGTGGAAGCGCTGGACGAGGCGCCGTTCGATCTCATCACATCGCTGGAAGTCATCGAGCATGTGACCGACCCGGCCCTGTTCCTGCGCGCCATCGCCAAGCTGCTCAAGCCCGATGGCCTGTTCATCCTCTCGACGCCCAATCGCACGCCCCTCTCCCGCCTGATGATCGTCACGCTTGCTGAAGGGTTCAGCCGCATCGCCAAGGGCACGCATGATTGGTCCCGCTTCATCACGCCGGATGAGATCAGCGCCATGCTGGGCGAGATCGGGCTGAAAGTCACCGATCAAAAAGGGCTGGTGGCCGATCCGCGCTTTGGCTTCGTGCTCAGCAGCAATATGGCGCTCAACTATATCATGACGATCGTCGGCGGCGCCGACAGCATTTTTTCTGTCGGCGTGACCGACCACGCGCCGGAGCCATTGATACCATGACGACTGTCACGCGGCCCGCATCCGCCGACCCATTCGCACCGCTCCACCACTGGGTGGCCTGGGCGACCGAAAACTGGCTCCAGCTCGTCATCGCCATCACCGCCGGCCTTGTCATCTATGTCACGCTCGGGCTGCTGAAGCGTTTGTTCGTGCATCTGTTCCGCAAGGCAGCGCCAACGACGCCAGTCATGGGCGTGTTCGCCAGCGCGGCGGAGCGCACCGGGCATATCTTCATGGTCCTCGTCGCGACGCGGCTGGTGCTCGGCTATACCGATCCGCCGCTTGCGCTGCTGCACACCGTGCATTTTCTCTTCACCATCGTTGTCGCTTTTCAGGCAGCCGTCTGGGTCCGGCAGATCGCGCTCGGCTTCATCCATTTGCGCGCCGACCCGGGACATGGCGGCAGCGAGACGCTTGCGAACGCCAGCGGCCTCATCCGTGTGCTGCTCTCGATCGCTATTTTCGCCATCGCCACTGTCATGGTGCTCGATAATCTCGGGGTTAATGTCACCGGTCTGGTCGCGGGCCTTGGCATCGGCGGCATCGCCATCGGTCTTGCCGCGCAGGGCATTTTTTCGGATCTGTTCGCCTCGCTCTCGATCATTTTCGACAAGCCCTTCAAGGTGGGCGACCCAATCAATTTCGGCACGCAGACAGGCGTTGTGGAGCGGATCGGCCTTAAATCGACGCGGTTGCGTGTGGTCACGGGCGAGAAGATGGTCGTGTCCAACGCTCAGCTGCTCAACAAGGAAATCACCAGCTATGCAGCGCTCGATCACCGACGTCTGAAATTTGCAATTGGGGTGATTTACCAGACACCGCCGGAGTTGGCCGCTGCCATTCCCGATATCTTGCGCAAAATCGTGGAGCAGCATGGCGGCACGTTCGTGCGCGCAGGCTTCATCAATTTCGGCGCGTCTTCACTCGACTTCGAGGTCGAGTTCGACGTTTTTTCATGGCAGTGGGATGATATTTACGAGATCCGCCACAAGATCGGCCTCGATATCCTGCGGCAGTTCAACGAGCGCGGCCTGGAGTTCGCTTATCCCACGCAAACCAGCTTCACCGCTGCGCCGGATGGCCGGATGATCCTGCCTTATGATGATGATCGGCACCGACCGGCGGACGCGACGGGCTGACGATCTGACATCGGCCTCAGCACCTCGTCATCCCGGACTTGATCCGGGATCCCGCTTTTCTTGGGGCGTATGCAAAAGGCAGCGGGCCCCCGGATGAAGTCCGGGGTGACGCGACGATGTGATTATGGATTTACCGCACCAACCTCAGGTCACGTCAGAATAATAATCCGCCCAAACATGGGATTGCTTGCGCTCGATCTTGGAGATCGCAACGCCAGCCACGACCGCGCCCAATGCCGTCAGCGCCAGCAGTACCGGCCACATGGTGACCGGCGAAAGCAGCAGGCTGATGACAGCACTGGCAAACAGAAAGGGCACGACGCCAACGCTCGCCATAGCAGCGCGCTTACGCGCCTTCTTGCGCTTGGGAGCGACCCGCCAGAAATACAGGCTCAGCAAAACGCCAATGTTCGCGGGCACGAAGATGAGCCATACGAAAGGCATGTTCCACAGATAATAAGCGGAAACCCCAACGGTAGCTAAAGCGAGCAGCAATGCGAGAATTCGTGCAAAGCGCACGCAACACCTCCCTTAAATGGGGTCCAGACCGGCCCAGGTCACGCCTGCGGCGCTAGCTCGACCAACCGACTGGCCATTGGCACAGATAGTGTCAAGCAGGTAAAGCTTTGGTTATAAGCGGATCACCCCATAAAGTTCCCGGCTCGAGCAAACCATCCGAAACCGGCAACGCTCCATCTCGATCACGCGCGAGGAGCAGTGCGCCATCGAGGTCAACCCAATCCGCAAGTTGGGCGAGGAGGAAGGCAGGCGCAATGCCGAGCGAACTGGCCAGCATGCAGCCGACCATGATCTTGAGCCCGCGCGCCTTGGCCTCATGCGCCATCGCCAGCGCCTCGGTCAGGCCGCCCGCCTTGTCCAGCTTGATGTTGATCGCCTGATAGCCGCCAAGCCGATCGAAATCGGCAAGGCTCTGACAGCTCTCATCCGCACAGAGCGGGATCGGCATATTCGCCAATCCGGCCAAAGCATCGTCCGCCTTTGCAGGGAGCGGTTGCTCAATCAGTGACACGCCATAAGCCGCGAGGGCGCTGGCTTCCGCCACCAGGTCAAAACCTGCCCAGCTCTCATTGGCGTCCACAATCAGTTGCGCATCCGGCGCGCCCGCGCGCACGGCGGCAATGCGGGCACGATCACCCTCGCCGGTCAGCTTGCATTTGAGCAAGGTAAAGCCCCTCGCCCGCGCACGCTGCGCCGCCTGCGCCATGGCATCTGGCGTATCGAGGCTGATGGTGTAGGCCGTGCGCACGGGCGAAGGCTCCGCAAGGCCAGCCAATTGCCATGCCGGAACGCCCTGCTGCCGGGCCTCAAGGTCCCACAAAGCGCAATCGAGCGCATTGCGTGCCGCTCCGGGTGCCATGAGACCGCGCAACTGCTCGCGATCAAACGCCCCGGGCTGGCTGACAATCGCTTTGATCGCGTCCACGCAATCCTGCGCCGTCTCGCCATGATAATAGATGGGCGTACCTTCGCCCCGGCCAACATGCACACCATCGCTGACAGTACACAGAACCACATCGACGAAGGTTTTCGCGCCACGGCTGATCGTGAAGGAATCGCGCACGGGAAACCGCTCGACAACCACGGACTCCAACCGAACGGCACCGCTCATCTTCAACTCTTCCAACAAATTGTCAGGCGGTCGGACGGGTTGCGTGGCGTGCGATCCATTGCTCGACCACCGGCGCGACCTTGTTGCGCCACTTGGAGCCGTTGAAAATGCCATAATGGCCAACATCCTCAGCGAGATAATATTGCTTCATCTCGTCAGGCAGGCTGGTCGCAATCTTGAGCGCAGCGCTGGTCTGGCCGATGCCGGATATGTCGTCATTCTCGCCTTCCACGGCAAGCAGCGCGACATCCGTGATATCAGCGGTGTCCACCCGCTTGCCACGGTGCATATACTCACCCTTGGGCAAGCTGTGCTTCTTGAACACCTCGTTGATCGTCTGCAGATAGAATTCAGCGGTCATGTCGCAGACCGAGCGATATTCCTCATAGAATCGCTTCGTCGAATCAGCGCTGTCATCATCCCCCTGCACGAGATGACGGAACATCTGCCAATGGCTGATCAGGTGATTGCCAAGGTTCATCGTCATGAAGCCGGCAAGCTGCATGAAGCCGGGATAGACCATGCGGCCAGCGCCGGGATAATTGAACGGCACAGTGGCGACGACATTCTGGCGGAACCAGCTCAGGGGCCGTTCCTGCGCCAGCTCGTTCACGGCCGTCGGGCCTTCCCGCGTATCGACTGGACCGCCCATCATGGTGAGCGTGTGCGGGCGGCAGGGGTGCTTGTCCGCCGACATGATGCTCGCTGCAGCAAGGCAGGGCACGGAAGGCTGGCAGACCGCAAGCATATGCGCGCCGGGGCCGATATGTTCGAGGAAAGCGATCAGATAATCGACATAATCATCCAGATCGAACGTCCCATCGGCGAGCGGCACGTCCCGCGCATCGCGCCAATCCGTGATGTACACGTCATGGCCGGGCAGCATCCGCTCAACCGTCCCGCGCAGCAGCGTTGCGAAATGGCCGGACATGGGCGCGACGATCAGCAGCTTGGGATCATTGCCCTTATGCCCCTTCCGCACGAAATGGCGCAACTGGCCGAAGGGCCTGCGATCCTCGATCACTTCCTCGATCGCCACGCTTTTGCCGCCGATTTCCGTGAATGGCAGATCGAATGCAGGCTTGCCGCGCGGGGCGGAAGCATGGGCAAACACGTTCAAAGCGCAGGACAGCATCGGGCCACCGCCGAAATAGGCGAACGGATTGGACGGGTTCTGCAGCAATTCTACGCTCGCCGTCGCGACAGCGCTCGCACTGGCGAGGAAGCTGCGCTGTAACTCATATGCATTATAGAGCATGTGACCCCTTGCCCTTGAGGGCGGTTAGACCTGTTATGCCTTGTAGACTTAATCTACCTATGTTGCGATGCAATATATCAGCTTGCAATCAGTTCCTCAATAAAACGCCCAGACGTGCGCAAAGATGTTCCAAACGGCGAAAATGTAAAAGCCCTCCCCAAAATTGCAAACATCGTCTAGGGCGCGAGCATGGTTCCCCCTGCGCGCCAGAATGGCAAAGACGATCGCCCAAAAGGGTCTGATCTTGGCAATTTGAAACTCATCTGGAAGGCCGCGCTGCGCTATCCGGGGCGGCTGGTTGGCGCAGGTGCCGCACTGCTGACGGCCTCTGTCGCGACGCTGGCAATCCCGAGCGGGTTCAAGCTCGTCATCGACCGCGGCTTTGCCTCGGGCGATGGCAGCGACATTGGTCGGTGGTTCCAGTATCTGCTGCTGATCGTGGTCGTCCTGAGCTTTGCGACGGCGCTGCGCTTTTATTTCGTCGCCTGGCTCGGCGAGCGTGTGGTGGCCGATCTGCGCATTGACGCGCAAGCCAATCTGCTCCGGCAAGAGCCAGCCTTTTTCGAGCATAATCGCCCGTCCGAAATCGCATCGCGCATGACGGCTGATACCGCGGTGATCGAGCAGGTCGTCGGATCGACGGTATCGATCGCGCTGCGGAACATTCTCACGGGGCTTGGCGGGATCATCTATCTGTTCACGCTGGCGCCACGACTGACGGCCATGCTGCTCTTTGGCATTCCGCTAGTGCTGGGGCCGATCATCTTCATCGGGCGCAGGCTCAGGGCGCTCTCACGGTCCAGTCAGGATCGGCTTGCGGCGGTTGGCAGCATCACGAACGAGGTGCTCTCCGCGATGAAGATCGTGCAGGCCTTCGGGCAGGAGAAGCGCGAGGCTGGGCGTTTTCAGGAGGCTGTGGAAGACGGTTTCCGCACGGCCCGTCGGCGTATCAGCGTACGTGCCGGGATGACGGCAACGATCATCTTCGTGGTATTCGGATCGATCACACTAATCATGTGGCAAGGCGCGCTTGATGTCGCGTCTGGACGGATGACAGGCGGCAGCATCGCGGCTTTCGTCATCACGGGCGGTCTAGTAGCTGGCGCATTGGGCGCCTTGACCGAGGTTTATGGCGATCTGCTGCGCGGCGCAGGCGCTGCAGCTCGACTGAGCGAATTGACGAGCGCCGTGCCCGGCATTCAGCCGCCCACCAATCCCGCGCCGATCCCGCAAGCGCATCAGGCGCGCGTGACATTCGACGCCGTTTCCTTCCGCTATCCGACACGGCCGGACAGTGCCGCGCTCAACGACTTCTCGCTTGATGTGGCGCCAGGAGAGACGATCGCAATCGTCGGGCCATCAGGCGCTGGCAAATCCACCCTGCTGCAATTGGTTGAACGCTTTTACGATCCCGCCGAGGGTCGTTTATTGCTCAATGGCGTGGATCTGCGGCATGCAGACCCGGCAGCGGTGCGTGCGATGATCGCGTTGGTGCCGCAAGAGACGGTGATTTTCGCAGCCAGCGCGCGCGATAATCTGCGCTATGGCCGCTGGGACGCGAGCGACGAGGACCTGATGATCGCGGCTCGTGCGGCGAATGCGGCCGACTTCCTGCTCGATTTGCCACAAGGCCTCGACACCGAGCTCGGCGAAGCAGGAGCGCGCCTTTCCGGCGGCCAGCGCCAGCGCATCGCCATTGCGCGCGCGCTGCTCAAAAATGCGCCCTTGCTGCTGCTCGATGAGGCAACCTCGGCGCTCGATGCCGAATCAGAGAAGCTGGTGCAGGATGCACTGACCCATCTGATGCGGGACCGGACGACGATTGTGATCGCGCATCGCCTGGCGACCGTGCGTGCGGCCGATCGCATCGTGGTGCTGGATCAGGGCCGGATCGTCGAGATTGGGACACATGCTGAATTGAATGCGCAAGGCGGGCTGTACGCGCGGCTTGCGGCGTTGCAATTTACTGAGGTTGCTTGACGGCGACGGGCTAGCGATTGGTCGGGGGAATGGCTTGATCGGTTCCCGGACTTGGCATCTCGACATTGGAAAAGGTGAGTCTCTAGAGTTGCGACTACAGCCATGTGGGGCTTGGTCATGTGGCAGGACGCTGCTGCCCCTGTGTGTCGACTATCAATGATTTGCAGGACACGAAGATAACTCCAGCCAATTCTCGGCGGCCGCGCGCCTCGGATCTCATCATGCTTCTCATTGGGACGTTGTGCTGCAACGTTCTAATTCATTCGCTCGACGTATCTCTGGCGGACTGGATCACCATCTTGTCACATAGCTCATTGAGCAGGTCGTAAGGGCGCCTACACGCAGAAACATGCCACTCATCAATCGGCTTCGTTAACGCTAACGCGCAGCTTGCCCGGGCGTTGCCAACGCTCCGACGCGCTCCGCAGCCGTTTCCCCCGCCAATCTGCATTGCGACGACATCGAACGCGAACCCAGGACGACGTTGCCGACGTTCGGGAAGACGTTATCGTCGTGATAGCCGGGTATATAGAATCGTCGCTACGCAAGGGCGGCGCAAGAACGCGCCGTCGCCCGCAAGCCCCAGCACCGCGATAAGTAGCGCACGCGGCCACGACCGGTGCCGCCGACTCGGCATCGTAGTGCGCCAGCCAAGCCGCAGAATGCGCAACGTCGGCAGCCAGTTCGGCGCAAGTTGGGTGAAGTGGTTCGACGGTGCGATACAACGCCGCTGACAGCGCGAGGCAATTCCTCATCGCAGCAGGTATGGCGATCGCTCACGCCTCGCCTGACCCATAAGTTGAGCCGCTCTAGCAAAGAACGCAATCACTCAGATACTTAAGTCAGAATCACTCCTGGCCGCTCACTCGTCAGAGACCAAAGCTAACAAAAAAGGGAGCCGAAGCTCCCTTTTTCAAATATTCGACTGGTTGAGAGCAAAGTCCTGGCTGATGCCACGACTTCAATGTCTCTTCAGAATGCGCCGCCGTAACGCTCGTTGCCAACGAAGCCGAGCTTCGTAACCTTCGAGCGTTTGATTGCGGCAAGCACCTCATCCACCACGGCATAACGCGCGGACTGATCGGGCTCGAACTGGAGTTCGGGCTCTGGGGTCATTCGGCTTGTCTGCTCCAGATACTGGCGCAGCGTAACCTTATCGACCGGGGTGCCGTTCCAGTAGATCAACCCGGCAGGATCGATCGTCAGACGGTTCTTGATCGGATCAAGCACGTTCTGTGGCTCAGTCGAACTCTGTGGGAGATCGATCTTCACCGCGTGGGTCTGGATCGGGATAGTGATGATGAACATGATGAGCAGAACGAGCATGACGTCGATCAACGGCGTCGTGTTCATTTCCATCATCGGTTCGCCGTCATCGCGGCCGCCACTCATTGCCATCTAACTGGTCTCCTAAATCTGGGCGTCAGAGGCGACGAACGGAGATCGAACCCGGTTCAGGCTCGGAGATGAATCCGACCTTGGGGTAACCTGCGCGCTGCATCGTGAAGATCGTACCACCGATGCAACGGTAAGGCGTATCGATATCCGCACGAATATGCGCTTCTGGCAGATCGTCCGGGTTCATATTTTCAACGCCACCGGCCTTGTCGATATCCGCTTCGAGCTTTTTGACAGCGCGGTTGAGAAGATCACTCGCGCTCACCTTCGTGAGGTTCCAGTAAACTTCGCAATTACCATCCACTGCGCGCACCGTGAGCGAAACATTCTCAGGCTTGGTGGTGGTGGGTTCGAAGGCGATTTTCGGAAGTCTCACTTCAACAGTCTGCACAACCACCGGGATCGCGATCAGAAAGATGATGAGAAGCACCAGCATGACGTCCACGAGAGGGGTCGTGTTGATGTCCGACATTGGGGCGTCATCACCACCGCCCCCAGAGCTCATTGCCATCGATCAAAATCCTAACTCTTAGCTGGAAGCAAGATGCTTCCATTGGAGAGGAGGCGCGGCGGGCGTCTTAACGGACCCGCCGCGTTGTCTCCGTGTGATCAGGCCTTGGCAGCAACCGGCTTGGCAGCAACCGCAGCGGCAGGGCCAGCAACGACCGGACGAACCGCACCGTTGGAAACCATGTAGCCGAGCAGATCGTTATTGAAGCCGCTCAGGTCTTCAGCGATCGCCTTGTTACGACGCTGCAGCCAGTTGTACGCGAGCACGGCAGGCACAGCCACAGCCAGACCAAGTGCGGTCATGATCAGAGCTTCACCGACCGGGCCAGCAACGGCGTCGATCGAAGCCTGACCGGATGCACCGATCTTGATGAGAGCGCGGTAAATACCGATAACCGTACCGAACAGACCGATGAATGGCGACGTTGCACCCACGGTTGCGAGGAAGGCCAGGCCGCCGTTGAGCTTGGAGTTGATCGCAGCTTCCGAGCGGTTGAGCGAAGCGTGCATCCAGTCATGTGCTTCCACAGGATCGGTCAGCTTGGCGTGCTGCTCTTGAGCGAGAATGCCGTCATCGACCAGCTGCTTGTAAGCGCTGTTCTTGGCAAGCTTGGCGGAACCTTCCTTGAGCGAGCCAGCGCGCCAGAAACCGGAGCGGACGCCCTTGGCCTGGCTGATGACCTTCTGCTGCTCGATGAGCTTCGTGAAGAGAATGAAGAATGACAGGACGGACATGCTCACCAGAATAAGGAACACGGTCCATGCAATAACGCCGCCCTGCTCGAGGGCTTCCATCAAACCATAAGGATTTTCGGCGGCCGGCGCAGCGGCTGCGGACAGATAAGTGAACATTCGATTGTTTCCTCTTCAAACCAGTCAGGTGAAACGGCTGCCCCTCGCCCCGGTTCGGGGCAGCCGGAATGAACTCATGATTACTCTGGCAAACGCCATACCACGCGGCGACGATCCGTTGACCGCATTGGATTGCCTGCCTGGTCAAGCGCTGCCGAATAACGGCCACGGCGCACGATCAAGCTGCAAGCCGCATCGTCGAGATCCTTGTTGCCGCTCGAAGCGGTAACCTTGCAGTTCTCGACGCGACCCTGGGTATTGATCTCCCAAGCGATGGCGACCGTGCCCTGAGCTTCATCACGCAAAGCGCGCGCAGGGTAATCGTCATTCGTAATCCAGCTAGCCGGGTTACCCTTCGCACCAGCAGCCTTGCTGACCACTGGCGGAGCCGGTGGAGGCGCAGGCGGCGCAGATGGCGGCGGAGCCGGCGGCGGTGGCGGTGCCATCATCGGTGCCGTCGAAGGCAGCGAAATCATCGGCGGCGGCGCTGTGGGAGGCGGCGGCGGCGGTGGTGGCATGTCTGGTGGCGGAGGAGGCGGTGGTGGCGGCTCCTCCTCAGGTGGTGGCGGCTCTTCCGCCACATCGATAACGTTCAGCTGTTCTGCAGCCTGCTTGACATATTGAATGCCAAGACCAGTTACAAAGGCATAGCCGAGGATAACGTGAATAATCGCCACGATGACGAGGGATACCGTCCGACTGGACGATTGTGAGTGGTCAGCATAGGCCATTCAGCAACGACACTCCTTAGCTCAATGCAGCATTGTGAATCAGGAAACAGAATGAACGACCTGCCAACGACAAATCGCCATCCGCGCGACCCTGATCGCTCGGCTCTTTAAATTTCGACCCATGTCCTATCGCGGCAAATCGTGTGAAGCAAACGCTTTGTTGGGAATGGTCTCGCATCACTATTCCCTTATGCTATCGCCATTTGATGCCCCCTGCGGAGAAGCCAACCATGCCAATACGTAATTTGTCCCGCTTGCGCCGGATCGCTTGCTCTCCCCTCCTGTTCGCCGCCATCATCCCTTACGGAATCTTAACATTTTCGGGCGTTTCACACGCTCAACAGGCCCCTGCCCCAGTGCCCCCGAGTGTCAGTTACGCGCGCATGGCAGACCTTGTTTCCGCCTCATCCGCCATTGCGACCGTGAAAATTCGGTCCGTCGTAGCGCTCAAGCCTGACCGCGCGCCCGACCTCCAGCCCGGGCGCGCAAGATTCTATGTCGAAGCCGAGACGCAGGGATTGATTCGGGGCGACGGCGTGGCTGCGCGCCGCATATCCTTTCTCGTCGATGGGTCGGCCGCCAATGCTCGCAAACCCGGTCTCAAAGGTCAGATATTCCTTTTGTTTGGGCGGGTTGGTGGCCAGGTGAACCAGTTCCAGCTCACCTCAAGCACGGCTATGATTCCCTGGTCACCAGCCAATGAAGCGCTCACCCGCTCGGTGCTCACGCAAGTGATGGCGCAGGACGTTCCACCGGTCATCACGGGCGTCACTTCGGCCTTTCATGTGGCGGGTGCGATTCTTGGCGAGGGAGAGACTCAAATCTTCCTGCAAACGGCAAATGGGACGCCGATTTCGCTCTCCATCATCCGTCGGCCCGATGAGGAGACGATATTCTCCGCGTCACTGGGTGAGATTGTGGATGATTCTGCCGCCTTCCCGAAGAAGGATACGATGCTCTGGTATCGGCTTGCCTGTGGCTTGCCCGGCAGCATCCCCGCGCCTGCCCTGGCCGACCTCGATCGCAATGCTCTCACCCAGGCGCGTGAGGATTATGAGGCATTCCGTCAGGCGCTGGGTCATTGCGACCGCACGGCAACGCCGATTCTGTGATCGGTTAGCGCATAGCGGGCTTTCCTCCGGCTTCCAAAACCCTCTATGAGCGGCATCGCTGAGGCTGAGCATCAGGCATGCCTGACTCTGAATTCTGCAACTCAAGCTGCAACAAGGACTGACCCATGAATGACACCCCGACCGCCCCGCTCCGTCTGGCCATTGTAGGCCTGGGCACCGTGGGCGCCGGCGTCATTCGGCTCTTGCAGGTGAATGGCGAGCTTGTTGCCCGTCGTGCAGGGCGCCCTATCAAGGTCGTCGCCATTTCCGCGCGGGACCGGAACAAGGATCGCGGCATCGATCTCTCACCCTATGAGTGGGTCGACGACATGTCCTCGCTCGCGACACGAGACGATATCGACACGGTCGTCGAGCTCATCGGCGGATCGGATGGCCCTGCCCTCACCCTCGCGCGCCAGTGCTTGAGCGCAGGCAAGCCTTTCGTCACCGCCAACAAAGCGATGATTGCCCATCACGGCCTTGATCTGGCGCGTGAAGCCGAGCGCACGGGCGTGGCGCTGAAATATGAGGCGGCGGTCGCGGGCGGCGTTCCGGTCATCAAGGGCCTGCGCGAGGGCGCGGCAGCGAACCGTATCATGCGGGTCTATGGCATTCTCAATGGCACCTGCAATTATATCCTCTCCACGATGGAGAAGGATGGCACCGCCTTCACCAGCGTGCTGGAGGATGCGCAGGCCAAGGGCTATGCCGAGGCTGACCCGAGCTTCGATATCGACGGCGTGGATGCCGCGCACAAGCTTTCGATTCTCGCGAGCCTCGCGTTCGGCACGGAAATCGACTTTGGATCGGTGGACATCACCGGGATTCGCCATGTGCTGGCGGCCGACATTCGTGAGGCAGCAGCGCTCGGCTACAAGATTCGCCTCGTCGGCATGGCGGAATGCGAGGCGGAAGGCGGCGAGAATGTGGGCCTATTCCAGCGCGTCCATCCAATGCTCGTTCCGCTCGATCACCCGCTTTCGCACGTCGATGGCGCGCTGAATGCTGTGGTTGCGGAGGGCAATTTCGTTGGCCGCCTCTTCTTCCAGGGCGCGGGCGCGGGTGAAGGCCCCACAGCCTCGGCTGTCGTCGCAGATGTGATCGACGTCGCGCGGGACGAATATGGCCCCGCCTTCGCCATGCCTGCCGAGTGGCTGCAGCGTCAGGTGAAGGCGGACACCGGCCAGCGGATTGGCCGCGCTTATCTACGTTTTCAAGTCCGCGACCGACCCGGCGTGCTGGCCGAGATCACAGCCGCGATGCGCGACGCAGGCGTTTCCATTGAGAGCGTCATCCAGCGTGCGGCCACGGCTGATGATGGGGTGCTGGTGGCGATTGTCACGCATCCGGGTGTGCTCTCCAGCATCGACGCTTTGCTTGCAGCGGTGAGCGGATCGGACAGCCTGCTCGGCGCACCAATCGTGATGCACATTCTTGATTGAGCATATGGCTCGATTGAGCGCAGCCCGCGCGCAGCAACGCGATGAATAGCAGCCCCGGCCCGCTCATTGCGCGCCGGGGCTGACGCATATTATCGACATTGAAACAAACCTCCCCTATCGCGGCTGCATCAACTGCCAAAGCAATCAACTACCGAAGGAAGTCTTGGGATGGGGAATTCGAATAACGTCGAAGCCAGTTCCGTTCTCGATCGCGTGCTCGTGCTCGAAATGGTGCGCGTCACGGAAGCAGCAGCCATCGCGGCTGCCAAGCTGATCGGTCGCGGGGACGAGAAGGCCGCGGATGCCGCTGCCGTGGAAGCCATGCGCAAGGCCTTTGATGGTCTGTATATGGATGGCACCGTGGTCATCGGTGAAGGCGAGCGGGACGAAGCCCCGATGCTCTACATTGGTGAGAAGGTCGGCGGCGCGCCTGGCCGTGGCCCCAAGATCGACATTGCGCTCGATCCGCTGGAAGGCACCACCATCACCGCCAAGGCTGGCCCCAACGCGCTCGCCGTGCTGGCTGCCGCTGAGGAAGGCTGCCTACTCAACGCGCCCGACGTCTATATGGAAAAGCTCGCTGTCGGCCCCGGCTACCCGGCTGACATTATTGACCTCAACAAGACGCCGACGCAAAATGTTCAGGCCGTGGCGAAAGCCAAGGGCGTGGAG
The DNA here is from genome assembly GCA_966205705.1 of uncultured Alphaproteobacteria bacterium. GTDB lineage: Bacteria > Pseudomonadota > Alphaproteobacteria > Sphingomonadales > Sphingomonadaceae > Sphingobium. Next base: position 14,184 of record CBIHKY010000084.1, read on the forward strand.
CCGGGTGATATCATCGTGTGCGTGCTGGAT
>CBIHKY010000085.1:0-13870 GCA_966205705.1 uncultured Alphaproteobacteria bacterium
GGCAGTCTGCCCGAAGGCTGGGCCTCCGACAGTGATTGCAATGCCCAGCACAAGTGCACTTACGCTTACATAATTGTGGCGTTGAAATTTCATGGTCACCCTCCCCTTTTAAAGCGACCGCTCGAGCGGTTCGCTGCCCGTTATTTAACTTTGCCTCACCCCTAACAACGCAATGCCACCGCAGGCATCAAGGTTTGAGACAACGTTGTCTTTGTATAGCTGTAGGGCGGCTGGTCAATGGGATTTAAGTTCACGAGGGAGTTACGCCATGTTAGCGCGCACAGGCATCGATATGTCCGCCACATGAGCAAGCATCACCGAGGGTCAGATGGGTAAAGGTCAGTCCAGCGCTACTATCATCGATATTGCCAAGCGCGCGGGCGTCTCCTTCAAAACAGTTTCTCGTGTACTCAATGAGCATCCTACCGTGGGCGCAGCCCTGCGCGAGCGGGTCATCCAAGCCATGGCGGAGCTTAAGTATCGACCTAATATCGCAGCCCGCTCGCTTCCCGGCCGACGGGGCTATGCGATCGCATTCATAATTTCCACTGAAAGCATGATGCATTCGGGAGATGAAGATTGGTATCTTGCCCCCTTCTGCGCAGACCTTCAATTTGGCGCGTTCAAGGCGTGTCAGGATGTTGGTTATCGCTTCGTCCTGCAGTCCGTGGATATTGACGCGCCGACGCTCACTCAGGATCTGGGGCAGCAACTTGCACAGGCGGGCGTTGACGGTGTCGTGCTGTCCCCGCCGATGGCGGACTCAGCGCTGTTGCTCGATGCGCTCGACGCATGCGGCATTCCCTATGTGCGGATCGCGCCCGGGACACAGCTGGACCGGTCCGCGTCGGTTTCGATCGATGAATATGGCGGAGGATTCGCCATGACACAGCATCTTCTGGCGCTCGGGCATCGTCATATAGGTTTCATCGCAGGGCCTGTAGAGCATATCGCGGCACGGGAGCGCCTGACCGGTTATAATGATGCGCTCGCCCAAGTCGCAGACGCGGGGCCGCCGATGGTCATGCCCGGAGATTTCACCTTCCTTTCCGGTATGGATAGTGCGCAAAAATTACTGGCGGAAAAGATTCCTCCAACGGCTATTTTCGCAGCAAATGACGACATGGCAGCCGGAGCACTGGCCGCTGCAAACCAGTCAGGGATCCGCGTGCCGACGCAACTCTCGATCGCGGGTTTCGACGATTCAACCACCGCGCGGCTGGCATGGCCTCCACTTACCACCATCCGTCAGCCAATCGCCGCCTTGACGGGGGCAGCCGTCCGCTATTTGATCGCAGCTGCCGGAACAAATGGCACCGCCCCCCCGGTTGAACGGATCGAAATTCCGTTTACCCTCGTTGCGCGTAGCTCGGCTGGCCCATACCGCCTTCCTGCAACTACGGTTGTTGCTCTGGACTGAGGGCCCTCCTTGCAGGACCGTTCGCAACGTTCGTTCTGATCGGCCGGCAATGGCGAGATGGGCAGCTAGCGCCAACATAGCGGACCTTCGACCGCTCGCAGAGCATCCCTGAAAGCTGACATCAGTTCAGGTTCAACGCTGGACCTTCACATCGCCTAATCTCGGAACATTTTTTCCGTTCCCAATCCCTTCGCTGAAGACACTCTTACGGAGACCGACAATCGTCGCTTTCTTAGCTGATCTCAAGCCAGCAAACACTCTGGGTAAAGGTCAGCACCAACTACCGAAAGCGCGATCGACGCGAGGTGAGGATGGTGAGTGAAGAACAGGACCTGCGTGGACTTCGCCAGGCTGGGAGAGGACTGTCAGTTCTGCGCGGGCACGATCATCCTGCCCGATCCGTGCCGCCGCGGCTTCGCCGAGACGCCGCAGCTGCTGCACCATCTCGAGGTCGGCCCTCAAGCGCTCGACGGAGGTCAGTATAGGAGCGATCTCGACACCCTCACGTGCAGCATCGCCTTCAGGCAAGCTGAGGCGAGCCCCATGAGAATCACCGCCCTTCGGGCGATAGCTGCATCGGCCTCCTTGGCGGCAGCAACGGAAGCGGCGTGTGCCAATTCCGCGGCGGCTCTCTCGGCGCTCCAACCAACGAAGCGGGTCGGCTCCATATCGGGATGGCCCGCGGCAATCAGCTTCTCACCCCACGCGGTGCGCGCCACCTCCCGGCGTCGAATAAAGGTCTCGGTGCGAATGTCCGCCTGATCAGCATCCAACAGCAGCTTCGCGGTGCGGTTGCCCATGTCGGTTAGTCGGCTGGACTCGTCGGCTGCCACGAACCTGAGATCACTTCGCTCGTCGGCTTGAGCGAGCGCGATCTCGAATGCCGAGACAACTCCGTAGGGGCATCAAGTCGAGTTGCGGAGAGCACATGATCGCGTACTCGCGCGATCGTCGGCAAGCCATACGACCTCATCGTCACCGATCTTCTCATGCCGCGACGAAAAGGCGATAAAGAAGAGATTGACGTCTCCGATGAGTTGATCGACCATCTCGGCGCTAGCGCGCTAAACCGCCTCACAACTGTTGTGGCGATCTCGCGCTTCGACGCCCTCGTGGCGAAGCGGCAGACGATGTTCGCACGCGCCGGCATCTTCCTCGTCCGATATGCAGACGACTGGAGCACGTGCCTGAGCGTCTGCATGCAGAAGGTGGCCTTCCGTACGCTGTGACCTCGTTCAGCAGCCAGCCCCGGAATGCTTGCATGGCGTCGCTTTCCCTGCGCGACACCAAGCGCGTCAGCCAGTAGCGGCCGGCATCGACAGCAATGTCGAACGGCTGGACTAGGCGCTCCGCGGTGAGTTCGCGGATGAACATGGCTGCGGGTGCTAGCGCCACTCCGATCCCGTTTACGGCTGCTGTGACCATCAGCGCGGAGCTGTCGAATACCGGGCCGCGTAGTACGGGTTGAGGGACACCGGCCGCCTCGAACCAGCGGCGCCATTCGTCGGGCCGGTACGAGCGGAGCAACCGTTCCTGAGCCAAGTCGTGGGGGTTGCTCAAGCGGCTGGCAATCACCGGCGAGCAGAGCGGCGTCAACATAGCTTCGAACAGGGGTTCTGCAAATGTGCCATGCCATGCGCCGTCCCCGAACCGTATCGCGAAGTCGAGTGCTTCCGCTGCGATGTCGACGCGGTTGTTGTTGGTCGATACACGCAGGTCTACCTGGGGACAGGCACGTGCGAACCCATCAAGTCGATGGAGCAGCCAACCAGTCGCGAATGTACCCACTACCCCAATGTTCAGCACCTCGCGAAACCGTCCATCAGCATATTGGTCGAGCATGGTTCCGACTCGATCGAACATGTCAGCCAGCACTGGTACCAGCGCCTGCCCGTCGTCGGTTAGCGCCAGGCCCCGCGGCAGCCGATGGAACAGGCGCGTGCCGAGCCGGCGTTCGAGTTGCGCAATCTGGTGGCTGACTGCGCCTTGGCTAACGCACAGTTCGATCGCTGCACGCGTGAAGTTGAGGTGGCGCGCCGCCGCCTCGAAAGCGCGTAGAGCATTGAGAGGGAGCTGGGCGCGATCCATCGCGCAGCTATGAGCCTAGCTCATGGCTCTGTCGAGAAATGATGCTTTGTTTCCGCATCGTCTCCGCTGCAATCTTCGCGGCGAAGGAGAGTGGGAATGGTGAGAATGCGAATTGTAACGGTGGGCGCGCTGGCAGTGCTGCTAGGCGCGATCAATGGCCGGGCGCAGAGCCAAGATGATCCACTGATAAAGCCGATTATTGGCTCTCATACTGCAGAATGGCTTGCCCCGGTGCCGCCCCAGAAGATCTTCGGTAATAGCTATCTTGTTGGCTTCGGAGGGTTGAGTGTCGCTCTGATCGACACCGGTGCGGGCCTGATCCTCATCGATGGCGCGTTACCACAGGCTGCGCCGGCCATCCTGAACAATGTCAGAAAGCTGGGATTTCGTCCCCGCGACATCAAATATATTCTCAGCACTGAACCGCATTTCGACCATGCCGGTGGTATCGCGGCGCTGGCGCGCGACACCGGCGCGACCGTGGTCGCCAGTCCACGGGGCGCAGAAGGCCTCCTCGCCGGTCGCCATGCTGCCGACGATCCGCAGCGCGGCTATGGCGGTTCTTGGCCAGCGGTTGCAAAGGTGCAGATGATCCGCGATGGGCAGTCCTTGCAGCTGGGCAATACGACAGTAACTGCGCTGGCAACGCCGGGTCATACGATGGGCAGCATGAGCTGGCGCTGGCGGTCGTGTGAGAGCCGGGTGTGCAAGTCGCTCGTCTTCGCCGCCAGCCTAAATCCGGTATCGACGGACGACTATCGCTACACCGCGCCGATCGCGCGGCCGATCGTTGCGGGTTTCCGTAGAAGCTATGTGACGATGAGCCAGACGCCTTGCGACATTCTGATCTCGGCCCATCCCGACAATGCCGGTAGAGGCCGGTACAGCGACGGGCCTGGAGGCTGCCGCACTTATGCTCAACGCTCGCGCAATGCGCTAGACCAGCGCATCAAATCGGAGCTGCGCTGAAACGTCAGTTACGATCTTGATGGCCTTTTTGACGCGATAGTCGGCTCAGGGAGCATGGGAGCTTGCTCGCGCAGCAGGGGACATCGGATAGCCTTGCCGAACGGCAGCTTTCAGGAAGCTAAACCCAGCCATTGAGCGTCCGTGATGATGGCGAACGTTCCGGTTCGCTAGCAGCCGTTGGGGCGCCAACCAAAGCTATACGAACGCTTGATTGTAGCGTCCCAATGAGGTTCACCGCGACGAAACGAGCTTTCCAGTCATGGCAGGATCGCGGAAACACGTTAGGATCATTCTGTCTTGAGGAGTTGATGCCTATGCATTTTGCTAAGTTTGTTCTTGTCCCCGCCGTCCTTGCTCTTGCCTCCCCGCTTTTTGCCCAGGCCGCCTTCGAAGGAGCTGGCGAACAGGGCGAACTCGACTGCAGCGGCGGAACCGCAACAATTTCGGGGGCGAGTAACCGGATGACGGTCACTGGAGGCTGCAGACAATTGGTGATTGAAGGCGCCGACAATGAGGTTCGCGTCGAGCTTGCCTCAAAAGGCGTGATCCGCATTGTTGGTGCAAGCAACCGCGTCCAGTGGACCACGCCCGACGGCAGCAAGGCGCAATTGCGGGTGAGCGGCGCAGGCAATCGGATATCGATGGTAAGGTAACCCGGGTTGCTGTCTCGCCAAGGCTTTTGCTTGGTGCGTTACCGGAACGAAAGCGCACTAGTCCGGTTTTGTCCCGACGGTCCGGGCGGGTATGATGAGACTTATCGCATATGGCTGCTTTGGATTGGCGACGATCTTACTGTCGGGATGCTCCGTAGGAAGCAGCAATGAACAGGCTGCGGAACCCGTCGCAGCAAACAACGATGCAGGGGTGCCGACGCCAGCATTGGCTGCAGATACAAAAGGTCGTGTCATTCCGGTTAGCGCTCAAGGCGTAGCCGATGTGGGCTTGACCGTCCGAGTTAAGAGTGTGGAACTCGGCGCAGATGCTACGATCCTGGATATCAGCGCTTCTTATGGCGGCACGGCCAGCAGTGACGTCGATCTTGCCTTTAGCCCTACATTCATTAGAGATGAGCAGGGCAACAAGCTGATGCTCAAGCGTATTGCCGAAAACAAAGACCTGGAAATTCGAGCGGGCGAGCAGATGGACGGTCGCCTGGTCTTCCTTGGCGCAGTGCCAACTTCAGCCAGGTCGATTACTCTGGTTCTGAATGAAGGCAATGATGGATCTGCGATCACGGGTCCAGGGCTCAATATCCCTATTAACCTGCAAACGGGTGCGCAGTGATACGGCCATGTGGCAGTGGCTTCATGGTTGTCGGAGCCGTCTTGGCGCTTTGCGCGTGCGATCAAATCGATGCGCCACTGCCAAGCCTCAAAAATGAGATCGGCCATTTTCGACCCGCGCCTAACGCGCCGGAATCTAGTTTTGCGCCAGCGGGCGAGAATAGTTCGGCTGTTGGCAGTGATGCCAAAAGCAGCTTTAACCCTGCATCGGCAGCTGCCAACGAGTTTCGACTTGCTGAAGTGCCACCTGATCGTTTGGAAGAAGCGCGCTCATTGCTCACTCAACTGGACGCAAGACAGGATGCAGATCAAACGATCCGATTTTCTCTTCCTGCCGATATCCTGTTCGACTTTGATAAGGCGAGTTTGCGCCCCGACGCGCAGGCGGCGTTGCGTAAGGCGAAGCAGCTAATTGCCGCTTATCCCAAAGCGCCTGTCACCATCATTGGTTACACGGATGCCGAGGGAGATGATGCGTACAACGACCGCCTTTCCATGGCTCGGGCGAGCACTGTATCGACCAGCCTGATGGATGCGGGTAATCGACGCACCATTGTAAAAGGCTTCGGTGAACGGGAGCCCGTGGCACCTAACGCACGCCCTGATGGAAGTGACAATCCTGAGGGCCGTCAGCGTAATCGTAGAGTGGAGATCATTCTTTCACCGGTTCCTAAGAGTGAGAAAGGGTGAGCATGGCTCTGATGCAATGTCCAGAATGCAACCGCAGCGTCTCCACTCATGCAGTGGCATGTCCCGGTTGCGGATATCCAATAGACAAGAGAAAGGCCGGAGCTATCGATAGCAATGTGGCGGGCAAGGTGGTCACAGGTTTTGCTGCGTGGTTAGTCGTTCCCTGGATCGCACGAGCCATTTTTGCCGTCGTGGGCGTGATCGCCTTGTTCACTTTTCTTGGCACGCGATAATCTCCACGAAGACGGCTTTTACTGGACAGCTCGTATGCCAATTGGTTTCACTTTTTCAGATCCGCACGCAACATTGAGACGGGGCAGTGGCGATAGTGAACTCTCGCCGGCATCTGGATATCCTAAGGATGCCTGCTCGAAACGATGAACGACGGGCAGCTTACAGTGGTCCAATATTGATCGTCAAATGGCACCTTTGTTGGCGGCTCCAGCCTGACAGCGCGGATAAGCGGAAAGACTGCTACTGTGAGGGGCGGACGTTCGTGAGCGATCGACAAACGTCGTAACCTGGTCAAGTGCTGCACCTCGAACGTCTGACATGAATGCAAAATTCGCCAACAATGCAGACGTTGAGGTGCTTCGTGTATACTCCTGAACGCAAGCCTTCGCTAAGGCTTATCTCAGCAGGGCACGAGCCATCCCCTGTAATGAACAATCCTGCCTATCAGCGGCAGCTCGATCGGAACGTCAAAGTTGAACCTCCCTAAATCTTCCCATTCACGCGCACGGGAGCGGGGTGCCAGTATGAGCGGCAGCGGCAGGAGTCCGAACGCCCACGACGTCATCACCATCTCAAGACCATGATCGTCGCCGGGCAAGTCGAACGCAAACCGAAGCGGACCGAACTGCTCGACAAGGGCTCCATCCAGGCTGCTCAGGGAGCTGGCAAAAGCTTTTTCACCGAACTGGCGGACCCAGCGCTCCCTACCGTCGCGCTCTGTAAACGCCACGTGGAGCTCATGCTTGCCAGCCCGTGGGAAGCGCATGATGCGCGCAACGAGCCTACCAAGCGCGTTGGTCGCCCCTATGACTTCGGCCTCGCCGGAAGCACCGCCGTCGCGAACAACGTCGTGCATGCGGCGGACTGCGGGCGGCAGTCGGTCGAACCGGTCACCCATCACGCGTCGGTAAAGCGGATCGGGCAGGATGTGTTCTGTGCTGGCATGGCTGATCGCCAATGTCGAGAAGGCAGGTTCGAAGTCGGTGAGCGTCAGTGCCTGCCCCGCATCGCGCGCTCCAGATCTCTCATTCCCGCCGATGATCCGCGCAATGATCAAAGGTACAGCGAGCGTCGGGATTTCCGGTCCGTCCCCCTGATCGGCGATCAGAGTCCAGCGACGCTCCACTCGAAGATTGTTGGCCTCGCCGAACAGGCGCACGCTCATCGCCGAGCGGTCACTCCCAAACTTCGCCGTTAGGCGCTGCAAGGGTAGCAGCCAGCCGCGCAGTCGCGTCAGTCCAGATAGCCAGCCCCAACGAACTACCCAACTCAATAGCCACAGCGCCCAATTCTGGAAGCCGAGTTCGGTGCCTGCACGGAAGGCAACAGCCGGGCACCCTGGGAGACGGTCGGGCAAAAGTGCGATATCCGGGACGTCGGCAAGAGCAACACGACGCCCTATGAGCGGCTTGAGACCCGGCACTTCAAAATCCAGATTCTCGATTTCCTGCCAGCCATATCGGGTGACGGTGCGACCGCCTCGTCGAAGCGTGAACGGTTTACCGACCTGGCCGAGGATCGCTGCCGCAACAGCAGTCCCTGCCGCAGCCTGGTTCGACGCGCTGATCGCCATTTCCACCGCAGTCACATTTTCCATATCGCCTGACAGTGACGCTACGACCGCGCCGGAGAGTGCAGGCACGCTGGATGCGCCCGAGAGCATTGCGACGCCTGCCTCGCGTGCCGCTGTGTCCAGATCGGCCATTGCCTCAACGAACGCGCGGCTGTCGGCAATATCGCAATAATGGACGCCCGCAGCGATGCACGCGCGAGGGATCGTCAGATCCATTTCCTGAAACGGTCCCGAGGTATCCACGACGACATCAGGGCTATGCTGGATAAGCGCCTCGGCGATATTTTCGCGATCAAGCACAACTGGGATAAGACCGGGCAGCGTCCTGCAAAATGCGTCTGCCTTGGCGGGTGAGCGGCCCGCGACGAGCACGCAATGTCCTTCGTTAGCAAGACGTCGGCTGATCCGGCTTCCGAAGCCTCCATAGCCCCCGAGTACAAGAATCCGGCTCACAGCACCCGATCCGCTTGTTCAGCATTCGGAATCCAGCAGGTCTCGCGCTTGCCGAACAAGCGATAGCGATGTCGGGCGATGAATCGGTAAATGGTATCGCGCAAGGGGCGTGGAACAACGCGAAAGAGCGTCAACGCGCGCCACTGCCAACCCAGGCCCGACCAGATCGCAAAGACGGCCTCGCTATCGCGCAAAGCCGTGTCACCGGTGACGACGATGAGCGTATCGGGTTGCTCTGGATCGATGCCAAAGCGGCGATAAAGTGCGGCCCCTACTTCGCCCTGCATCGAGGCAAGACGAAATAATCCGCGTCGGTCATATCGCAACACGAACTGGGCGTTGGCCGAGCACAGCACGCATTTGGCATCGAACACGATGATGGGCGTCTCGGTTTCCATCAAACGGCAACCTTCTCGTGACTGGGTTGGTCAATCGGCTGCCCAAGACCAAGCTTTGTAAGCGGATCGCCGATCAGTCCGCTTACCATGGCCGCCTGGATCGCAGTCGCTGGCCAGAGCTTGGAGAGCGGCCCAACCAGTCGGTCGCGTAGGAAAGGCAGAATGCGACTGTCAGATTGATACACGGGCGTGAACAGCCAGGTCAGCGCCTGGTATAGGCGGACATGTCGTCGGCGTAAGGCGATGGTCTCAGAGAGTGCGGCATTGATCGTTTTGTTTTGTGCCAAAGCTAAAGCCAGCGCCCAGGCATCAAGAAGAGCCATGTTCGCCCCCTGCCCCAATTGCGGACTCGCCGAATGCCAGGCGTCGCCGAGATGGATCAGCGCTGGTTCCACAGGATGCCGCAGCGTTCGGTGCGCGTATCGCGCGAAGGTCAATTGCTGCGGGTCCTCGATTTGATCGATCAGAGGATAACATTCGGGCCAGAGCGAGAGGACAGACTGCTTCCAGCGATTGATCCCCGCTTGCTGCCATCCTGCGAGATCATCTCCCTTGAGTGACCAGAAGAAGGCGGCCCTTTTCCCAGGGCCGCCACCCGTGCCGAGTGGCAACACCCCTGCCATGACGCTCGATCGTTGATAGCGCTGCGAGAGCGTTTGCTCGTCGAGCCCGCAATCGTCTGACCAGTCGAGGCTCGCCCAAAGGGCCCCGTAGGGCAATTCGCGACCGGTGGGCGGTGCCAGGCTTGACCGAGTGCCCAGCGCATCGACGATGAGATCGAATGGCTCGCTTTCGTAGCCGTCCTCCAGAAGCAGCACGCGCTTCTCGCTTCGCCGTTCGGAGCCAGCAATCGCATGACCTGTGCGGATCTCGATGCCTTCAGCAAGGACGGCCTCGTGCAGCGCGTTGAACAGGGCAGCCCTGTGAATCCCAATCCCAAAATATCCCCCCTGCGCCATCGATGAGTAGCGCACATCAAGGACGGTCCGCTGATTTGCCGCGCCAAACAACCGATCCACGCGTGCGCCTTCACGCTCGACGCCGTCCGCAAGGCCAAGTTGCGCCAGCACGGCAAGGCCCGTTGGCTGGATCATGAGTCCAGAGCCGATCGGACGCGGCGCATCGAAACGCTCGAAAAGCACCACATGCTCTCCGGCGCGCGCGAGCAGCAGAGCGGTCGCCAAACCGCATGGGCCGCAGCCCGCAATTGCAATCGATCGTTGCCCCATGCGGCGCTCTTAACGCACGCGAGATTGACCTGAAACTAACGTTTTGCAGATTGGTCTGATATCGCCAACAATGCCGACGTTCGATGCTGTAAATGGCATCCCTGAGAGCAGCCGTACATTCATCGCTCACGACGATTACGATAGACCGATTGCGGGACCGCTGTCGTTCCCATCCAGATCGCAAAATGCCGGCTTCTGGCGAGAGCTGTCATTCGCACTCTCGGCTACGCCAAGGCGGTTAACTGAGCAAGGTTTGCCATCACGTGACTGCCTGCTTTCCCTTGGGGATTGGCAACAGGCCGCATCCAGGCTTCTGGTCACCCAGCGAACTCATGGCTCATATAAGCTGCGAACTTTCAGGCAGTCGATCGCGCTGCTGGTTCAGGCGGTCTAGCAACCATAGCACGCCTGGGTCACGGTCGTGGATCTGATGCCACTGCACGCCTTCTACGATCTCCGGAAATGCATCGGCAGGGCGATGAATTTTAATGGGATAGGCGCGCGCGAAATGCTCCGCGTAGAGGCGGTGCATGGTTGCCAGCCTTGCCGTACCAACGATGGCGAGCGGTAGCGACGAAAAGCCAGGAACCTGAACGCGCGCGACGCGCTCTGGATGACTTTTTTGAACAAAGACGTCCGTGACCGTTGGGCGACGGTCAGAACCGATCACGACGAGCGCGTGACTGGCGAGATGAAAGGCGACATCGTCGATTTCGTCCGGATACCCTGCGCCGGCACAGCTGATTATAACCTCTTCGTCGCGCCATAGCGGAACGAAGGGATGGTTCGCATCATGAAACGGCGTAACAGTGAACAGCAGGTCGATTTCAGCGCGGGAAAGCCGATCTGATGCCTCCCCACTGGGCGGAATAACCTCAAACGAAATCCCGGGCGCGATTCGCGCGGCATCGACAATGATATGGCTGAGCAGGATTGTGTAAGCATAGTCCGACGCTGCAATGATGAAGTGGCGACGGCTGGTCGACGGATCGAAGCTGGTTGGCTGCGTGATCTCTCCCCGGATCAGCATCAGCGCACGTCTAACCGGCGTCGCCAGCTCTGCTGCCCGTCGCGTGGGGAGCATGTGACGGCCTGAGGCGACGAGCAGATCATCGCCGAAGAATTTGCGCAGTCGGTTGAGCGCTCCCGTGATGGCGGGTTGACTTCGATGTAGCCGCCTTGCGGTTTCAGATACACTGCGGGTCTCAAGCAGCACATCGAGAACGGCCAGCAGGTTGAGATCAAGGCGGTCGAAACGCATGCGGCCAACCTATCGGTAAGGCTGATATGTTGCCAGATATTAAGTGATTGGACGCTGATAGGTGGTGACCCCAAGGTGGACTGGAAGGAGATACCAATGCTCTTGTCCGGCTTGCACCATGTCCATTTGAAAGTCCCCGATCTGGATCGGTCGCGCGCATTTGCCTGCGACTTCGGTCTGACTGAAGTCGCGGAGGCAAACGGGCGCGTCTTCTTCCGCTCGGGCGGGACTGCGGCCTATAATCTTGTTTTAGAGGCAGCCAACGGATCGGCGCTAGGATCGCTGGCTTTTGAACTGGATGCGTCGGTCGAGCTCGAGCAAGCGCGCGCCGACGCTGGGGGCGAAATTGTGCCGCTGGATGGTCCCGGGGGCGGCCGTGCTCTCGTGCTGCACGATCCTGAGGGCAAGGAGATCCGAATTGTCAGCGGGATAGGCCAGCGGACAGCTGATGACATGCCGCTTGTGATCACGACCAATCAGGGTGCGGAGAAGCCGCGCCAAGGGGTTGTTCAACATAAGCCGCCCCTCGGTGCTCCGCCCTTGTTGCGCCTCGGCCATGTCGGCCTGTTCATCAATGACTGGCCGGCCTGCGACATCTGGTATCGCGAGGCGCTGGGACTTATTCCGAGCGACCTACTTTACGTTGGCTCACCAGATCATGTCGTCGGGGGATTCTACCGCCTCGATCGCGGCGATGAATGGGTAGATCATCACACGGTCGCACTGTTCGCATTAGGCAGGAATGACCTGCACCACCTCTCGTTCGAGGTGCCGAACCCGGAGACCCAGTTCCTTGGTCATCGCTGGATGACGCAGCTTCAGCATGAATCGATCTGGGGTGTTGGCCGACACCCTCTTGGCAGCCATGTGTTCGATGTGTGGCGCGATCCCAGTGGCTATCGCTTCGAGACCTTTTCGGACACCGATCTGTGCAATGCCGCCATTCCCTCGGCATCGCATTCGGTGCTCGATTCAACGATGGATCTCTGGAGCGACCGCAATTCTGATGACTATTTTTCATAGGAATTTTTATCGTCGCGGGCCCGAGGCAGCTCATCCAGCTATGGAAGGGCCGCTCGAATGCGGGGCCGCGAACCTTATAAAAGGGAGCGCTTGATGACCAGCGGACAGAACGAGCGCGGACTGCCGAGCAATGTAGGCAACACCGGGCAGACATATCAAACGCTTCGCTTCGAGCGATCCGGCTCGATCTGCATCATCACGCTTGATCGGCCGGAATCCGACAACATCGCCAACGCGCAGATGCTACACGAGCTGCCGTTGGCTTGGGAAGCATTCCGCGCCGACGACAGCTTGCACGTGGCGATATTCACTGCGAACGGTACTGAGATGTTCTGCGGCGGCGTCGACAGCGCCGTCTTCCGTCAAGATGGGCCAGCCCCCGCCTATCTGCGCCGTGATGAGGGAATGCGGCGCTACACGGCCAAGCAGAACAAGTGCTGGAAGCCAGTCATCGCGGCGGTGAACGGCCTTGTCGTCGGTCCTGGGCTTCATTTCCTCCTTGATGCCGACATCTGCATTGCCGTTCCGGAGGCGCGCTTCTGCGACGCACACATCCATCATACCGGATCGGTCCCGATTATCGAACCCATCGAAATGGCACGCAGGATTCCCCACGAGGCTGTGTCGCGCATGTTCCTGCTCGGCCCGCACGACCCGATTGACGCTGCACGTGCTTACAATCTCGGCCTGATTTCCGAGATCGTACCGCGCGACCGGCTGATGGCGAGGGCAACCGAGATGGCGCACCAGATCGCGCAAGCAGACATGAACCTGACAATGGCTTTCATCGAATCGCTCTACAAGGCCCGCGAACTCGGCGTCACAGAGGCGATTAATCGAGGCCTGATCATCCGCCAACTTGCTGGCTATCGCCCGGCACCCATGAACGGTTTACCACTCTGCGAGCTCATAGAACTCTAGAACGATCTTGGACTGGCAAACTGTCAATGAGCCGAGGCGGGCTCGACAAATAGTCGATCAGGAAGCCGGTTTCACCAACATAGCGGCTGTTCGCCTGGGCGGCTCTGCGAGGGCTCTCACGGCGGCTATGTTGTCGTCTTCTGACAGGCAACTTAGGATAGGAAAAGCCGGGTGCGGTCATAACCTGCGGTATATGGAGGCGAGGTACCCGCAGCCAATATAACCGTCGTTCAACGGACGCGCTCGCCATCCCAAAAAGCTGCCGTTCCGCCCCAGATCCTAAGAGATCGCAACCACGTCGCTTCTGTGGCGTATTAGAGCAGATTTC
>CBIHKY010000086.1:0-13838 GCA_966205705.1 uncultured Alphaproteobacteria bacterium
GTCCGGGGTGACGTGAAGGGGAGGTGATTGCGACGACCCACATTTGGGGTGCATATCGAATTTTCACACTCGTCACCCCGGACTTGATCCGGGGTCCCGCTGCCTTCCAAAACCGCCCAGACCAACCAGCACCTTACCCGTTATAACGCGGCATCCGGTTCCACGCATCCAACGCCGCAATCTTGTACGCCTCGGCCAAAGTCGGATAATTGAACGTATTCTCGATAAAATAATCGATCGTGCCCTTCAGGTTCAGCACCGCCTGGCCGATGTGCACCAGCTCCGTCGCACCCTCGCCAATGATATGCACCCCCAGCAAGCGCCGCGTCTTGATCGAGAAGATCATCTTCATCAGCCCGGAATCCAGCCCCATGATGTGCCCGCGCGATGTCTCGCGGAACCGGGCAATCCCGCATTCATAAGGAATCTTCTTCGCCCGCACTTCCTGCTCGCTCATGCCCACCGTGGAAATCTCCGGCACCGCATAAATGCCATAGGGGAAATAGGCTGGCGCAGGCGGCATTGGCAGATCGAAGGCGTGGCAGGCCGCAATCCGACCCTGCTCCATCGATGTGGAGGCAAGGCTCGGGAAGCCGATCACATCGCCCGCGGCATAGATGTGCGGCACGTCGGTCTGGAAGGTCTTGGGGTCGACGCGCAGCCGCCCGCGATTATCGACCGCCAGCCCGCAATTCTCCAACCCCAGCGTGCTCGTCGCCCCCACGCGACCGGCAGCGAACAGCAGCATTTCCGAGCGGATCGCGCGGCCATCGCTCAGCGTCGTGATCACATGGCCGCTCGCATCCTTGGCGATGCCGGTTACTTCCACGCCGAGGCGGATCGTCATGCCCCGGTCACGCAATTGGTGGATGAATTCTTCGATCACTTCCCGATCGATAAAGTCGAGGAAGGTTTCGCGCGGCTCAAGCAGAGTCACCTGCACATCCAACGCTGAGAAAATCGTCGCATATTCAATGCCGATCACGCCCGCGCCGATGACCACCATCGATCGCGGCACGCGCGGCGCCTCGATCAGCACATCGCTGTCGAGCACGATATCATCATCGAACGGGATATAATCCGGCCGGAACGGCGCGGTGCCCACCGCGATCAGGATGCGCTCGCCGCGCACATGAATTTCGCTCTCGTCGGGCGATGTCACCAGCAGCGTGTGCGCATCCACGAAGCGGGCAAAGCCCTCCATCGTGCGCACGCCATTGCGCTGGAACTGATGCTCCAGCACATCCACCTCATGCTCCAGCGTCTGCTTGAGCCGCGCGTCGAGATCGCTGCCGAGAATGTCCTTCTTCACCCGGTAGGAGCGACCATAAAAGCCGCGTTCGCGCCAGCCGGTGAGGTTGAGCACGGTCTCGCGCAGGGTCTTGGAGGGGATGGTGCCGGTATGCACGGAGACGCCGCCGACCCGCTTGCGCCCCTCGACCACCAGTACCGTCTTGCCAAGCTTGGCGGCCTGCACGGCAGCGCGGCGACCCGCAGGCCCGCTCCCAATCACAACCAGATCGTAAATGTCCACAGCGTCCCCCGCTTCAGGCTGGGCAGCAAGCCCAACCAGACGCCTTGCAGCGGACACCCTCTCGAAGCTGTGAGACTGCTTCATATCGCGTGCCTTTGCAATGCGTCCTCAGAAGCAGCCGGGCGTAGGCGGAAATAGCTGATATAAGGTTTACCATAGCACGGCACGTCAAACACCCTTCCGCATTGGCAGGCTGGGCCGCACCGCCTATATCAAAATCTGTTCTTGAACCCGGGGTGTTATACTATGATATAACACCCGCGAGGAGATGTTGATGGCGACGAGCGCACCGATGACGAAGACCGAGGACCAGCTGAACCTGACCGCCCCCGATGTGGTGCCGGTGGTGAAGGCCGAGCGTGCAGCAGGCCTCGTGCCCATCGATGATGAGAAGCGCTCCAAGCTTGAGGAGAAGGTCGACAGCTTCGTCGAGGAGCTGGCCACGCTGGATGCCAACTCGCCCGAGTTCGGCGCCAAGGTCGATCAGATCACCAATATGGGCCGCAAGGAAATCACCGAGGCGGCGGGGCACTCGAACCGCTTCCTCGATCGCCCCGTGCGCGCGATGGACAGCGATGTGAATGTCGGCACGGATCTGGCCGAGCTGCGCCGCGTGATCGAGGATCTCGATCCCGGCAAGCGCGGCAATCTGCTGGCGCCACGCAAGCTCTTTGGCATCATCCCGTTCGGCAACAAGATGCGCAATTATTTCGACAGCTACAAGTCGAGCCAGACGCACATCAATTCCATCCTCGGCAGCCTCGCCTCGGGCAAGGATACGCTGATCAAGGATAATGCCGCGATTGACGTGGAGCGGCAGAATATGTGGGCTACCATGGGCCGGCTTGAGCAGATGATCCACATCGCCAAGACGATGGACGCGCGGCTGGAGAATAAGGCGCTGGAGCTGGATTCCAGCGACCCCGCCAAGGCCAAGGCGATCCGCGAGAGCGCGCTCTTCTATGTGCGCCAGCGCACGCAGGACCTGCTCACCCAAATGGCCGTGACGGTGCAGGGTTATCTGGCGCTCGATCTGGTGAAGAAGAATAATGTCGAGCTGGTGAAGGGCGTCGATCGCGCGTCCACCACCACCGTCTCGGCGCTGCGCACGGCGGTGACGGTCGCGCAGGCGCTGGCCGGGCAAAGGCTGGTGCTCGATCAGATCACCGCGCTCAATACCACGACCGCGAACATCATCGATAGCACCGGCGAGCTGCTGCGCACCCAGACCGCGCAAATTCACGAGCAGGCCGCAAACAGCACCATCCCGCTGGAAACGTTGCAGCGCGCCTTCCAGAATATCTATGAGACGATGGACAATATCGACAGCTTCAAGCTCAAGGCGCTTGAGAATATGAAGACCACCGTGACCACGCTCTCGGGCGAGGTGGAGAAATCTAAGGGCTATATTGCGCGGGCGGAGGGTCAGGCGCGCGCGCAGGCGGCGGTGACGAGCGGCAATTCTCCTTTGACGTCCATCGAGTAACATATGGCCAGCGAAGTCGATGAGATTGTCCAGCGCGCCAATGAGCTGATCGCCCGCACCACCGCGCGTTACGAGCGATCGGGCAAGCGGCTCGCGCGCGCGACCAAGGATTGGGCGACGCGGCTCAAGCGCATGATCATGGCGGTGGCGGCGGTGCTCATCGGCGCGGCCATCACCGGCTTTGTGCTGGGCGGCATCGGCACGACTGGCGTGCTGCTGGTCATGGGGCTGCTCATCGCCTGCCTCGCCTTCGCCTTCATCCCCACGGGTGATCGCGTGGTGGAGCCAGCCAAGCTCGCGCAAACCGAGCTCAAGGCGCTGCCCGCCCGCACGGAAATCTGGCTGGATAATCAGCGCAAGGCCCTGCCCGCGCCCGCCATCCCGATCATCAACGCCATCGGCAACCGGCTGGAGACGCTAGCGCCCCAGCTTGCCCGGCTCGATCCGCGCGAACCGCTGGCGCAGGATGTGCGGCGGCTGCTGAGCGATCATCTGCCCGAGCTGGTGACGGGCTACCAGTCCATTCCAGAGCCGCTGCGCCACACCCCCCGCAATGGCCGCGTGCCGGACGCGCAATTGGTCGAGGGGCTGTCTGTCATCGAGCAAGAGATTGCGACGATGAGCGAGCAGCTCGCCAGCGGCGATCGTGACAAGCTCTCGGCGCACAACCGCTATCTGGAACTGAAATATCAGGAAGCGCGCGAACTCGGCAGCTAAGCGCGCACTATTTGCGGCGCCTTTCATCGCCACTCAGGCACAGCCCGCCGTCTTTGCGATGAGCTGATCGCAATTCACCGCGTCCGGGGTTGCAGCCGGCGCCTTGATCGCTAAATTTGAAATCTGCGGGCCGGGCCCCTCTGGCGAGCATAGACGTCCCCCCTTCGTCTGCTCGTGATGTCGGACCGCATCGGGTGACACCGGTGCGCAGTCTGGTACCCCAAGCAGGCATTTCACCGCCCGGTCGTCACCCGAAAATGGATCATTTTCCAGCGGAGTGGCACGTGTCCCAGCATATATTCTGTCTTTTGAACCGGCATCAGCGGCTTGATGAGGCTGTTTTGAATGAACAGCGCAGCGGCGAGCCGGATTTGCCAAGATTGCGGCGGCTTCAGCGGTTGAAGGAGGCGGTGAAAGAGCGGCTGCAGGTGCTGGCAGCGCCGCCGATGGTGTCGGCGGAGTAGGTTTGCTCTGTCCGCTGGCTTGGCTCACCGGTGCAGATGCGTAGCCCAGTTCGCGTTGATTAGCTGCTCTTAAGGCCATCCTGTCTACGGGATTGCTGCGCAATGACCCACGTCACCCCGGGCTTTGATCCGGGGTCCCGCTGCCTTTGTTGGCTGATCGCTGTATATCAAGGACTTGAGAAGAAGCGGGATCCCGGATCAAGCCCGGGATGACAAAGGGCGATCCGCAGGATCGCCCGGATCGTGACCCGCCCTTCATCAACTTCGCCTAGCCGCTTAAAGCGGCAAGGCTGCGTATCCTTCTCCCCGCAGGGAGAAGGTCAACCTCAGGCTCAACCACGCCGCCCCAGCCACAGCTTCACCGTGAGCTCTCCCCCGGCGAGCGCCTCCACGCTCTCCATCGCCAGCCCCGCCGCGCGGAACCAGTTCGTCATCTGCTCGTCGGAGAAGCCCAGCCGCGCATGGGCATCCTTGGCGCGCAATTCCTCGCGTTCGTGCGGTGCGAAATCCACGATCATCAACCGCCCGCTCGCCCGCAGCGTCCGCGCCACCTCCGCGATCACCTTTTCCGGCGCAGGCGCATAGTGCAGCACCTGATGCAGGATTGCGGTGTCGGCAGAGCCGCCCTCCACCGGCAGGGCATTGAAGTCGCCCGCCAGGAACCGCACCTTGTCTGCAATTTCCTGCGGCAGCTTGCCGCGCGCGAGGCGCAGCATCTCGGCGCTGCGGTCGATCGCGATCACGTTGCTTGCCTGATCCGCCAGCAGCGTCGCCATGCGCCCGGTGCCGGTGCCGATGTCGAGCAGGGTGCCAAGGCTTTCTGTCCCCAGCATCTGCGTCATCATCGCCTCTACCTGCGCCTCCGGCACATAGAGCGAGCGTTGCGCGTCCCACGCCTCGGCATGGATGGCGAAATAATCCTCCGCCGCCCGCGCCCGCTCCGCTCGGACCGCTGTCAGCCGCGCCTGATCGGCATCGATCCACAATTTTTCGGTGGCGGAGGGCTCTGCGCCATCCAGAAAGCCGATCAACGCATCGGATGTCGCGCCCGCGCACAGCCGCAGGAATACCCAGCTTCCCTCCTTGCGCTTGTCGGCCAGACCCGCCTCGACGAGAATGCGCACATGGCGCGACACGCGCGGCTGGCTCTGCCCGACGACAAGCGCCAGCTCGCCAACCGCCAGCTCCATCTCCCGTAGAAGATGGACGATCCGCAGGCGCGTGGGGTCCGCAAGGGCGCGAAAAAGATCAACTTGTCCAAGCATGGGCGGCACTGTTGGGCCAAGTGCGCCGCTTGATCAAGCTTCCGCCAGCCAGCGCTGGTTAATTTCCAAATGCTGCAAGGGATTGCGCTGCGCCCGACAAACCGATACGAATCGAGATCGCAGGCTTTAAGGGGGGGGACCCCTTCCGTACGTTCTGCTTGTTATTTTTTTACGAAGGGGTTTTCCCATGACCAAGACCATTGCTTTCTCGCTCGTTGTTGCTGCTTCGCTCGGCCTGGCCGCTTGCTCGAAGACCGAAACCGCAAATGTTTCCAACAACGCTTCGAACGTTGCTGACGATGCCGTGAATTCGGCTGACAATGCCCTGAACGCTGCCGGCAACTCGCTGGACAACATGGCAAACGGCATGAACAACATGACCAACAACGCGATGTAATATCGCGCCGAACGATTTTTTCGTTTTGGCAGAGGGTCATCGGGCAACCGGTGGCCCTTTTCTTTTGGGCGGGATTTATCCCAGCCGGATCAACGAAACACCCATTGCCGGTTGAGAACGAACACCAGCCCCGGCGTCACCACCGCCATCAGCGGGATGGGCGACCATATCGGCCAGACAAGCGCCTGCACCGTCAGCCATACCCAAAATGCGTTGAGCGCGAGGCTGATCAGAGACACGGCCATGAAGCGCATCGCCTGCGCAAACGGCTGATCGCGCTTGCCATGTCCGCGGAAGGTGAAGCGCCCGTGCAGCACATAGCCCGTCGCCACAGCCACCATATAGCCGCAAATGTTCGCCAGCTGCGGGTGAAGTGCCAGCTTTTGCGCGAGCGTCCAGTAAACTGCGGCCTGTAGCGCGGTTACGAAGCCACCGGTCAGCACATAGCGCAGCAACTGGCCATGCAGGGCAGCGTTCATCACGCGCCCGAAGCCCGTCTGGGGCTTCATTCCATCCACCTGATCATGCAGCATTTGCCCCGTTGCGCTTTTGCCCGACTTGGCTAAGCCCTAGGCGGTGAATGCATTTCCGGCAACGGCCACCATCCTTCATCATGCTGCCCACCCTTATGTTGCCTAAACTCATGTTGCACTGATATCATGACAAGCAATCGAGCTATATTTCCTGCGCCATTGCGCGCCCGGCTTGGCGGCTGGCTGGCCGTTCTGGATCGCTTTGCGCAGCGCGAGTGGCGCTGGATCATCACCATCGCCTGGCTGCTGATCTGCGCCTATTTCATCAATGAGCAGTCCGCCGCCATCCACTATCTCTCGCTTGGCGATACCGATGACAATATGCGCTACCTGCAAGTGCGCGATTGGCTCGCGGGGCAAAGCTGGTGGGATCTGCGCCAGCACCGGATGAACCCGCCGGAAGGCATGAACATCCATTGGAGCCGGCTGGTCGATCTGCCGATCGCCGCGCTCATGCTGTTCTTCCGCCTGTTCACGTCGCCCGAGCGTGCGGACCAGCTTGCCGTCGGCGTCGAGCCGCTGATCCCGCTCCTGCTGCTCATGTTCGCGCTCGCCTTTCTCGCGCGCCGTCTGGCGCATGAGGGGCGCGGCCATGCCTGGTTCGTGGCGATGCTGCTGCCGCTCGCGGCGGGCATGGGCCTCTCAATGTATATGCCGTTGCGGATCGATCATCATGGCTGGCAGCTTGCCCTCACCGCGATGACGCTGGCGGGGCTGGTAGATCGCAAATGGATGCGCGGCGGCATTGTCGCGGGCGTCTCCAGTGCGCTCTCGGTCGTCATCGGCATGGAGATGCTGGTGTATCTCGCAGGCGCGGGCGCGCTGATCGCGCTGCGCTGGATCTTCAAGGATGGCGCGGAGCGGCGGATGCGCCCTTATGCGCTCGCGCTCGGCGGCACGACGGCGCTTGGCTATGCGCTCTTCGCCAGCAATGTGAACCGCCTGCCGGTGTGCGATGCGATCTCGCCGGTCTGGGCCAGCGTGCTCATCCTCACCGCTGGCATCCTGTATTGCCTCACCCTACTGCCGCTCAAAAACTGGCCGCAGCGCTTCATTGCCGCCGCGATCGGCGGCGTGATCATCCTTGGCTTTGCCTATTCCACCTGGCCGCAATGCGTGACGGACGTGTATCAAATCTCGCCGGAGCTGCAGAAGCGCTGGCTGGTCTATATCCGCGAGGCCAAGCCGATTTACGCGCAGAGCCGCGCCAGCTGGGTGCCGATGGTCGCGCTGCCCACCGCTGGCCTCATTTGCGGCCTTGTGGGCTGCTGGGCCTCACGCCGCAATAATGAGCGCCTCTGGGCCTGGGCCACGGTCAGTTTGATGGTCGCCTTCGCCATCGGGCTGATGTTCTGGCAGATCCGCGCCGGGCCTGCTGCACAATTGCTCGCCATCGCGCCCGTCGCCTGGGCGGGCTGGGCGCTGGCGGTCAAGCTGATCAGGGGACGCAATTATCAGCGCGTGCTGGCCATTCTCGGCCTCGCCATTCTGGGCTGCGTCGCCAATGTCTATGCCGTCTATCCGCTCGCAGCGCGCACTCTGGAGAATTGGTCCGCAAAACCACCCGCGCCTGCTGCGAAACCCGCGCCCATCAACGTCGCGACCCCGGCTGCATCCAGCAACGCAGCATCCGCGCCAAATGGAGCGAGCGCCAATCAGGTCGGGGCGATCAAGAAAACGGCACGCAAATCAGAAGTGCGCTGCCGCACCATGCCCGCCCTGCGCCCGCTCGATCAGCTTGCGCCCGCCACCATCTTCACGCTGGTCGATCTCGGCCCGCGCCTCATCGCGCTCACCCACCACACGGTTATCGCCGGACCTTATCATCGCAATCCCGATGCGATCCTCGCCGTCCAGCACGCCTTTGATGGGCCGCCTGAGCGCTTCCTGGAGATCGCCCGCGCGCATGGCGCCAGCTATCTGCTCTATTGCCCCAACTTCCCGGAAGGCACGATCTATCAGCGCCGTAGCCCCAAAGGCTTCTACGCGCGGCTCTCGCGTGGCGAGACATTCCCCTTCCTCACCCCGGTCGAGCTGAAATTCGAGAGCGAGCTGCCTTATATGCTCTACCGAATCACCCCGGCGGCGGCAGGCTCAGCGCCGCTCGGCAAAAAAGTCGCGCAGCAGCCGCGCTGAGGTCTCTTCACCGATGCCGGAGAACAGCTCTGGCCGGTGATGGCATTGCGGATGGGCAAACACCCGCGCGCCATGATCCACGCCGCCGCCCTTGGGGTCTGGCGCGCCATAATAGAGCCTTGCGATTCGGGCATGGGCAATCGCCCCTGCGCACATCGGGCAGGGCTCGAGCGTCACCCACAGGTCGCACCCGGTCAGCCGCTCCTGGCCCAATGCGGCGCAGGCCGCGCGAATCGCCACCATCTCGGCATGGGCGGTCGAGTCATTGTCGCGCCGGTTGCGATTCTCTCCCATGGCGATCACCTTGCCCGCCTGCGTGACCACCGCGCCAATCGGCACCTCGCCCGCAAGACCCGCCGCCTGGGCGCAGGCAAGCGCTATCCGCATGGGTTCTGGCAGAGGAAATGGCTGCGGGAAAGGTTGGGCTGTCATGTGGAAAGCTGATGGTGTATCGGGGCGCTTCTGTCGAGCAGGCAGGCCATTTTCATCGCCATCGCGCACCCCCAAAAAGGGGAATCGCCTTGACGATGCAGGATGGACCCTGTATCGGCGCCGCTTTCCGAACGACCAAGTATCAGGATCGATTAACATGTCGCGCATCTGCGAACTGACCGGCCGGGGCCGTCAAGTGGGTCACAATGTGTCCCACGCGAATAACAAGACCAAGCGCGTTTTTCTGCCTAACCTGCAGAATGTGACGCTCATTTCCGACACGCTGGAGCGTGGCGTGAAGCTGCGCGTCTCGACGCATGGCCTGCGCTCGGTGGAGCATGTTGGTGGTCTTGATAACTGGGTTCTCAAGACGGCTGACGCCAAGCTCTCGCTGCGCGTGCAACGCCTGAAGCGTGAGATCTCCAAGAAGACGATGGCAGCAGTCGCAGCCTGATCGGCATTTGACCGCCTGATTGGCGGTTGGCTGATTAAGTTCTGAAAGGGCGGCTCCCGCGAGCCGCCTTTTTCTGTGCCCGGCAAATATGCGACGATCAGCTCTGGCGCAAATTATGGCGCGGGCGCGTCGCTCAGCCATGAGGGCGGCAGATCGAAGCGCAGCAACAGGCTGCGCTGGATCGGCAACTGGTTATCATCCGAGGCCATCCACAGCACAGGGCGGCCTTCATCCCGCCCTAGAGCCAGCGCCTCGAAATTATCGGCCAGCCGCGGCGGCGCGAGCGTCGCTACGACCTCGCCAGACAGGGTGGCCCCCTCCCGCAGCACAGGGAGCCTCACCAGCACCAGCTTGGCGGTGAAACCCTCGGCGATGGTCAGCCGCCGGTTGAGGATGAGCATCTTGTCGCCACCCAACCACACGGCATCCGTAGGCTTATATCCTGCAGGCGGGCGATAGCTCAGCCGCACCGGCGCGGGGGTGCCTGCATTGATCGGGTCGCCCTGCCACAGCAGCGCCTCCAGTCCGCCAGCAGCGCTGGCTTTCAACTCGGAGATCGCGAGGAACCGCCCATCGCCGAAACGTACCATCGATTCGATGCCACCGGTGGCGGGCCAATCGCGCATGTCCAGCGGCGTGACGCACCCTTCGATCCGCACGAAATCGGGCGAGTAGCGGCAGATGCGCTGGATCGACTCAAAGCCGACCCAGAAGCGCCCTGTCTTGCGGTCATGCTGCATGCTCTCTGAATCCCACTGCCAGCGCGGGCGTGCCTGCTCGGATGCAAAGCGGGGCAGCGGCATGACATAAGCCCGATTCGCGCCCGCGCCGATGCGCAAGCTGAACAGCTCGCCCTTGTCATTGAGCGCGACGAACGATCCATCCTCCCGCGCAACCAGCGAGGAGATGCCCCCAAAGGCCGCATGCGTCCCCGTCAGCTGCCAGGCACCGCTCAAGTGCAGGCCATGCGCCTGAGCACCACTGACCGGCTCCAGCGGCAGCGGGCGCGCATTCAGTGTGAAGGAACTGAGCGACGCTGGCGGCGCCATGCTGCCATGGCGACCGTTCATCAGCGCAACGAACATGATGAGGATGAGGCAGATGCGTTGCATGCGAGCGGGTCTTTAGCGGCAGAACATCGCCCGCACCATCGCTGTGAATGGCTCGATCCGCAGCTCGCCAGATGAACAGGGGATAAAATGCGCGTTCAGCTTGCGCTCAATAGCGGGCGCCTAAAACAACATCATAGCGAATGTGAAAAGGCCTTTTGGCCACCCCGCATTCCCTAACAAAGTTCAAGGAGTGAAGACCATGACTGCACGTAATTTCCTCAGCCTCACGGCCGCCGCTACGATGGTTGTGACCTCATTCGGCGTCGCAGCCCCTGCAATGGCCCGCGACCATTATCGTGATTATCGTGGCGACTATTCCCGCGATTATCGCGAGGACCGCCGCGATCGCCGCTATGAGCAGCGTCGTTATAATAATGACCGCAACTATGCCTATAATAACCGCTGCCGCGATAATGGCACCGGCGGCACGGTGATCGGCGCCATCGCAGGCGGTCTGCTCGGCCATGAAGTCGTGGGTCGTCGCGGAGACAAGACTGCCGGTGTTATTGTCGGAGGTGCAGTCGGTGCCCTCGCCGGTCGCGCAATCGATAAGGCCGATAGCCGCTGCTAAAGACGCGGCTCCCATTATCCAGCGAACCTGAAGAGGTCGGCTCCTAACCGGGAGTCGGCCTTTTTTTTTGGTTTCGCGGAGGGAGGCACGCCCAGAAGACCCATGTCACCCCGGACTTGATCCGGGGTCCCACCGCCTTCGCAACAACCTCAAGAAAGCGGGATCCCGGGTCAAGCCCGGGGTGACGGAGTGCTTAGCTCCGCCTCAATCCTCAGTGAACAAACCGCGCCACCACATCGCGGTATGAGCGGCTGACCTTCACCTGACTGCCAGACTCGAGCACCAGAAAGCACTCACCATTGGTATGCGGCTTCACCTGCCGCACCTGGCTCAGGTTCACGATGGTCGAGCGATGGATGCGCTGGAAGTTGCGCGGGTCGAGCCGCTTCTCCAGATCCTTCATTGTCTCGCGCAAAATCAGCGAATTGTCCGCCGTGTAGATGCACATATAATCGCCCGCAGCATCTATCAGCTCGATGGTATCCACATCGATGCGGAAAATCTGGCCGCGATCCTTGATGTTGATGAGCTTCTCATAGCGGCTCGAAGCTGGCGCCTCATTCTCCGACGATGGCATTTCGGACATCGCGTCCGGCGCCACCTCGGCCAGCACTTCACGCAGGCGCTCTACCTCATCGACCTGCCGCTTCTCATGCAGGCGCTGGCGGGTGCGATCGAGCGCATCGGCAAGGCGCTGCTCATCCACCGGCTTCATCAAATAATCGATCGCCTTGGCTTCGAACGCGCGCAGGGCATGGTCGGAATATGCGGTCACGAAGATGAAGAGCGGTGGCTCAACTTCCATCACGCCCTGAACGACCGAGAAGCCATCAAACCCAGGCATCTGGATATCGAGGAACACCAGATCGGGCTTTTGCGTCTTGATCGCGCGGATCGCTTCGCGCCCGTTCGTGCAGGTCTCAACGATCTCTACGTCGGGATGCGCTTCAAGCCGCAGCTTAAGGCCCTGAATGGCGAGGCTTTCATCATCGACGAGAATGGTACGTATGGTCATGCAACTACCCTTGATGGTTCGGCGGTAATCAGCGGCATCTCAATGATGACGCTATAGCCCCCCTCGGGCGGAGAACGCGTGTCCATGCTTTGGCGTTCCCCAAACGCTTGCACTAATCGATCACGGATATTGGCGAGACCCACACCCGTACCCTTCGTCATGCGCTGCGCCTCTCCGTTCAACCCGGGTCCGGTGTCTGACACGACGATACGAACGTTTTCGCCGACAGGCTGCGCTGTAACGATGATATCCGCGCCTTCCTCCTGCGGCGTAACGGCATATTTAATGGCATTCTCGACCAGCGGTTGCAGCAGCAGTGATGGCAGGCGCACATTCGCAACGGCGGGATGAATATCGAAAATCGGCCGCAGCCGGTCCTCGAAGCGCATTTTCTCGATTTCCAGATAGAGCTTGAGCGTCTCGATCTCCTGCTCCAGCGTCACCTGCGCAGTCGGCTCATTGATGAGCGTGTAGCGCAGGAAAGCCGAAAGGCGCGAGAGCATCGCATTGGCCCGCTCGGTCTGCTTGAGCAGCACCAGCGTCGATATGCTGTTGAGCGTATTGAAGAGGAAATGCGGGTTTAGCTGATAGCGCAGCATCGCCAGCTGTGCGGAACTTGCCTGATCGCCCAGACGCAACAATTGGTCCGCCTGCTCCTCCACCGTGATGTAGAAATTGATGGCGTAATAGAGCGCCGACCAGGCGCCGAGCAGCGTGAAGTTGAGATAGAAGGCGCCCAGAAACAGCTTGAGGCTCGCGCCATCCCCCACCGGGTTGAGCGTGGTGAACACCCATGCATCGATAAAGGCCGAGGTGCCGCCAGCGACAATCGCGATGACGATGGAAACAGTCCAGGTCACAATCGGCTTTTGACGGAGCAGGAAACGATAGCCCACCGCCATCAGCAGGGTCAGCGAGTAACCCGTGACTGACGAAATGAGCACCGGCACCAGAAAGGAGAAGGATTGCCCATTGGCGATGGCAGAGACGGCACGCAGCAGGAAGGCGCCGGTCCAGCCGACCGCCTGCAAGGTCCAGAACGCCTTATTCTTGTCCTCAAAAAAAGGTTGAGGGTGGATCGGGAGGACGGATGACATTGGAATGCTCAATTTGGCGCCTGTATTCTTTGCAATGCTTCACCGTCGCAGGTCATCGCCTGATCCTCATCAACGCATGATCCCGGCTCGCTATCCCGCTCGATCCAGCAAAGCTCGCGATGGCACAAGGTGCGCCCATCCCAGGCCTGTATCACGATGTCGCGCACGGGCTTTTTGTCCCGCTCGTCCGCCAATACCTGCCCCGCGCAGGGGGCGCCGCTCCAGCGCTCGCCCCATTGGCGCAGCGCGATCATCACCGGGACCAGCCCCTTGCCCTTCTCGGTCAGGCGATAGGCCACGCGACGCTTGTCGCTGGCCACCGGCTCGCGCGAGAGGATGCCGTTGGCGACCAGCTTGGCTAAGCGGTTGGAAAGGATGTTGCGGGCAATGCCGAGCGTCGACTGGAAATCCTCGAAATAGACGATGCCGCTGAACGAGGCGCGCAGGATGAGGAACGACCAGCGCTCTCCCATCGCTTCCAGCGCGGCGGGCAATGCACAGCCCTCAAATGCGTCCAGACCATTGCGATCACCCATAGCGCGCGACGCTAGCGCATTCTGCCGCTCGCGCCAATTGGCCTATTTTGCCGGTCGGGGGCCGCTCGCGGCGACATTCCGTCCACCTC
>CBIHKY010000087.1:0-13647 GCA_966205705.1 uncultured Alphaproteobacteria bacterium
GACCTGGCGATCATGGACGCGTGCCTCGCTGCCGGCGTGCATTATATGGACACGGCCAATTACGAGCCGCGTGACGAGGCGCATTTCGAATATAGCTGGCAATGGGCCTATCAGGAGCGCTTCAAGCAGGCCGGCCTGATGGCTTTGCTCGGCTCGGGCTTTGATCCCGGCGTTACGTCGGTGTTCGCGACCTGGCTCAAAAAGCATCATTTCGATCGGATCGACACGCTCGACATTCTCGATTGCAATGGCGGCGATCATGGCCAGCATTTCGCGACCAATTTCAACCCGGAGATCAACATCCGGGAAGTCACCGCCCCTGCCCGCCACTGGGAGAATGGCGCGTGGATCACGACGCCCCCGCTCAGCCATAAGCAGGCCTTCGACTTCGAGCAGGTCGGCCCCAAAAACATGTACCTCATGTATCATGAGGAGCTGGAAAGCCTCGCCAAATTCTTCCCGGAGATCAAGCGCATCCGCTTCTGGATGACCTTTGGCGATGCCTATCTCAAGCATCTCGAAGTGCTGCAAAATGTCGGCATGACGCGCATCGACCCGGTGATTTACAATGGCGTGGAGATCATCCCGCTGCAGTTCCTCAAGGCCGTGCTGCCCGAGCCTGCCAGCCTCGGCGCCACCACAAAGGGCAAGACGAACATCGGCGATATCGCCACGGGCCTTGGCAAGGATGGCAAGGACAAGACGCTCTACGTCTATAATATCTGCGACCATGAAGAGGCCTATGCCGAGACTGGCAATCAGGCGGTCAGTTACACGACAGGCGTTCCGGCGATGATCGGCGCGGCAATGGTGCTGCAAGGCATTTGGGCAGGCGAAGGCGTGTTCAATATCGAGCAGCTCGATCCCGATCCATTCATGGACATGCTGAACAAGCATGGCCTGCCCTGGCAGCTTGCCGAACTCCCTGAGCCGCTCGCGTTTTGATCCGCCCCCGCACCCTGCTGATCTCCGCCTTCGCCGCACTGGCGAGCTGCACGCCGCCGGTCGGCCTTGTCGATGGCACGCCGTCACCGGAACTGACCGCCTGCGCGCGCGAGGGAGGCACGCTCCAATCGCGCGGTCGTCGCGGCACCGTCATGTGTGTGCATCCCTATGGCGACGCCGGGAAAAGCTGCGCCTCCAACAAGGATTGTCAGGGCCGATGCCTCGCCGCGCGCGATGATGGCGCGATGCCGGAAGCAGGCGCTACATCGCCCGGCCGCTGCCAACCTGACGACAAGCTGTTCGGCTGTTTTGCAGAGCTGGAAGGCGGCAAGGTCGTCAAAACCATGTGCATAGATTGATCGGACCCCGCTGATGGAAACCCGTGCTGGCGACCCCGGCGCCTTCGCGCGCTTTGACCTGAACCGCGTGCCCTCGCCCGCCTTCGTGGTGGATGCGGCGGCGGTGCGGCGCAATCTCGCCATCCTTGCCGACGTGCGGGATCGCAGCGGCATCAAGCTGCTCGCCGCGCTCAAGGCCTTCTCCATGTGGTCGCTGGGGCCAATGGTGTCGACCTATCTTGACGGCGTGTGCGCTTCCGGCATTTACGAGGCGCGCCTTGGTCGCGAGGAATATACCGGCCCCGAGGAAAAGGGCGAGGTCGCCACCTATTGCGCAGCCTATAAGGCAGCCGACCTGCCGGAAATCTGCGCCCTGTCCGATCATCTCATCTTCAATTCCCCCGGCCAGATCGCGCGCTTCCGCCCGATCCTCGACGCGCAGCGCGCGCAGGGCATCAGCTTCGATATCGGCCTGCGGATCAATCCGCTCCATCAGGAGGGCGAGGTCGCGAAATATGATCCCTGCCAGCCTCACAGCCGCCTCGGCTTCCCGATCACGCAGCTCAAGCCCGAACATCTCGAAGGCGTCGACGGCATCCATTTCCACAGCTTGTGCGAGCAGGATTTCGTGCCTTTGGGCCGCACATGGGCTGCCGTCGAGCCAAGCCTCAAGCAATATTTCGGGCAACTCCGCTGGCTGAATTTTGGCGGTGGGCACCACATCACCCGCAGCGATTATCAGCGCGACGAGCTGGTCGCCTTCCTCCAGCAAGTGCGCCGCGATACCGGGCTTGAGGTCTATCTCGAGCCGGGCGAAGCCGTCGCGCTGGATGCTGGAATTCTCATCGGTGAAATCCTCGACGTGTTCGACAATGGCATGCCCATCGCCATCACGGATATTTCAGCCACCTGCCACATGCCGGACGTGATCGAGGCGCCCTATCGCCCCGCCATGCTCGGCGAACTGGGCGGCAGCAATGTCGTGCGCCTTGGCGGCCCATCGTGCCTCGCAGGCGATATTATCGGCGACTATGCCCTCCCCGTGCCCGCAGAGCCCGGTCGCCGCATCGCCTTCCTCGATCAGGCCCATTATTCGATGGTGAAGACAAACTCCTTCAACGGCGTGCCCCTGCCCTCCATCTGGCTATGGGATAGCGAGACGGATGAGCTGCAGGAAATCCGCAACTTCGGATATGAGGACTTCAAGTCGCGCCTGAGCTGATAAGCGCTTCGCTCCGCTGCCTTCCGAGTTCAAACGACGTCGTCTGGTACATCTCGTTGATCCAGTTCGCGAACAAAAGATGGGCATGACTGCGCCAGCGGTTCTGCGGCGTTGCCAACGGATCATCGCCGGGGAAATAATGCGCAGGCAGTTGCGCACCCCCATCGCGCCGATATTCATCTCCCAGCGTCGCGCTGTCATATTCCAGATGATTGAACATATGCAGCATGTTGCGCGCGCCATCATGCACAAGCCCCGCGCCAGTCACGTCACTCGCCGCCAGAATCTCTAACCCCGCCGCACGGCTAAGCGCATCGGGGCAAACCTCCGTCCAACGGGAAACCGGCACGTCGAAACTGTCGGAAAAGCCGCGCAGATAGGGCGATGTCGGCGCCAGCACGTGATGCGGAAACACGCCAAACTGCTTTTGGGGCAGCACGCATTTCTCCAACCCGTGAAAATGATACAACGCCGCCTGCGCCGCCCAGCAAATCGTGAAGCAGCGATGCACATTACTCTGCGTCCAGTCGAAGATCGCCTGAAGCTCCGGCCAATACAGCACATTGCCAAAATCGAGCCGCTCCACAGGCGCGCCAGTGATGATGAAGCCATCAAAATGCTCCTCACGCACATCGCGCCAAGGCCGATAAAAGGCCGCCATATGATCCGCCGACGTATTGCGCGCCACATGATCGGTGATGCGCACCAGCGTCAGTTCGATCTGCAGCGGCGTCGCACCCAGCAGCCGGGCGATCTGCGTCTCCGTGCTGATCTTGTCCGGCATCAGGTTGAGCAGCCCGATGCGCAGAGGCCGGATATCCTGACGCACCGCATCCGTTTCGCTCATCACCAGAACGCCCTCGGTTTCCAGGGTGCGGCGGGCAGGCAAAAGGTCGGGCGTTTTAATCGGCACAGCGTCGGTCCTCATGAAGGGGCGACGCTTGGTGGCTTGATCCGCTTGGTTGCCGGTCGGCCACATCCCCCTTGCGGAGCGCCACCTTGCCCGGATTGGCAGGTTGGCGTTGGGCGTCGACCCAACTCTTGATGCATCCGCTCCAATAGATTGCGAACGGCGCAATCGCAAGTCCTGCGGCGAGAGAAATGCAATCTCCGGCGATTCGCGAACGTCCGGCAAACTGCTGAAAATCCGCAGCATCCCCGTCAAAATTGCCGCAGATTGTCGCTCCCAGCCCTCTATCTGACAAATATGTGCCCCTCACGCCGCCTCGCGCGCCGATTCTTTTCCCCTTTAACTTTACAGGGGGGGCAAGTGCCCATATATGCGCACCCCTGCTGCCCCATGGGACTTCCACCGCAAGGCAGCTTTTTCCTGACTTGAACTACACTGGAGGTCCCTTGAATTGTACAAGCATCATAGCGCGCTGGGGGTAGCTCTCTCCCTCAAACCGGCAGCACCGGTAACGCTTATTCGTCCGCAGGCTGCGGCCCGCGCCGCCCGATACTTCGCACAGAAGTTTCCGGGTCGCTCTCTCTATGCCGTCAAGGCAAACCCATCGCCTGCGCTGCTTGAGACCCTTTGGGAATCGGGCATCACGCATTTCGATGTCGCCTCCATTGTCGAGGTGCGGCTTGTTGCGCGCACGCTTCCTGAGGCAAAGCTCTGCTTCATGCACCCGGTGAAGGCCGAGGAAGCGATCAGCGAGGCTTATTTCAAGCATGGCGTTCGCACCTTTTCCCTCGATTCGATGGAAGAGCTGGAGAAGATCGTCCGCGCCACCCGCAATGCCGAGGATCTCGAGCTGTGCGTGCGCCTGCGTGTCTCGTCCGAACATAGCAAGCTCAGCCTTGCCTCCAAGTTCGGCGTAGATCTCTCCGAGGCCATGGAACTGCTCATGGCAGCCCGTCAGGCGGCAGACGCGCTCGGCATCTGCTTCCATGTTGGCAGCCAGGCCATGTCGCCTCACGCTTACACACAGGCGATCGAGCGCGTGCGCGCCGCGATTGTCGATGCGTCGGTCACGGTGGATATCATCGATGTGGGCGGAGGCTTCCCCTCCACCTATCCCGGCATGGAGCCACCGCCGCTGGAGCATTATTTCCAGGCAATCCATCGCGCGTTCGAGAGCCTGCCGATTTCCTATTCGGCAGAGCTGTGGTGCGAGCCGGGCCGTGCGCTCAGCGCGGAATATAGCTCGCTGCTCGTGCGCGTTGAGAAGCGCCGCGGGAATGAGCTGTTCATCAATGATGGTGCCTATGGTGCTCTCTTCGATGCCGCGCATCTGGGCTGGCGTTTCCCCGTGCAGATGCTGCGCGCGGAAGCCAATGAGGCGGACATGGAAGCATTCAGCTTCTATGGCCCGACCTGCGATGACATGGACCATATGGCTGGCCCATTCTCGCTCCCATCCGATGTGCGCGTGGGCGATTATATCGAGATCGGCATGCTCGGCGCCTATGGCTGCGCGATGCGGACCGAGTTTAACGGCTTCGGGGCAGACACCATCTGCCAAGTCGCAGACGAACCAATGTCCAGCCTCTACCGTGACGAGGCCGAAGCGCCCCGCTACTCCAATGTGGTACAACTGCGCCGCTAATCCGGCTCATTTGACAAGCTAGAAGCCTTCAGACAACCTTCCCGACATAATGTTGGGGAGGTTGTTTTTTATGTCCGCTAATCTGGTCGCACCGGCGCTCGCGCTCGTTATCTGGTCATTCGTGATGCTGCTGTGGACCGTCGTCCTGCGTTTGCCTGCCCTTGCCAAGCTCAAGCTGAGCGCTGAGCAATCCCGCGGCGGACGCGGCCGGGATCTTGATCGGATTCTCCCGCCCGAAATCAATTGGCCCGCCCATAATTATGCTCACCTGATGGAGCAGCCGACCATCTTTTACGCGACCGTGCTCGGCATCGCGATCACCGGCGGCGGCACCCCCCTCAATGTCGGGTTGGCATGGGGCTATGTCGGCCTGCGGGTTGTCCACAGCATCTGGCAGGCACGCATCAACACCATCCCCGTGCGATCCATCCTGTTCTTTCTGTCGTCGGCTCTGCTGCTGATCCTCGCGATCAATGGCCTCATTGCAGCACTGGCGCTTTAAGCAGGCTCATCCCGCCGGAACGTCGCGACCAGCTCCACATGCGTCGACCAGCGGAACTGGCCGACCGGCTTCACCCGCTCCAACCGATAGCCGCCCTCGATGAGCAGCACCGCATCGCGTGCGAACGTCGCGGGATTGCACGACACATAGATGAGCAGCGGAACCTGCGCGGCGGCGATCTGCTCGATCTGCTCACGCGCACCGGCCCGTGGTGGATCAAGGATCACGGCATCGAAGCGATTAAGCTCCTTGGGCGTCAACGGCCTGCGGAACAGATCGCGATGCTCAGGGAAAATCCGGCCCGGCAGCAGGTTGCCACCCGAGCGCAGCGCCATGACAAGCTCACGCGCGGCCTCTGCAGCATAGACCTTGCGCCCCGGCACATCATTGGCAACCGACAGCGCGAAGGTGCCGACGCCCGCGAACAAATCCGCGACCATCATCGCCTCGCCCAAGCTGTCGCGCACTTCCGCTACGAGCGCAGCCTCGCCATCGCGCGTCGCCTGCAGGAAGGCGCGCGGCGGCAAGCCAACCGTAACCGTCCCGAAGCGAACACCTGCAGGCTCCGGCTCCCAAACGGTGATGAGACCGTCATCCTCAGCGATCGTCAGCCGCGCCAAATTGTTATCGCGGGCAAAGTCGAGCAGCATTTCCGTCGCTGCGAGTCCCTCGACCCGCAGCCCGGTGAGCAACACATCCACGCCCTCATCCACCAGCGTCAGGTCCACCTCACCTGCGCGGCGCTCCACCAGCATCTTGCCGAACAATTTGCGCAAGGGTGCCACGAGCGCGAACAGCTCGGGCTCCAATATGTGGCACTCAAGCATGTCCACGATGTTGTGACTGCCCTGCTCGGAGAAGCCGAGCGTGACCTTCTTGCCGATCCTCATCCCCTTCAGGCTCGCCCGACGCCGCGTGCGTGGTGGCGAGACATGCGCAGGCAGCAATTCCGGCACCACGACATCCTGCCCGGTCAGCGCGCCAGCCACCCGGTCGGTGACATAGGCCTCAAACGCCGCATCGGAGAGGTGCTGAAGCTGACAGCCACCACATTGGGGGAAATGCTGGCACGGCGCATCCACATGGCTTGGGCCACGCTCGATGCTGCCATTGGCCAGCAACCGGTCGCCCGGCGCGCTCATCGCGGAATGGCGGCCATCGGCAGTGACGCCATCGCCCCGCGCGGCGATCCGCACGATCAGGTCTTCATCACTCACAAAGCGCTCCCAAAGGATTGACTGATCCGCCCGACAAGATCGTCGGCGGTAAATGCTGCGCCGGATCGGCGGGCAGCCTCCCCATGCAGCCACACTGCTTCACACGCGGCGCGGAATGGATCGCCCGTGACAGCCAACCGCCCGGCGCATAGCCCCGCGAGCACGTCGCCCGTTCCCGCGGTCGATAGCCATGATGAGGCAGGTGGCGCAACCACGCATCGGCCATCAGGCGCCGCGATCACCGTATCCGGCCCCTTATGCACCACAATGCTGCCGATCTGCGCGGCCGCTCCGCGCGTGCGATCGATTTTATTTCCCGCACCTTGCCCGAACAACGCGGCAAACTCGCCCTCATGCGGCGTGATGATCGCAGGCGCTGGCAACGCATCGATCCCCTGCTGAGCCAAATGCCAAAGCGCATCAGCATCCGCGACAACCTGCACGGATGCGCCAAGAACCTTGCGAACGCGCGCCCAAGCCAAATCATCCCGCCCAAGCCCCGGCCCCACCAGCACTGCTTTTGCTTTGTCGATGTCCAACGCCGGGCTGACTACAATCGCATGGCTTAGTCCCGGCCGGGCCTCAGCGCCCACAAGTCGCACATAGCCAGCACCCGAATGCACTGCGGCCTCCGCCGAAAGCGCCGCAGCGCCCGGCATTGCTCCTGCCACCACGCACACCAGTCCGCGACGATATTTATGGGCGTCCGCAGACGGCGCTGTAAAATTGGGCCGGGGCAATGCCCTCGCGCAGCCATCCGGCGCCTTGATGCCAATGTCAGCGAGAAAATAGAGGTCCGCACACCCGCGTGAGGGCAACAGCATATGCGCAGGCTTCCAGGCACCCAAAGCAATGCAATGTGTGAACGTCGGCACCGGCGACAACGCGACGCCTAAATCACTCTCGACGCCGCTCGGCACATCAAGTGCAAAGCTATGCTGCGCAGCGTCAACGAGTTCCGCGAGCTTGCGCGCCAACACCGGGTCCAGCCCACGCGTCAGTCCAATGCCGAACAGCGCATCCACGATCTGCAGGGCCGGGCTGGCCCCCATCACATCCTCAACAGCGCCACCCCATTGAGCACGCGCGCGAACACTGCTTTCAGTCGCGCTCTCACCCAAGGCTGCAACGCGAACCGGCACCCCCAACGCGCGCAGATAATCCGCAATGATGAACCCATCACCGCCATTATTGCCCGGCCCGCACAGCACCAGCGTCTCGCGCGGACCACCGACGCGCCAGATAAACTCCGCCGCCGCCTCTCCGGCACGCTGCATCAGTGCAAATGGATCAACGCCAGCGACGAACAAAGCCTGCTCAGCGCCGCGCATCTCTCCCACGCTCAGGATCGGCGCGCCAAGCATGACAAGATGGTCGGCGGGCAAGCTCATATCGCCCGCCGATCCATATGTTCAGATATCGGCAAAAACATGCGTTTCCGCGCGGGCGCCCGGATGCGTGACTGCGCCCTTATTTGCCGGGCCGACATTCTGGGCAAAGCGCCACAGAGCGCCTGCCTGATAGTCGTTCATGCGCGGCTGCCATTTGGCCCGGCGCTCGGCCAGCACGGCCTCATCAACGTTCAGATCGATGGTGCCAGCCTCAGCATCGATGGTGATGCTGTCGCCATTTTTCACCAGCGCGATCGGCCCGCCCTCGGCTGCCTCTGGCCCGACATGGCCAATGCAGAAGCCACGCGTGCCACCCGAGAAACGCCCGTCCGTGACCAGCGCGACCTTTTCGCCCAGACCCTGGCCATAGAGCGCGGCCGTGGTCGAAAGCATCTCGCGCATACCGGGGCCACCCTTTGGCCCCTCGTAACGGATCACCACAACATCGCCATCGACGATCTGCTGCGCTTCCACTGCGGCAAAGGCTTCCTCTTCCCGCTCGAACACCTTGGCAATGCCAGTGAACTGGAGCCGGTGCATACCTGCCACCTTCACGATCGCGCCTTCTGGCGCCAGCGATCCGCGCAGGCCGACAACGCCGCCGGTTGGCGAGAGCGGCGTCTTGGCGTCGTAAATCACCTTCTGGTCAGGGTTCCACGTCACCTCGTCGATATTCTCGCCCAGCGTCTTGCCGGTCACCGTCATGCAATCGAGGTGCAGCAGGCCCGTTTGCGCGAGCGACTTCATCAGCATATAAATGCCGCCGGCCTCATGCATGTCCTTGGCGACATATTTGCCGCCAGGCTTGAGGTCCGC
The DNA here is from genome assembly GCA_966205705.1 of uncultured Alphaproteobacteria bacterium. Taxonomy (GTDB): domain Bacteria; phylum Pseudomonadota; class Alphaproteobacteria; order Sphingomonadales; family Sphingomonadaceae; genus Sphingobium. The sequence continues at coordinate 8,987 of CBIHKY010000087.1, forward strand.
CATGTAAGGCGTGCTCTTGAAGATCTCGGCGACGTCGAACAGGTCGAACTCGATGCCGCACTCATTCGCCATTGCAGGCAAATGCAGCGCGCCATTGGTCGAGCCGCCCGTCGCCGCTACGATCCGCGCGGCATTCTCGAACGCCTCGCGCGTGCAGATATCGCGCGGGCGGATATTCTTCTCCAGCAGCACCATGATCTGCTTGCCCGCAGCCACGGCGATATCCTGACGGCTCTTGTAAGGCGCAGGGGCCATATTGCTGTTGGGTAGCGAAAGTCCGATCGCCTCTCCCACGCACGCCATCGTGTTGGCCGTATATTGGCCGCCGCACGCGCCATGCCCGGGGCAGGCCGCCATCTCGATCGCAGTCACTTCCGAAAGCGGGCAGGCACCGGCGCTATAGCGGCCCACCGCCTCGAACACATCGATGACGGTGAGGTCACGCTCCTGATAGCGCCCCGGCAGGATCGATCCGCCATAAACGAAGATGGACGGCACATTGAGACGCAGCATGGACATCATCATGCCCGGCAGCGATTTGTCGCAGCCAGCAAAGGTCACCAGCGCATCATAGCAATGGCCGCGCACTGAAAGTTCGACCGAGTCCGCAATCACTTCTCGGCTCACCAGCGAGCTTTTCATGCCCTGATGGCCCATCGCGATGCCATCGGTCACGGTGATGGTGTTGAAGCGGAATGGCGTGCCACCTGCAGCCAGCACGCCTTCACGGGCCCAGTTGGCTTGCTGGTCGAGCGTGGTGTTGCACGGCGCGCTATCATTGCCCGCAGAGGCCAGAGCGACGAACGGCTTGGCAATATCCTCGGCTTTCCACCCCATCGCATAATAATAGCTGCGGTGCGGAGCGCTCTCTACGCCAACCGAAACATAGCGGCTGGGGAGCTTGGATTTGTCGAACCTTGTCGTCATTTCATGGCCTTTCCTTGCGGGCGTTCCTTTCGACCAAAGGGCGGGTTCACGCAAGAGCGTTGCGGCACGCCAGCAATACCGGCCTTAAAATCTCCGCAAAACGCATCTGCCCCGCCGCATCGCCGATCAGGTCCTGCCGTATCTCCACCCCAAGATAGGGTCGCTCATGCGCTTCTGCATGGTGGTTCATCGTCGCATTCAATAATTTGCCGGAATAGGGCTCCTGATCGCCCGCGATCAGCCCTGCATCGAGCAACATCGGCAGTGCGATACGCGCCCCGCGCTCATCCTCATTATAGAGCACGCCAATCTCCCAAGGACGCACCTCATCGGGCTTTGTCTGCAGGCGTGGCGTGAAGCTGTGCAGCGAGAAGAGAAATGGCTGCTGCGCGCCTGCAGCCAGTGCCGCGACCTTGGCATGATAGGGATCATAAAAGCGCGTGATCCGCTCAGCCACCTCGGCAACCTTGTTGCCCTCAATATGATGCCCATCGCTCTGCACCGGCACCAGTCCCGGCGCATCTGCCTCGCGATTATAATCGATCACGAGGCGCGAGACACCGCCAAGCACTGCGCAGCAATCCCCCTGCTCCACCAGCAGCGCCGCCACTTGCGCCACGCCAATATCCCAGGCGACATGCTGGCTGAGCACTTCCGGCGCCAGTCCAAGGTCGATCCCCTCCGGCACATGGTTGGAGGCATGATCGACGATGATGAGGATCGGGCTGGCAGGGTCGCCCAGGACATGGAATGGCTCGGTCATGGCGCCTTTCTAGCGCAGGCTGGTCGCCATCGTCCACCAGTCGGGATGATCCTTTTCGATCCGCACCGCCGCGCCATCACGATCGGCGGCGCTGCCAAACAGCGCAAAGCAGGTCGCGCCGGAGCCGGACATGCGCGTGACGCTCGGCAATTGCGCCCGCAGCACGGCGATCACTTCTTCAATCTCCGGCACGAGGTCGATCGCAGACTCCGCCAGATCATTGCGCCCGCGCCGCCACGCGAGCGGATCGAGAGCGCCACGATCCACGCCATCCCAGCCCTTGAACACGGGGCCGGTGAGACATTCGATCAGCGGGTTCACCAGCAGGATCGGTGTGCCAGCCAGATCGACATCGACTTGCGCCAGCTTATCGCCAACGCCCGAGCCAAATACCGTCTGTGAGGCTAGACAGGCGGGCACATCCGCGCCCAATGACACCGCAATCCCCGCTAGATCAACCTGCGCGCTCTCAATCCCCCAAAGCTTAACCAGCAAACGCAGCGCCGCCGCTGCATCCGCCGATCCCCCGCCAATGCCCGCTGCAACCGGCAGTCGCTTGTCGAGCCTCAGATCAGCGCCAAGGCTCGTCCCGCTCGCCTCGCGCAACGCCCGCGCCGCACGGATGACGAGGTTGTCATCGCCATCGCCAAGATCATCGGCAAACGGCCCCGCAATCGTCAGCCGCAGCGCGCCATCGTCCCGCGCAACCGTCTCAAGCCTGTCCCCATCGGCGCAAAAGGCGAACAGGCTCTCTAGCTCATGATAGCCATCCTCCCGCCGCGCACGCACATGAAGCGCCAGGTTCACTTTGGCGTAGGCCGTCTCACTCAACATTGTCATCCAATCAGCCAAGCTCACATATTCGGATAAGTCGGCCCGCCGCCACCTTCCGGCGCGACCCAATTGATGTTGAGCGTGGGGTCCTTGATGTCGCAGGTTTTGCAATGAACGCAATTCTGCGCGTTGATCTGGAAGCGCGGATCACCCTGCGCATCCTCCACAACCTCATAAACACCCGCCGGGCAATAGAGTCGAGCCGGTTCGTCATAGAGGGGCAGATTGTACCGGATAGGCACATCCGGGTCTTTCAGATGGAGATGCACCGGCTGATCTTCCTCGTGGTTTGTCCCCGAAAGGAAAACTGAGGAAAGCCTATCAAAGCTGATCACGCCATCAGGCTTAGGATAGCTGATCTTGTGGCACTGATCCTTGCGCCAAAGCTTGGTGTTGTCCGCCTTATTGCGCAGCGTGAAGGGCAGACCGATCTTCAGCGTCCGCATCCACATGTCGATGCCGGCAACCAATGTGCCGATCGTGTTACCGAATTTCGCCAAAGCAGGCCCGGCATTGCGCACCAGCTTAAGCTCGTCGGCAATCCAGCTGTCATTCAGCGCCGCAGGATAAGCCTCCAGCACGTCACTTGTCCGCTCTGCCACTACTGCATCAAAAGCCGCATCCGCCGCCAGCATGGCAGACTTCATCGCCGTATGCGTGCCTTTGATCCGCGGCACATTCACAAAGCCCGCTGAGCAACCAATCAGCGCCGCGCCCGGCATCACCAGCTTGGGGATGGATTGCCAACCGCCCTCGTTGATAACCCGGGCACCATAAGAGACGCGCTTGCCGCCCTCCAGCACCTCACGGATCGCAGGATGCTGCTTCCAGCGCTGAAACTCCTCGAATGGGCTGAGATGCGGGTTGCGATAACCAAGCCCCACTACGAAGCCGAGCGCCACTTGCCCATTCGCCTGATGATAGAGGAAGCCGCCGCCATAAGCATCGGTCAGCGGCCAGCCCTGCGTATGGATCACCCGCCCCGGCACATGCTTTTCCGGCGCAATGTCCCACAATTCCTTGCAGCCGAGGCCATAGGTCTGCGGATCGCTCTCATCATCGAGATGATAACGCGCCTTTAGCTGCTTGGTCAGGTGGCCCCGCGCGCCTTCTGCAAACAGCGTATAGCGCGCATGCAGTTCAAGCCCCGGCTGATAATCCGGCTTCGCGCTGCCATCGCGCGCTATGCCCATGTCGCCCGTCGCGACGCCCTTAACCGAGCCATCCTCATTGTAGAGGATTTCCGCTGCCGGAAAGCCGGGGAATATCTCGACGCCCAGCCCTTCGGCCTGCTCGGCCAGCCAGCGGCAAAGCGAACCTAACGAGCCAGTATAAGTGCCCTTATTGTGCATGAAGCCGGGCGTGAACAGATGCGGGATCGCAAACTTGCCGTTCGCGCTCAAAAACCAGTGGTGATTCTCTGTGACTGGCACCTGCGCCAGCGGGCAATCGCTCGTCCGCCAATCCGGCAGCAACTCATCCAGCCCCTTGGGATCAATAACGGCGCCCGAGAGAATATGCGCCCCGATCTCGGAGCCCTTCTCCAGCACGCAAACCGAGATTTCCCTACCGTCGATCGCCGCGCGCTGCTTGAGGCGGATCGCCGCGCTCAGCCCAGCCGGACCACCGCCAACGATCACCACGTCATAAGGCATGGACTCGCGTTCGGACATTTCTTCACTCCCTGGCGACGATATCAGTCCAATCGCCGCAATATTCGAACCGTTGATAAGCATAGCGATGCGGCAGAGTTGACTGCCGCGTCAACCTCTGTCTGTTAGGGCGCGATGGGTGAGCTTCAGGCAGGTTCCTTGGAAAAGGCTGCGCAGTCCTACGCACTTTGGTGGCGAGAGGCTGGGCTTTTGCACGCGACAGATGATGTTCCGCATCGCTGGCGTGAACCTCAGGTTGCGCCTTTCTGGCAGCAGGATCGCGCTGCTGCTGCGCAGCCATCCTCCCCGCGCGCGGAGGAGGCTCGCCATGTTGAGCCGGCGGTCGCCAAACCGGTGGCCGTCGCGCCATCTTCACCTTCCCAATCAATGCCCCGGGAGCTGGATGCGTTCCTCGGTTGGCTGCAAAAAGATGCCAGCCAGCCTGAATCCAACTGGAGGGGCGCATTGATCACGCCGCCAAATCT
>CBIHKY010000088.1:0-13580 GCA_966205705.1 uncultured Alphaproteobacteria bacterium
GCCGAAAGCTTGACAAGGGCTGCCGATTCCCGCATTGGCCGCCGCCGAACAGGTGTTGCGTGAGGCAGCATCTATTTTCGTAAGATTTTCAGCGTTCTTCCCTTGCTTCCCGCAAGGCTAGTAGCGCATTCTGTTGAGGAAACGGTCATGGCGAAGCCATCCACAGTCAAGATCAAGCTGGTCAGCACTGCTGATACGGGTTTCTACTACGTCACGAAGAAGAACCCGCGCACGCAGACCGAGAAGCTGAACTTCCGCAAATATGATCCCGTCGTGCGCAAGCATGTCGAGTTCAAGGAACATAAGATCAAGTAATCGCCTTGGCGAAGCGCTTCGCGGCGCCGCGCCAGTCGCTTGATTGCCTTAAGGGCTCGGATCGTTCTGATCCGGGCCTTTATCTGTTGATGCGAGGCTGGAAGGTAGCGCTGCCTCAGCCAGCGACAGTCTCTGGCGCCAACAGCCCGTTCACAACCTCCATGAACCGCAGCACGGATATCGGCTTGGACACAAAGGCGCTCGCGCCAGCCGTGCGAATCCGGTCCTCATCCCCAACGCCCGCATAGGCCGTGACCGCCATGATCGGCACATCGGCAAGCACCGGGTCCGCGCGAAACGACGTGATGAGGTCGAGCCCCGTCACATGCGGCAGCTGAATATCGGTGATGATGAGGTCTGGCCGGAAGGCAATCGCGCGCTCGAAGGCGTCCCGCCCATCCCGCACAGCATCGGTCTCATGACCATGCACCCTGAGCAGGTCACAAAAGAGCTTCATATTGAGCTCATTGTCCTCGACAACCAACACGCGTTTTGACACGGACATTCCTTATGCCGACGGACGATACAGATAAACGACAGACCTCGCCATCAGCGGCGCAGTCTGCAATGCGCTCCGAATATCTCATCCACGCGGCGGAGGAAACCACGGCGCAGACGGTTGCGCTTCAACTCGTCGGCTGGATCCTGTCAGATGTCGCACGGGTGGAGCGGATGTTCTCCATCACCGGCCTCGATCCTGATTCGCTGCGCGCCAGCCTTTCCGATCCCGCTGCGCTCGGTGCGATCATGGATTTCGTCATCAATCATGAGCCGGATCTGCTCGCCTGCGCCGATGCGCTCGGCACAAGGCCTGCCGCGATCGTGACGGCGCGGGAGAAACTGGCGCGATGACGCGCCCGCTCATCATCACCGATTGCGACGAGGTGCTGATGCACATGGTCGTGCCGTTTCGGGCATGGCTGGACGAGCATCATGGCATCCACTTCGATTTTAGCGGCGGTTTCGAGCGCGCCCTGCGCCACAAGACCAGCGGCGATGTGGTGGAGCGGACGATCGTTTGGGAATTGCTCAGTGGCTTCTTCAAGACCGAGATGCACCGGCAGACGCCAATCCCCGGTGCAGTGGAGGCGATGACGCGGCTTGCCGAGCGAGCCGACATCGTTATCCTCACCAATATTGGCGCGGAGATGGCGCAGGCCCGCGCCGAGCAGATCCATCGCCATGCCCTGCCCTATCCAGTCGTTGGCAATCGTGGCGGCAAAGGCCCCGCCGTCAGCCTGCTGATGCAGCAGCGCCAACCGCCGATCACATTTTTCATCGATGATCTGGCCGTCAACCACACCTCCGTCGCGCGCGAGGCGCCGCAATGCTGGCGGCTGCATCTGGTGGGCGAGCCGGAAATGGCGCCCCATGTGGAGGTTGCGCGCGAGGCGCATGAGCGGATCGACGATTGGGCGCGCGCCGAGCAGTGGATTTCCGCGCGCATCGATGAGTATGAACAGGTGGCGCGCAAAAGCCTGGATACTTGACGAGAGCCGGCCTCTCATGCTGTGGCTTGCGGCCATGAACAGCATCGATCAGCACCTCGCCGCGCAGGACATTGCGCTCCCCACCGCCGCCACGCCAGTCGCGGCTTATGTCTCCACGGTTTTGGTGGGCAATCTGCTGCACATCAGCGGGCAATTGCCATTCACGGCAGATGGCGTGCTGATGACCGGCAAGGTCGGCGCAGAGCATGATCTGGCCTGGGGCGTGGCCGCCGCAGAGCGTTGCGCGCTGATGCTCGTCGCGCAGATGAAAGCCGCGCTCGATGGCGATCTGGGCCGCGTGCAGCGCATCGTGAAGCTTGGCGCATTCGTCGCCAGCACGCCTGAGTTCACCGATCAGCCCAAGGTTGCCAATGGCGCATCCGAGATGATGGTGCGGATTTTCGGCGATGCCGGGCGCCATGCCCGCAGCGCGGTGAGCGTGCCCGTGCTGCCGCTGGATGCCTCGGTCGAGATCGACGCGATCGTCGCTGTGCGCGTCTGACAAAACGTACCGGCTTGAATGAGAATAACTGATTGGTGGGGCTGGCAATCTGCACTGCCATGCCCCACTTTCCAAATGTGACTCGCATAACCAAATCTGCAGCTTCGACTTCGTTGTGTTCGCCTGAATGAGCGACACGCGCACAATCCAGATTTCCGATTCGGTCACGGCCTTTGGCAAGGCCCAGTGGGATGCCTGCGCCGGGGCGGGCAATCCTTTCGTCAGCTTTGATTTCCTCTCGATATTGGAGGAATCCGGCAGCGTCGGGCCAGGCACGGGCTGGACCCCTGCCCCTGTCACCGTGCTTGATGAGGCGGGCGATCTGCTGGCCGCTACACCCGCCTATCTCAAAAGCCATAGCCAGGGCGAATATGTGTTCGATCATGGCTGGGCGGACGCCTGGGAGCGCGCGGGCGGCCGCTATTATCCCAAGTTGCAGATTGCGGCCCCCTTCTCGCCCGTGCCCGGCCCGCGCCTCCTGCTGCGTGATCCCACGGCGGGACCAGCGCTGATCGCCGGGCTGGAGGCCGTGACGCAACAGAACGGCCTCTCCTCCACCCACGCGACCTTCATTTCCGAGGATGAATGCGAGACCTTCCGCGCGGCGGACTGGCTCATCCGGCAGGGCAGCCAGTTTCACTGGACGAGCGATGGCTATGCGACGTTCGATGATTTTCTGGCCAGCCTCTCAAGCCGCCATCGCAAGGATATCCGCAAGGAGCGGGCCAAGGCGCAGGCGGGGCTGGAGATATTGCATCTGACCGGCGCCGATTTGCAGGAGGTGCATTGGGACATTTTCTGGCGCTTCTATCAGGATACCGGCAGCCGCAAATGGGGCCAGCCTTACCTTACACGCGCCTTCTTCTCGCTGCTGGGCGAGCGGATGGCGGACCGGACCCTGCTCATCCTCGCGCTGCGCGACGGGCAGCCCATTGCAGGTGCGCTCAACATGATCGGCGCGGATACGCTCTATGGCCGCTATTGGGGCTGCGTGGAGGATGTGCCGTTCCTGCACTTTGAGCTATGCTATTATCAGGCGATCGATGCGGCGCTCGCACGGGGGCTGACCCGCGTGGAGGCTGGCGCACAAGGCGAGCATAAGCTCACCCGCGGCTATCGACCGGTGCCGACCTACTCCGCCCATTATATTCCCAACGCCAGCTTTCGCGACGCGGTTGCGCAATTTGTGGAGCATGAGGCCGAGGCGCTCGCCAGTCAGCGGGCTTGGCTGGATGAGCTTACGCCGTTCCGCAAAACGGATTAGTCTGCCTTCATTCGATGACGTTGTGCGCACGACTGCCAGCGATGCCAGCCTTCGCTGGCATGACGGATAGTGGAGTGACTGCGCTTGCGCTTAGGCAGCCACGCGCTGTGTCGTCTGAATGATGAAGGCGCGAGCAAGGCGCTGCGCCTCTGCAATTTCCCGCGCGGTCATTTCTTCGGCGATCTCGGCCCGGCAAGCCTGACCCTCTTCGCTGCCTGCCTGCGCCGCGAGATTGAACCATTTATGCGCCTCGATCAAATCGACGCTCACATCCGGCCCGCCGCAGCTGAACGCCACACCCAGATCGAACCGCGCTTGGGCATCGCCCCGCGCCGCCGAGCACATCCGGCTCTCCATCAGAAACTGCGCACTCTTGATGCTATTAGCCATAACCTACCCCCATTCAGGTTCGCGATGGCTCAACCAAACATGTGCGGCTTGAGAAATGGTTAACGCAGCGGAAGGCAATTTTCGCGCCACCCTCCGCCAAAGGAAGATTTCAGGGGTAAATGGGGATGTTATCGATGAGGCGCGTGCCGCCAATCCGGGCGGCAACCAGCAGCCGCGCGGGGCGATTGAGCGTCGTCATCGTCTCCAGCGTGCGCTCATCGCAGAGCGTGAAATAATCGACAGACTCAAAGCCCCAGTCCATCAGATGCTGCGTTGCCCAGGACAATATGGCTGCGGCATCCTCACCGGACCGGATCGCTTCGCCCGCCGTCACCAGCGTCTCCGGCAGGGCGGCAGCGATGCTGCGCTCGCGCGGTTGCAGATAGGCATTGCGGGAAGATAGCGCGAGGCCGTCCACATCGCGCTGCGTCTCGACGCCGACGATCTCGACGGCAAGGTCTAGGTCCGCAACCAATTGGCGGATGACCGCAAGCTGCTGAAAATCCTTCTGGCCGAAACAGGCGATATCCGGACGCACCTGATTGAACAGCTTGGTGACAACGGTCGCGACTCCATCGAAATGGCCGGGGCGCCAAGCGCCATCCAGCCGATCCGACAGGCCTGCGACATGGATGCTGCTCGCAAAGCCATTGGGATACATTTGCGCCACGTCCGGCATCCAGAGCGCCGTGACGCCCGCCGCATCCAGTTGCATCACATCGGCTTGTTCGGTGCGCGGATAAGCGTCGAGATCCTCATTCGGCCCGAACTGGGTAGGGTTCACGAAAATGGAGGCGATGACATGATGCGCACGCGCCTTGGCCTCTTCCACCAAAGCCAGATGCCCCGCATGGAGCGCGCCCATTGTGGGGACGAGCGCGATGCGCGCGTCATGGGAGCGGAGCAGGCCAATTTCGGCTCTGAGCGAGGGGAGATCATTGAAGATTTGCACGCCGCTCAAGGCTCCGATAAGGCCGATCAGGAAGGTTCGGGGGAGGCTTCGCCTGTCCAGGACGAACGGTCAAGAGGCCGCAACCATCATAAAGAGTTTCGTAGAGCCCATGTCCAGCGCAGCGCCGCATCTCATCGTCTTCGCCAATGAAAAAGGCGGCACCGGCAAATCGACCACATGCGTCCACACCGCCGTGGCGCTGGCCGCGCAGGATATCAGCGTCGCGGTGATCGATCTCGACCATCGCCAGCGGACTGTGACGCGCTATCTGGAGAACCGGGCGGAGACGGCACGGCGCCGCTCGATCGATCTGCCCTCGCCAGACTTTGCCGTCTATTCCGGCGACAGCACGGCAGGATTGAACGAAGCGATCGCACAGGCTGCCATGAAGGCGCGCGTCGTCATTATCGATACGCCGGGCCGTGACGATCCGCTCGCGCGCTATGCCGCTGCTGCTGCGAATACGCTGGTGACGCCGATGAACGACAGCTTTGTGGATTTCGACCTGATCGGTCAGGTCGACCCGGAAAGCTTCAAGGTGAAGCGGCTGAGCTTCTATTCCGAGCTGATGTGGGAAACCCGCAAGACCCGCGCCAAGGCCGATGGCGGATCGATCGACTGGGTCGTGCTGCGCAACCGCCTCCACCATATGGAAGCGCGTAACCAGCGCCGCGTGGGCGATGCGCTGGGCGAACTGGCGCGGCGCGTTGGGTTCCGGGTGATATCGGGCCTCTCCGAGCGCGTTATTTTCCGTGAGCTGTTCCCATCGGGGCTGACGCTGCTCGATCGCGGCCATCTGGGCGAACTGGGCGTGAGCCACCTCGCGGCGCGGCAGGAGCTGCGTGAGATGATCGCCGGGCTGGCCCTGCCGATGGTGCCTGCCGCGCGCCAGACGAAAAGCGCCGCCTGACCTGATGCTTTTGCTCTTGGTCGCCTTGGGGGGATTGGGCTGGTGGTTCTGGTCCCGGCTCCGCAAGAGCGGGCGCAAGGTGCCGGCCGCATGGCTCGGCATTGCTGGCACGATCATCGGCACGATGATGATTGCGCGCGGTATGCCCATGATCGGCGGGCTGCTGGCGACCGGTTCCGGGCTGTGGTTGCGCTTTGGCGGCAACCTGCCGGGCATGAATCCGGCCCCGAATGAAGCCCCGCCCACCCGCGCGGACATGAACCTCGCCGATGCGGCCGATCTGCTGGGCGTGCCGATCGATGCCAGCCGGGAGGATATCCATGCCGCCTATCGCAAGCTGATGGCGCGCAATCATCCTGACGCGGGCGGCTCTGCCGGACTCGCCGCGCGAATCAATGCCGCGCGCGACCTTTTGCTCAAATCGCAAAACAGCTAAGGCGCTCGCCAAATCGTCTCTTCCAGTCAAAGGCTTCTCATGACGCATCAGTTCCATTCCACCACATTGCGCGAATATGACATTCGCGGAATCATTGGCGAAACGCTGGGCGAGGCGGATGCCTATGCGATTGGGCGCGGCTTTGGCACGCGCGTCGCGCGGGCGGGCGGGCGCTCTGTGGTCGTCGGCTATGATGGCCGCCTCTCCTCGCCGATGCTGGAGGAAGCGCTGGTGCGCGGCCTGAATGACAGCGGCATTCACGCCGTGCGCATCGGGCAAGGCCCGACGCCGATGCTCTATTATGCCGAAGCCGTGCTGGACGTGGATGGCGGCATCGAGATTACCGGCAGCCATAACCCGGCCAATTATAACGGCTTCAAGATGGTGCTGCAGCATGGGCCATTTTTCGGCGAGGATATCCAGTCGCTCGGCACGATGGCGGCGAGCGGCGACTGGGCGCAGGGCAGCGCAGGCAGCGAGACTGTGGATATCATTGACCGCTATGCCGCGCGGTTGGTCGAGGGCTTTGATGGCAAGGCCTTCCGCATCGGTTGGGACGCGGGCAATGGCGCCGCCGGGCCTGTGGTGGAAAAGCTCATCAAGCTGCTGCCGGGCGAGCATTATACCCTGTTCACCGATGTGGATGGCAGCTTCCCCAATCATCACCCCGATCCAACCGAGGAAAAGAATCTCGAGGATCTACGTGCGCTTGTGGCGGAGAAGCAGCTGGATTTCGGTATCGCCTTCGATGGCGATGGCGATCGGATCGGTGCGATCGATGGACAGGGCCGCGTGATCTGGGGCGATCAGCTGCTGTCCATTTTCGCCGAGCCGGTGCTGGCGGAGCTGCCGGGCGCGACCATCATTGCTGATGTCAAGGCCAGTCAGGCGCTGTTCGACCGAGTCGCGGAGCTGGGCGGCAAGCCGATGATGTGGAAGACCGGGCACAGTCTCATCAAATCCAAGATGCGCGAAACCGGCAGCCCGCTCGCGGGCGAGATGAGCGGGCACATCTTCTTCAAGCACCAATATTATGGCTTTGACGATGCGCTTTACGCCGCCGTGCGCCTGATTCGCGCCGCCAGCACGCTTGGCAAAAGCGTCACCGAGCTACGTGAGGCGATGCCCAAGATGGTCAACACGCCGGAATTGCGCTTTCAGGTGGACGAGAGCCGCAAGTTTGCCGTGATCGATGAAGTGCTTGGCCGACTGCGTGCCGCAGGCGCAACAATTGATGCCACCGATGGCGCGCGCGTGACCACAAACGACGGCTGGTGGCTGCTGCGTGCCTCCAATACACAAGATGTTCTGGTCGCCCGTGCCGAGGCAATGGACGCTGCTGCGCTTGAGCGACTATTGGCGCAAGTCGATGAACAACTTGAACTTTCTGGATTGGAGCGTGGCGAACAGGCTGGTCATTAAAGCCAAGCGATTGCGCTGAGTGAGCGTCGCGAGTGCGTGCAATGCACTTAGCAAGCTAGTTTTCGCAATTGCACGGAATTAGTATGTGTCGCATACAGACTAGGCCTTTCAGGCATCCTCTCCTAAAACTTCAGGCCGTCCTTCGGGGCGGCCTTTTTTTTGCTTTCGTCGCAAAACGAAACCCAAAAAGGCGGCGGCGCGTTTCGTCTTCATGGAATGACAGGAGCGGATTATGAGTGACATTTGGGCACTCGTCACGATTGCCGGGCCGATTTTGCTGGCTGCGATATTGATCGATGCCATTTGGCGCGACGGCCAGAAGGGCTGGCCGCACAGCGCGCGACGCAGCAAGCGCGATGCCGAAGATTTGAGCGCGCGACTGGGTGACCGTCGCAAATCTCGTATGACGCGATCCAGCCAGACTTGAGCCGGTCCGCAACCAGGCCCACATGAGGGCAATGATCGAGCCATTGCCACGCATCGTTACAGATTGGCTTGATCAGCGCGGCTGGAGCGTGCGCCGCCATCAGGCTGAAATGCTGGATGCCGCTCGACGCGGTGAACATGCCCTGCTCATTGCGCCCACCGGAGCGGGCAAGACGCTCGCCGGATTTCTCCCCACCATTGCCGATCTGATCGAGCGCCCGCGCGAGGGGCTCCACAGCCTCTATGTGTCGCCGCTCAAAGCGCTCGCCGTGGATGTGCAGCGCAATCTGCTTACGCCGATTGAGGAGATGGGTCTGCCGATTCGGGTGGAGACGCGCACGGGAGATACACCATCCGACCGCAAGGCTCGGCAACGTGCCCGCCCGCCGCAGATGCTGCTGACGACTCCCGAGTCGCTGTCGCTTCTGCTTTCTTACCCCGATGCGCCCACCCTGTTCGGCTCTCTCGAAACCATCATCATCGATGAGATCCATGCCTTTGCGAGCGGCAAGCGGGGCGATCTGCTGGCCCTCTCCCTCTCCCGTTTGCAGGCGATCAACCCGGAACTACGCCGCGTCGGCCTCTCCGCCACGGTCGGCGATGCGGATGCCTATCGCCGCTGGCTGGCGCCGGGCGGCGATGCCGACAAGGTGACGCTGGTGGAGGGCGATCCTGGCGCACCGCCTGCGCTGGAGATCCTGATCCCCGAGGGCCGCGTCCCATGGTCTGGCCACAGCGGAAAATATGCGGCGCGGCAGGTGATCGACATCATCGCGCAGCACAAGATGACGCTCGTCTTCTGCAATACGCGTGGGTTGGCGGAGCTGATCTTTCAGGAGCTGTGGGCGGAGAATGACGACAATCTCCCCATCGGCATCCATCATGGCAGCCTTTCGCGCGAGGCGCGGCGCAAGGTGGAATCGGCTATGGCGGCGGGGAAGCTGCGCGGGCTGATCGCGACCGCCAGCCTCGATCTCGGCATCGACTGGGGCGATATCGACTGCGTGGTGCAGATGGGCGCGCCCAAGGGCAGCTCGCGCCTGCTCCAGCGCACGGGCCGCGCCAATCACCGGATGGATGAGCCGAGCAAGGCGATCCTCATCCCCGGCAACCGCTTTGAATATCTCGAAGCACAGGCCGCCTTCGATGCTGTGATGGCGGGCGAGCGCGATACCGACCAGTTCCGCCCCGGCGCGCGCGACGTGCTGGCCCAGCATATCATGGCGATGGCCTGCGCGGGGCCGATCGAGCCGGACGCGCTGCTGGCCGAGGTGACGAGCGCCATGCCCTATCAATGGCTAGACCGTGCGCAGTTGGATGACATGCTCGGGTTCATCTCCACCGGCGGCTATGCCCTGCGCGCTTATGATCGCTTCCAGCGCCTCAAGCAGGAGGCGGACGGCACATGGCGGCTGGCGCACCCGCGCTTTGCCCAGCAACATCGGCTGAACGCGGGGATCATCGTTGATCAGCCAGCGGTGGACGTGCGCTTTGGCAATGGCCGCAAGCTTGGCACGGTGGAGGAGAATTTCGCGGCCTCGCTCTCGATTGGCGACCGCTTCTTCTTCTCCGGCATGTCGCTGGAGGTGCAGCGGCAGACCGAGTCCGATCTGGTCGTGCGCGCCTCCACCAAATCCGCGACAATCCCCAGCTGGGGCGGCACGCGCATGGCGATGTCCACCAATCTGGCAGGACGGGTGCGGCAATTTCTCGCGGATCCCAGCCAATGGCATCGCTTCCCGGACGATGTGCATGAATGGCTCGCCATGCAGCAATTGCGCTCCGTGTTGCCGCGCCCGGATCAGCTGCTGGTCGAGACATTCCCCCACGAAGGCCTGCACCATATGGTCGTTTACAGCTTTGAGGGGTGGAACGCGCATCAGTCGCTGGCGATGCTGCTCACCCGCCGGATGCAGGAACGCGGGCTGAAGCCAGTGGGCTTCGTCTCCAATGATTATGCGCTGGCGGTGTATGGGCTGGAGCCGGTGCTGGACCCCGCGCCGCTCTTCTCGGCCAATATTCTCGATGAGGAGTTGAAGGACTGGATCGAGGATAGCAGCCTGCTCAAACGCGCCTTCCGCGACGTGGCGGTCATCTCCGGCCTGATCGAGCGGCAGCAGCCCGGCGCGCGCAAGACCGGGCGGCAAGTGAGCTTCTCGACCGACCTCATCTATGATGTGCTGCGCCGCTATGAGCCGGACCATCTGCTGCTCAAAGCCGCCTGGGCCGATGCGCAGGCGCGGTTGACGGACGTCGGCCGACTTGGCGAGCTGATCGAGCGCGCGGTGGGCACCATGCTGCACCAGCCGCTCGACCGGGTGAGTCCGCTGGCGGTGCCACTGCTCATCATCATCGGGCGGGAGCATGTTGCCAATAAGGAGACCGACGACGCGCTGCTGATCGAGGCGGAATCATTGGCACGGATTGCGATGACGCCGGATTAAGCAGCGCATTACCTGCGGCGCAAAACATGCTAGTCTGCGCGCAGGAGAGGGGTTGCGCCCATGCTTGCCAGAACCACGCTTGCCATCGTCTCAAGGCTGCTGCTCGGATGGGCCATTCCGGGGCTGGCGCAACCTGTGCCAGAGGTGCCGGATGGGCAATTCACCATCACGCCCAGCAATCCAGACATAGCGAGCGATGCGGCGGCGTTCCAGCTGGCCGATCCACTCCTGCCGCTCGGCTTCGATACCGGCGATCGCATGACGATGCAGGTGAAGATTGCGGGCGTTGGCCCTTATCATTTCCTGATCGACACCGGCTCTCAGCGCACCATCATCGCGACAGAACTTGCGCGGCATTTGGCCCTGCCCGCGCTGCCGCCGGTGGACATCATCAGCATGGCCGGGCCTGCCACCGTCTCCGCCGTGCAATTGAGCGGGCTGCGCTTTGGCGACCATGCCATCGATCAGCTTGCCGCGCTGAGCATCGCGCGGGCTGACATGGGCGGGCTTGGCATCATCGGGCTGGATAGCCTGCGCGACAAAAGGCTGACGATGGATTTTGCGAAGCGCCGCATGGAGGTGAGCGAGAGCCGACGCGCGCCAGTGCGCGTGGACGATGACATGATCGTGGTGCGGGCGAAGAGCAAATTCGGCCAGCTCATCCTCGTCAATTCCCGCGTGGATGGCGCGAAGGTGAATGTGATTCTGGATACCGGCGCCGAGTTCAGCATCGGCAATATGGCGCTGTTCCGCAGCCTCAAGCTCAAGCGGCTGCTCATCCCGCCGCAGCCCACGGTGATCACGAGCGTAACCGGCGTGGACATGCCCGCGCTCTTCACCGTCGTGCGGCGCCTGAGCGTGGGCAAGGTGTCGTTCGACAATGTGCCGATGGTGTTTCTGGATGCCGCACCGTTCGAGCAATTGGGGCTGGGCGATAAACCCGCGATGCTGCTTGGCATGAAGATGCTGCGCATGTTCGATCAGGTGGCGATCGACTTTGGGTATAAGCATGTTGATTTTCATCTGGCGCCGAAAGTGGGCGTGGCGGCTGCTGCCTTGGGAAGCGTGGACAAGGTTGATGGGTTGGCGAGATGAGGGTGCACGCATTTTATCTAACAGTAGCCTGGCGGGAAACGGCGACACTCTGACATTTCTCCCCTCCTCTTCAGAGGGGGGGTCGGGGGTGGTGGCGATCCGTCAGCATCGCACGCTCACCCTAGAACGCTGATGTTGTAACACCACCCCAACCCCTCCTCTGAAGAGGAGGGGCTTTAGGACGGCTTACCACCCAGCCTCAGTCAGCCAGGTCAATGCAGCGGGCGCACTCCTGTGGTGGGATGCCGCAGTCGGCTGGCGGGGTCACGGGCAGGCCGCACGTCACGCAGATCGCGGTTTTGCCCAGCTGCTCGCCATGCGTGATCGAGACGCGATCATCGAACAGGAAGCATTCGCCGCGCCACAGGCTGTCCTTCTCTTCAATCTCCGCGAGATAGGCGAGGATGCCGCCCTTGAGATGATAGACCTCATCAAAGCCGCGCGCTTTGGCGAGCGCGGTCGACTTTTCGCAGCGGATGCCGCCGGTGCAATACATGGCGATGCGAGGCTTGCGGCCCTCCGCTCGCCATTGCTCGGCCTGCGCATCGAACCATGCCGGGAAGGCGCCGAAGCTGCGCGTTTGCGGATCGATTGCGCCCTCGAACTGGCCAATCTCAATCTCATAATCATTGCGCGCATCGATGAGGATCGTGTCCGGATCGCTGATCAGCGCATTCCATTCCGCGGGCGGCACATGGGTGCCTGCGTCATTGGCATCGATATCCAACTCGCCCATTGTGACGATCTCGGGCTTCACCTTGATCTTCCAGCGCACGAAGGGCTGCTCGTCCGCGCCATGATCGCGCGTCTTGAGGCTCTCGAAGCCGGGCACCGCTCGCAGATGGGCGAATGCTGCGTCCATCGCTGCGTGCGTGCCCGCAATCGTGCCGTTCACGCCCTCCTGCGCCATGATGATGGAGCCGAGCAGGCCAAGCTCTTTACCGAGCGCGCGCATCTCGACCGCCAGAGCCTGCGGATCGGGCAGAGGCGCGAAATGATAGAAGGCCGCGATGCGGATGGGGAAGGCGGAAAGATCAGTCACGGCGCGGCCTTTACAGGAAGCGTGCGGGGATCGCCACTCCCGCAATCGCGATGAAGCGAGGCGCCAAGGTTCCGCATTTGTTCGTTTCACATTGAATGGCCGGGTTGATGCGGGCATAGCGAGTGGGATGATGATGCCGCCATCCGCCTTCACCTTTGCCGGGCAACATTGGCTCGCCTTGCCGCAAGGCGCGCTGTTCTGGTGCGAGCGGCAGGCGCTGATCGTGGCGGACCTGCATTTCGAGAAGGCCAGCGCTTATGCAGTGCGCGGCCAGATGCTCCCGCCCTATGACAGCGCTGCGACGCTCGATGCGCTCGATGCCGCCATCGCGCTGAGCAATCCGCGCGAAATATGGTGCCTGGGCGATAGCTTCCACGACAGGGGCGCGGGCGAGCGCATGGCCAGCGACACGCGGGAGCGTCTGACGCGCCTGACCGGGCATTGCCGCTGGACGTGGATCACCGGCAATCATGATCCTGATGCCAGCGCGGGCTTGGGCGGCGAGATTTTTGATGAAGCGCTGATCGACGGCGTGATGTTGCGCCATGAAGCCCAAAAGGGCGAAACCGGCCCTGAAATATCCGGCCATTTCCACCCCAAATGGCGCTTGAGTTTGCGTGGCCGATCCGTCTCCCGGCGCTGCTTCGTGATGGGGTCCAGCAAGCTGATCGTGCCAGCCTTTGGCGCGCTCACCGGGGGACTCGATGCAGGCGCTTCGCCCATCCGCGCGCTCATCGGGCGGGGCGGCGAAGCGCTTATCCCCCTCAAAGACCGCTTGCTGCGCTTTTCCATGCCAGCTTGACGCAGCGTCAATTTATCGAGTGTCACACAATGGCAGGCGAAGCGCTTATCCCCCTCAAAGACCGCTTGCTGCGCTTTTCCATGCCAGCTT
>CBIHKY010000089.1:0-13577 GCA_966205705.1 uncultured Alphaproteobacteria bacterium
TCGCTCTCGCCGCAACCGTCATCTTCTGGCTCTGATCAGTGAGTCCTGACCCTAGCTGTTTAGTGCTGAAGTTTGATGCGATGGGTTTTAAGCGACCCATCGTTCCTGTTTTGTTCAGTGCTACCAGATGAACCATGCGTGTATGGCCCTCGAGCGGTTTGAGGCGCATGTAGAAGTTAGACAATCCCGAATTGAGCGAGGTGTTGGCTCAACGATCGTAAGCGTTTGAAGGGTAGCTTGCTCGATTATCCGTTCATCCGCTAGATTTACCATTCGATTTCCAACGATATTTGATGGCCGATAACGATAACGATAACGGACGGCTTCTCGATGGTATGTTAACGGGAGCGAAAGCCCCTCACTTCATCCCCTCAACCAACACCCTACCTTCACGCCGCGGATCATACCCACCATCGATGCGCCCATCGCGCATGATCACCGCGTGGACGCCGCTATCCTCACCCTGGCCGGGCCGCACTTCTACGCCGCGCTCCTTCAATCCAGCGATTACCGGCTCGGGGAACTTGCTGGCTTCACCCATGAAGCTGTCGCCTCGTGCGATGAGGTTGGGTTGGGCCAGCGCGTCCTGCATCGGCAGGCTCCAGTCCACCGCCGCGACGAGCGATTTGCCGACATAGGCGAGGATGGCGTTGCCACCCGCTGAGCCCATCGCGCCAGCGAAGCGGCCTTTGCTGTCGATCATGATCAGCGGGATCATGGAGGAGCGGGGGCGTTTGCCGGGGGCTACGGCATTGGCGACCAGGCGACCCCGCTCGTCGCGCGGGGTGAAGGCGAAATCGGTCATCTGATTGTTGAGGAAAAAGCCATCGACCATGCGGCCGGTGCCGAAGATGGATTCAACGGTGGTGGTGATGGACACGACATTGCCCTTCGCATCGCCCACGATGAAATGCGAGGTGCCGCCCAGTTCCACCGTATTGTCACGCGCTGCCAGCACGGCGCCGGGTGGTGTGCCCGCCTCGGGCGCTGGCCCTGCCTTGGTGCCGATGAGCTTTGCGCGCGAAGCGACATAGGCGGGGTCGATCAACCCTGCGACTGGCACCTGCGCGAAGGCAGGGTCGCCGACATAGCGGTCCCGATCAGCATACATGATACGGCTGGTCTCGGCGAAGAGGAACCAGGCCTGCGGATCGGCTGGGCCGCGCTTGTCGATATCGGTATGTTCGAGCAGGGCGAGCAGTTCAAGGAATGCCACGCCGCTGGAGGGTGGGGGCGGCACGCAGACGAGATAGACGCGGTAGGGATTGCACAGCGCCTCGCGCTTGAGCGGTGTGTAATTGGCGAGATCGGTGAGCGTCATGCCGCTTGCGAGCGGCGCGGAATTCACTTTGGCGACGATGCGCGCGGCGGTTTCGCCCTTGTAGAGCGCATCCGGCCCTTGCGCGGCTAGGCGCTGGAGGAAGGCAGCATAGCCTGCATTCACCAGCCGATCGCCGACCTTTTTGATGCTGCCATCGGGCGCGCCGAAATAAGCGCGGGTATCGGGGGTTTCGAGCTGGGGAAAATTGCCCTGCAGGAATTTTCCAAGGCGCGGCGTGATGACGAAACCCTCACGCGCGACACGCTCGGCGTCGCCGAAAAGACTGTTCCAGGGGAGCGCGCCATGCTCGGCATGAACCATTGCGAGCATCTTGACCGCGCCGGGGACGCCGGTCGCGCGCCCACCGACAACGGCGTCGCGGAACGGGATGGGCTTGCCATCGGGTGCGATGAACATCGTCTCGCTCGCAGATGCGGGCGCGGTTTCCCGCCCGTCATAGACGGAGACTCTACCGGTGGGGCCGTCAAAATAGGTCATGAACGCGCCGCCGCCCAGGCCGGAGCTTTGCGGCTCGACCAGCGAGAGCATGGCCTGCACGGCAATCGCCGCATCGATGGCGCTGCCGCCACGACGCAGCACGGCCATGCCCGCTTCGGCAGCGAGGGGATTGGAGGCGACGACGAAATTCTGCGCATTTGCGGTCTGCGGCGCAGCAGGGGTGGTGCGGCCCGGCGATGCTGTGCGCATCGTTCCGCACGCGCTGAGCGCGAGAATGAGCAAAGAGCTGATGACTGGGCGGAACAAATTCATGCGGCGGTCCCCTATTGCTGACCGTGTTGCAATGCAGCGAGGGGCCATCGTGGATGCTCATGCGTGACAAGGCAAGGGGACGATGTGCGTAGAGACGAAAGCTCACGGCGTTGAAATCACCCCGTCGCGGCACGGGTGAAGGCTTGCGAAATGGGACAGCCTCAGGTCGCGGCAAGGGATAGCCCTTACGGCTTTGCGCGCTATAATACCTCCAAAGCGCCAATGAGCAGGCGCACCTTGACGGATGGAGAGCAAAATTTTGCCTGCCTTTGAGCAATTCCCCAGCCTGACGGCGATGTTCTTGAGTCGCGCGCGTGAGAAGGGTGAAAAGCCGTTCCTGTGGGCCAAGCATGAGGATGTGTGGCGATCGACCAGTTGGGCGGAAGCGGCGCGGACGGTCGCATCGCTGGCGCAGGGCCTCAAAAGCCTTGGCATAGCGCCCGGCGACCGGGTGATGCTGGTGAGCGAGAACCGGCCGGAATTCTGCATTGCCGATCTGGCAATCATGGCGGCAGGCGCCATCACGGTGCCGACCTACACGACCAACACGACGCGCGATCATGAGCATATTATCGCCAATAGCGGCGCGCGGGCGGTGATCTTCTCGACCGCGAAGATCGCCAAGGCGCTGATGCCTGCGGTGGTGCGCTCGCGGATCGATCTGGCGATCAGCATGGAGCCGGTGAAGTCGATGCAGGCATCGGCGGTGGATATCCATGAATGGGATGCACTGATCGCGGTGCATCCGGGTGACGTTGCTGCGTGCGAAGCGGGCCTCACGGCGACGCGCGACGACATCGCCTGCCTCATCTATACCAGCGGTACGGGCGGCGCGCCGCGCGGCGTGATGCAGCATCATGGGGCGATCCTGTGCAATGTCGAAGGGTGCGTGGATGTGATCGCCAGTGATTTCGGCTGGGGCGATGAGGTGTTTCTCTCCTTCCTGCCGATCAGCCATGCCTATGAGCATAGTGGCGGCCAGTTCTTCCCCATCGGGCTGGGCGGACAGATTTATTATGCCGAGAATCTGGAGAAGCTGGCGGCGAACATCGCCGAAGTGCGCCCCACAATCATGGTCGTGGTGCCGCGTCTTTTCGAGCTGCTGCGCACACGTGTGACCAAGGCGATCGAGAAGCAGGGCAAGCTGCCGACGCTGATGCTGGAGCAGACGCAGCGGCTGGGCGCCAAGCGCGCGGCCGCGGGCGGCAAGCTGCCAATCTGGGACAAGCCGCTACAGGCCGTGCTCAACCGCACCATCGTGCCCAAGGTGCGGGCGCGCTTTGGCGGGCGAATGAAGGCGCTGGTTTCTGGCGGGGCGCCGCTCAACCCGGATGTGGGGGCGTTTTTCGATGCGCTGGGGCTGACGCTTTTGCAGGGCTATGGGCAGACCGAGTCAGGCCCGGTGGTGAGCTGCAATCGGCCCTCGGTCGGCTTGCGGATGGAGACGGTCGGTCCGCCGCTCAAAAATGTTGAGGTGCGCATTGCCCAGGATGGTGAAATCCTCGTGCGCGGCGAGCTGGTGATGAAAGGCTATTGGAACAATCCGGCGGAGACGGCGCGCGCGATCCAGAATGGCTGGCTGCATACGGGTGATATTGGCGAACTGGATGAGGCCGGGCGGCTGAAGATCACCGACCGCAAGAAAGACCTGATCGTGAACGACAAGGGCGATAATGTCGCGCCCGCCAAGCTGGAAGGGATGCTCACGCTCCAGCCGGAGATTGGCCAGGCAATGGCTTATGGCGACCGGCGCCCGCACATCGTGGCGCTGATCGTGCCGGACCCGGACTGGACGCGGGAGTGGGCGGAGGCGAACGGCAAGTCTGGCGACTTTGCGGCGCTCAAGGAGGATCCGGCTTTTTACGGGGCAGTGCGCGCGGCGGTAGACCGGGTGAATGCGGACCTCTCCGTGATCGAGAAAATCCGCCGCTTTGCCTTTGCCGATCAGCCGTTCAGCATCGATAATGAGATGCTGACGCCCAATCAATCGATCCGGCGACATATCATTCGCGCGGCCTATCAGGAGCGGCTGAACGGGCTTTATAAGGGCTGAAGGGCGGGGTTTATTTGCCGGGCGTGCGATAGGGGATAAAGTCGCCCAGCGCGCAGCTGCCAGTCATGGCGCCGCTCATCAGATTGACGACACGGGCGATATCGCCGCGGCAATATTGGCTGGCGCTGGTGCGGTTCATCACCAGCGTGTCGCCCCGCGAAAGGCCGCTGCACCCGCCTTGCAGGGTGTTGCGATAGACGAGATCCTTGCTGGCCCGATAGACGAGCGTGTTATCGCCGAGCGCGCGCAGGTCCGCGCTTTTGAAGGATGAGATGCAGCTGACGGGTTCGCCGGGGACTTTGTTTTCCAAGACGCGGGCGAGTTCCTTTTCCTCGCGGGCGCTGAACTGGGGTGGGGTGTCCATCGTGCTGGTTGCGCAGGCGGTTAGGGGGAGGATGGCTAGGGCGGGATTAGTTTGGTCATGATTGCGTTTCCTCTCGCCCCCGATGGTGTGCTGGAGGGTATCAGTGTTTGCGGGGCTTGGCTTGTTTTTTGAGGAAGGCCGGGAGGCCGTCTTTGGGGGCGCAGGGGAAAGGGCATTGTAGGCGCAAACCCACCTAGCCACCACGTCACCCCGGACCTGATCCGGGGTCCCGCTGCCTTTAAGCAGGCCCTGCAACAAGATAGCGGGATCCCGGGTCAAGCCCGGGATGACGGCGGGTTTGTTTGGGTTGCGTTGGGTTTTGAAGCCGCCGCCCTATCCCCTATCCCCTGTCCTTTGCCGCCCTGCGCTCCGCCAGCTCCTGCACTGTTGCCGCGCGCAGGAAAGGATTGGTCGCGCGCTCAAGGGCGATCGTCGTCGGCACGGTGGCCTCCCCGCGCTCGCGCATGGCCTCCACCTCCGCCAGCCGCGCGGCTATCGCCTCATTATCCGGCTCGGCTCGGGCAGCGAACTGGCCGTTGGAGAGCGTATATTCATGCGCGCAATAGACGTTGGTTTCGTCGGGCAATGCCTCGAACCGGCGCATGTTGGTGAACATCTGCTCGGGCGTGCCCTCGAACAGGCGGCCACACCCCATTGCGAACATCGTGTCGCCAACGAAGATGGTGGCGTCATCGGCGAAATGATAGGCGATATGGCCCGCCGTGTGTGCTGGGACGGAGAGGACCGTGGCCTGATGTTTTCCCAGCGTCACGACATCGCCCTCGCCAACCGCCCGGTCCACATTGGGGATTTTGGCAAGCTCGGCAGCGGGCGCCGTTACCCGTGCGCCAGTGGCCGCGACAATCCCCGCATTGCCGCCAATATGATCGCCATGCCAATGCGTGTTCCAGATCTGGCTGATCGTCCAGCCGCGCGCATGGGCGGCCTCCAACACCGGATCGGCGACGGAGGGATCGACGACCAGCGTCTCCCCGCTCGCGCCATCATGCACCAGCCAGACATAATTATCCGACAGGACCGGGACGCGGACGATCTCCAGAGCGCCGCTCATGCTCACCACTCGCCCGTGTTTGGCATGGAGGCCCAAGGCTCGGCGGGCTCAAGATGGCCATCCTGTAGCAACTCGATCGAGATGCCATCAGGCGTGCGGACGAACGCCATATGGCCATCGCGCGGCGGGCGGTTGATCGTCACGCCATTGTCCATCAGCCGCTGGCATGTCTCGTAGATATTCTCGACACGGTAGGCGAGATGGCCGAAATTGCGACCGCCGGTATAAACTTCGGCCTCCTTGCCTTCGGTCGGCCAGTTGTAGGTCAGTTCGACCTGCGCATCCTCATCGTCGGGCGCCGCGACGAACACGAGCGTGAAGCGGCCCTGCTCGCTGTTGATGCGGCGAACCTCGTTGAGCCCGAGCATCTCGAAGAAGCGAACCGTCGCGTCGATGTCGGTCACGCGGATCATGGTGTGCAGATATTTGGGCATCAGGTCGTCCTCAACGCTTCATCGCTTGTAAGCAACGGTTCATCATGGGGGTGGCAAAGCTTAGTCCAAGAGATAGGCTCTGGGCGTGGCGTGTAAAAGAGAGGAATATTCAGATGGGTTGGATGCAGGACATTAACAAGGTCGCGCTGACGGGCGCGGTGGTGCTGGCAGGCGGCATGATCGTGGGCGGCTATCTGCTGGGCGATGGCCTGCGCCGTTCCCACGCCGCCGAGCGATCCGTGACCGTGCGCGGGCTTGCCGAGCGCAATGTGACGGCGGACCTTGCGACTTGGACGATTGCTTATGCCAGCACCGGCGCGGACTTGCCCACGGTGCGATCCGAGATTGAGGCGAATACGACGGCGCTGCGCAGCTATTTCAAGGGGCTGGGCTTCCCCGATGATGCGCTGACGACCACCGGCGCGGCGGTGAGCCAGTATCAGAATAACGGCATGCCCAACATCACGATCACCCAGCGGATGCAATTGCGCACGAGTGATATTCCCCGCGCTCAGCGTGCCGTTGCCAATCAGTTTGATCTCGTGCGGCGCGGCGTGACGCTGCAGGAGGGATCGGCGATGACCTACAGCTTCACCAAGCTCAACGACATCAAGCCGCCGATGGTTGCCGCCGCAACGAAGGACGCGCGCAACGCCGCCGAGCAGTTCGCCAAGGATAGCGGCACGGGCGTGGGCGGCATCAAAAGCGCGACGCAGGGCTATTTCTCGATCGAACCGCGCGATGGCGAACCTGCGGGCGGCTATGGCGGGACGGATACGCCATTCAAGAAGGTGCGTGTGGTGACGACGGTGGATTTTTATCTGAGCTAAGGTGGATAGGGGCGGGCGGTGGCGTTGCGGACTGCCTTTAAGGCGATTCCATGTAGTCCCCGACGCACCTTTTTTATCATTACCCCAGCGAAGGCAGGGGTCTTTTGGCAATGTTGATCAGCCGCCGCTGACACTGGATCGGACCGTGGCGCACTGCCGCAACAGATGCCAGCCTGCGCTGGCATGACGATTTTGGTGGCGGCGTTCCTGTGTTGCTCCACCCTGAAGGTCAGCGCGGCAAAGCTCAGCGCGTCGCGTCAACCTTCGTCTCTGCCTTTGGCGTTTGGCCGAGCTGCGCCAGATAATCCGCGGCCTGCTTGCCCACATCACTGGTCGGCCCGGCCAGCTCTTGAGCGCGTCCAAAGGCGGCTATCGCAGCAGGGTCGTCTCCGCCGGAGAGCGCGTAGATGATGCCCTGCTCCAGCGCGATGGGGGCATCGTTGCGGGCGCGTTTGGCGGCTTCCTCTATGTGGAGGCGGGCGAGGGGGAGGTCGTTCATGCGCCGGGCCAATGTGGCGGAGAGGAGCCATGCCAGCGGATCTGCGGCGGCGAGGGTGATGGCTTGGTCCATGTCTGTCCGCGCGCCCGGCAGATCATTGGCGGCGACGCGCGCGCGGGCGCGATCAAGGTGGATTTCTCCGGTGGAGAGCGTGCGCGGCAGCGGCTGGGCCAGTGCGCTATCGAGCGCGCGAAGGGCGGCGGGGCCGTTGCCCGCGATCAATTCCGCATTGCCTGCCTGCGAGAGCAGGCGCGCACGCATCACCGCGTCTATGCCCTTGGTTTTTGCGCCAGCCTCGAAAGTCGCCGCGGCCTGCGTCCATTGCTTGTCCAGCCCCAGCGCATAGCCATGACATTGCGCGGCATAGGCGCCACCGCCTTCGCGCGCCCAGCCTTGCGCGGCGGTGATGCCATCGGCGGGCTTGATGTTCGCGCTGGCAAGGCAGCTGGCGAGCCGCTCGGCAATGGCTGGCGGGACGACAGCAGTGAGCGCGGCGCGATCATCGCCGCCATCGACCGGCGTTTGCAGCGCTTCGGCGCGGCGCTGCTCATCGCGGCGGCGCAGTAGCGCCTCGATCTCGGGATCATAGCGCGTGGCGTTGGGCGTTGTAACCTGCGCGAGCATGACGGCGGCGGCGATGAGCATGGGGCGTTAAATCCTGTCTTCAGGGTCGGTCGGGTCGCAAAGGTCGCGCACCAGATCGATCAGCAATGCGATATCCTGCGGCCGGGAAAGGCGATGGTCGCCATCCTTGACCAAGATGGTCTGCACGTCCGCTGAACGGAGCTGGTCCGCGATGCGCAGCGCGGTTTGCCAAGGCACATCCGCATCGGCCTGCCCTTGCAGGAGCCGCACCTTGCAGTGGATGGCGATGGGGTTATCCAGCAGGCGCAGGCGCTCGCCGGACTCCCAGAAGCCGCGCGTGGTGACATAGGGTTGATCGCCATAGGGCGTGGGCTCGACCAGTCTGCCCTCGCGCTGAATGATGGCTTTTTGGGCGTCATCAAAGCCCCAATCGGTGAAGTCGGGCGCGGCGGCGATGCCAATGAGTCCGGTGACGCGCGCGCCTAGATCCACGCCGAGCAGCAACGCGAGCCAGCCGCCCATTGAGGAGCCGATAAGGATGAGCGGGCCATCGGGCGCCATTGCCGCAATGACCAGCCGAGCATCATCGCGCCAGCTGGCGAGCGTGCCATCCTCGAATGCGCCATCGCTCTCGCCGCATCCGGCATAGTCGAAGCGCAGCATCGGGCGGCCTTCTCGCGCGGCCCATTCATCGAGCGCGATGGCCTTGCTGCCCTGCATGTCCGACATATAGCCGGGCAGGAAGATCATGGTGGGGCCGGTGCCTGCGCGATGGCGGCAGGCGAGGCGCAGGCCATCCGGGCGAGTGATGAAATATGGGGCGTCCGTCATGCGATTGTCTTTACCGCACGCCTATCAAAATCCAAATCGGCTGACCGGAGCGACATCCTTATCCTGCTTGCAAGCGCCGCGAATGGCAGCCCATTCGGCGGGTGTGAGGGATGGGCGATAGGCTTGCGCCTTTCGCACGGCCTGCTCGAACATTGTGCGGCGTTCGGCGGAGATGGGGTGGGAAGCCATCCAGCTGGTGCTGCGCTCGATCTTTTCGCCAGCCTTGCCGCCGCCGAGCCGACCGAAAAAGGCAGCGGTGGGCAGGGGCGAGATGTTGGCGCTGCGCAGCGCTGCGATGGAATAGAGATCGGCCGACCGCTCCGCATCGCGGCCATAGCTGAGCGATAGCACGCCATTCAGCGCCCCGCCGACATCGCCGCTGAACCCACCAAGGATGATGCTGAGGCCAAGCTGCCGGACCATCGCCGTGATCGTATCGCGATTGCGGACATGGCCGATCTCATGCGCCAGCACGCCCGCCAGTTCATCGGGCGATTTTGCCTCCTGAATGAGCTTGTCGAACAGCATGATATGGCCGCCGGGGAGGGCGACGGCATTGACCATATCGATATTGGCGATGCCGATCCGCCGGATGGGGACATCGCTGCCCAAGTCTCGCTGCAGCTTTTCGATCGCAGCGCGGCTGGCTGGCGTTTCGCAGAGCCGCCCGCCAAAATCACCGACCATCGCATCGCCCATCTTCTGTTCCCAACTGCGCGGCACATGGGGCGCGATCCATGCGGGGAGGCGCAGGGCGAGATAGACGATGCCAGCCGCGATCAGCGCGAAAAGGGCGAACGCTTTCCACAGCCCAACGCGATCGATCCAGCGGCCATAGCGGGCGGGCAGCGGCAGATGGATGGCGAAGTCATGCGGCGGCGCGCCGTTGAAGCCGAGCCGCCAGCCGGGCCGACCACGCAGGCCATAAACGGAGCGACCGCCGCTGCCATCGATCGGCTCCAGATCGCGCCAGTCATACGGGCCGCTCTCGCCCCCATCCCAACGCAAGGTGAAGCCCTGCGCCGTCCATGTGATGGCGGGATGGTGGCGGGTGGCACTGGTGCCATCGTAGAACCAGCTTTGCTCCGGGGTCTCGGCTTGCGTCATCGTTGTCAGATCGCGCCCATGTCGAACGCATCGGCAAGGCCTTCGCCCTGACCCGGCGCTGCAGTGGTCGATTGGGTGAGCGCGGAGAGGCTGATCTCACCGCCCGCATTCAGATGGGTGATGAAGAATTTCCAGTGCCGGTAGGAGAGGAACATATAGCCGACGCCGAGCGTGCCGATGACCAGCGCGATATCGCCAAGGATGAGCTTGACCCAATCCTTGGTCCGGGCATCGAACTCGAACTCAAGCGTGGTGAGCGAGAGGCTGCCGATCGCGACGCGGAAAAACTTTGCGTAAAAGGCGAGGGCGACGAGGCCAATAAGGCCGTAGATCAGCATCACGATAACGAACGCAACCAGGACGAAAACGGGGCTTGGCCCGGTTTGTGGGTCGACTTTCCCCATCGCCATCATCATGCCAGCGCCGCTCAAGCCAATGATGACGGCAGCGAGGAAGAGGATGAACGGCAGCAGGTAAAACAGCAGGAAGCGCCGGAAAATCTGCCCCGGCATCGCCTGCGCATGGAAATTGTGGGAGCCAAAGCTCATGGCGTTCCAGCGATCGTTCCACAGGCTCGTCATCGACCAGGGGACGAGGAGGCCCAGCGACCACCAGCCGACCATGCTGCGCCAGACATAAGACCAGCCATAGGCCCAACCCTTGGTGTCACTGCCGCCGCGAATGCCATGCCACCATGTGCGACTGAGGCGATAACGCAGCATCCGCAGCCGCGCGACGCCGTACAGATAGAAGATCGCCGAGAAGGCCAGCAAACCCAACAAGCCCGCAACCCCGGCCTGCCCCTGCAGGATCATCGCCTGCATGCCGAAGTTGAGGAAGAAGACCGGGATGCCGAACAGCACCAGCACGATGAGGAAGCCAATGAGCAGCTCGATGGGCGTGCCGGTCCACTCCAGCCGCTCATCGATGAAGCGGGTGCGGCTCCAGAGATATTTGCGGGTGCGGGTGGTCGCCCAGAAGCGGTAAATGCCGAGCGTCACGATGATGAGCAGAAGGTTGGTGAAGGCGATGGGGGCATAATCCCGCCATGTCCCCTCAAAACCGAATGCGCGTGTATCCTGCTCGCTCATTCGCGATGCCCCCCGTTTGACTGAGGGGAGCAGACACTGGATTGGCGGGGTGTGTCAAGGTTAGGGGTGTAGGCGCTCCGCTCTGGGCGCGTGCTCTGATTACCCCATTCGAATTCCGCCATGGTCGTCCCCGCCCACCCTCGTCATTCCAGCGAACGCGGGAATGACGTGTGGGGCAACGGGGCCGTGTGGGCCTCGACATCCTCCTCGTCATCCCGGCTCAGGTCGGGGGTGACGAAGAGTGGAAGCCCCTCCTCTTCAGAGGAGGGGTTGGGGTGGTGCCACGACATCGGCGTGGAGTTCCAGCGCGTGCGATGCTGGCGCATCGCCACCACCCCCGGCCCCTCCTCTCAAGAGGAGGGGAGTATATTATATTGCTTTTAAGTCAGAACTTCACCCCCGCCGTAATCCGGATATCCCGCCCGGCAAGCGGCGCATAATCCTTGAGCAAGCTCGCATGGCGCCGCGCCTCGACATCGAAGAGGTTGTTGGCGGACAACGTGAGCGAAAGGCGATTGTCCGCCATTGCCGGGGTCCAGCCGATAGAGGCATTGACCAGCGTATAGGCCGGCGTCGTCGTCTCAAGCGCGCTCACCCGATCTTGCTTGAGCGCATGCTCCACCTCGACGCGCGTCGACCAGGATGGCCCCGCGAGCGAAGCGCCGCCGATGAGGCGCAGTGGGGGAATGCGGGGCACGGGGGCGCCGCCGGACAGCGTGGCGCGCACCACATCGACCAAGCCATCGACCGTAAATGTCGTGGTGCCAAAGCGCGCTGCCGTCCAATCCGCCTGAACCTCGCCGCCATAATAGCGCGCGCCGGTCTGCTGATAGGCAAAGCAGGGGAATTCCAGCTCTTCGCCACCATTGACGGCAAGGCAGGCATCGTCCGGCACGATCGAATCATAAATGAAGCGATCGAATTTATTGTAGAAGGCGGAGACGGTGACGTGGAAATCCCGCCCGCGCCCATGCAGCGTGCCTTCCAGACCCCAGCCGCGCTCAGTCTTGAAATCGGGGTTGCCGAGCTCGAAGGCCTGCGTGCCGGCATGATTGCCACGGGCGAACAGCTCGTCAGCAGTGGGCGCGCGCTCGACGCGCGAGACATTCAGGCCGATGCGCCAATCCGGCATAATCGCGTAACTGGCACCGAGCGAGCCGGAGAAGGTCTCGAACTTGCGGCGATAATCGGGCGAGCCGAGCAGATCATCCTGCGCCGCATCCATGCGGTTGGTCTCGAAGCGACCGCCCGCCTCCAGCCGCAGCGCGCCGAAGTCCAGCGCTTGCAGGGTGAAGAGGCCAAAGGTGCTGCTATCGATGGCGGGCAGGAATTTCTCATCGCCATCGATATGGCTGCTGCGGAGCAGCATTTGCGCGCCGACTGTGCCTTCCCAGTTGCCGCGCCGGGTCTGGATGAGGTCGAGCCGGGTTTCGAGGCCCTGCGTGAAAAAGCGCGTTGCGGCGACGCCATCCGCGTCGATCTCGGCATGATTATAATCGGCCCAACCGGCGCGCAGGCGGATGGTGTTCAGCAGGCCGCCGCCGACATTCACCTGCGCGCGCAGGTCCGCCCGCGTCTGGTTCATGGCGATGCGGACTTGCTCGGCCTCTTCGGTGGAGGTCGGGTCCGTCACATAGCGGATGGGTATGCCGTAAGTGAGGCGCGTTTTGCCGACCGAGAAGCCGATCGACCCGCCATCGCCGATATAATTGAGGCCGCCAGTATAGCTCCAGCCTTCCAGTGCGGAGTTGGGGAGGCGACCGTTCAGGTCCGCGAGATCGGCAATGTCCGCATCGGGGCTCGTGGCAGCCTCGGCGCGCTGGGTGGCGCCCAATATGTGACCGCCGGTGCGCAGATCGCCTGTTTTGATATAGGTGCCATCGGCATGGGCGACAAAGCCTGCGCCCAAGGCGATATCGACCTTGCCCGCCACATTGCGCTCGCGCGCGGCGGTGCCATAGGTGCCGTTGAGGACAAGGTCGAGACCACCCTCGGGCAATTTCGTGGGCAGGCGGCTGTCGATGACGTTGACGACACCGCCGACGGCTGAGGAGCCATAAAGCAGGGCGGCCGGGCCGTGCAGCACCTCGATGCGCTCGGCCAGCAGGGGATTGATCGCCACGGCATGATCGACGGAGGTGGCGGAGGCATCGAAGCTGCCGATGCCGTCCGTCAGCAACCGAATGCGGTCGCCGGAGAAGCCACGCAGGATGGGGCGTGAGGCGCCGGGGCCGAACGATGATGAGGTGACGCCGGGCTGGCGGGAGAGGGTGTCGCCAAGGCTCGGGCGGACATCGCGGACGAGTTCTGCGCCGGTGAGGACGGAGGTGCCGCCCAGCACATCGATATGCGAGCGGGGAATGATGGCGGTGACCACGATGCTTTCGGGGCGGTCGTCATTATGACCATGCGCCGCGCCGGTGTCGGGCGGGAGGCTGCTCTGCGTGGAGGCTGCTGCGGGGAGGAGCAGCGCGCTGGCGAGGATAGCAGGCATGGCGGAAGCGCGCAGGAGGCGCGGGATCATGGATGTTGAATTCATATGTTATAACGTATCAATATTTTCATGCTGCGCAAGCGAAATGATGGGGTTGTTGTTAACATTGTGGTGTGGCGCTGGAC
>CBIHKY010000090.1:0-13359 GCA_966205705.1 uncultured Alphaproteobacteria bacterium
GTGGAGCGAGCCGGTGATGCGCGCGCCCTTGAGCGGCTTGGATGCGCCAAATTCGGTGCGCAGCGCCATCAGGCCCGGCATTTCGGTTTCCGCGATTTCAATCTCCTTGCGGCCAAAAGCGGCAAGCGAGATATCCTTCACAACATAATCCTGGGCCAAAGTCGCCACGTTCATTCTCCTGCAGATTGCGCTCAATACTCAGCTGAAAAAGCATGAGCACGAGCAAACACCCGCGGCCCTTACCAAGCTAAGTGATCAATCGCAAATATAAAGATTTCTTTATGTGGTGTGGGCAAGGGAGTGGGACGCGCGCTATTGCTCAAGCCTGACCGCTTCAGGCATGACCGCTGCTGATCGCCAGCATTGCGGGGTCAATACCCTCCAGCTCGAAGGCGCCTGCCCACCGGTCTTCCGGCGCCATGCCAAACAAGCGCAGTGGGTCGGCTTTGCTGACGAACCATCCCGGAGAGGCCAACTCAGCCTCCAGCTGGCCTTCGCCCCAGCCCGCATAACCAAGGGCAATGAGCCGATCCTTTGGACCCACGCCCTCTGCGATCGCCGTGAGCACTTCCAGCGATCCAGTCAGTGCGATGTCCGCTGTAATGGCATGGCTATCGTTCGCGATCCAATCGCTGCTGTGCAAAACGAAGCCGCGGCGCGGCTCCATTGGGCCGCCAGCCAGCACGATGGCATCGTCAACCTCGTCGCCCACGATATCGAAGCTATCAAGCAAGCGGTGAAGCCTGATCCCTTCCATCGGTTCATGCAGGGCAATGCCGAGCGCGCCGCCTTCATCATGCACGCAGATGAGAATGACGGACCGCGCAAAACGCGGGTCCGGCATATCCGGCATGGCGAGCAGAAGCTGCCCGGCCAGCGACAATTGAGGGACATTCTGATTGGTCATGCTATAAATACTCAACCCACAAGATGCCCACTTGATCCCCATGCGTCCAGCGCCAATGCCTTAATTCTGGTTGCAGCCTTGACAGTCTTGCCGCGAGGCACGACTTCGCCACACGAGGCTGCGCGAACGTACCGCCTGCCCCTTCACATCCCCAGGAGACTGCTATGACCATCAAAGTCGGCGACAAGCTGCCCGAGACGACATTCGTCAAGATGACCGAAAATGGCCCCGAGCCTGTCGACAGCAGCAATTTCTTTGCCGGTCGCAAGGTTGCGCTCTTCTCCGTGCCCGGCGCGTTCACGCCGACCTGTTCCGCCAAGCATCTGCCCGGCTTCATCGAGAAGGAAGCAGAGCTCAAGGCCAAGGGCGTCGATGAGATTGCCTGCACCGCCGTCAACGATCCGTTCGTGATGGGCGCATGGGGCAAGTCCGCCTCCGCCGAGGGCAAGGTGACGATGCTCGCAGACGGAAATGGCAGCTTCGCCAAGGCCGTCGGCCTGGAAATGGACGGAACGAAGTTCGGCCTCGGCATGCGCGGCCAGCGCTTTTCGATGCTGGTGAATGACGGCGTCGTCGAGCAGCTCAATGTTGAGGCCGGTGGCGAATTCCGCGTTTCCAGCGCGGATTATATGCTCCAGCAGCTCTAAGAACTTTCGAGAATGAAACGGGCGGTCTGGCCGAGTGCCGGATCGCCCTTTTTTGTGCGCTTTTGCCCTGCCTATGCAGGTCACCATTCATCGCTCTTTATATGGTCATATCTCCGCGCTAACATGAGCCATGAAACACAGCACAAGCGCCGCCATCATCGCGCAATTGATCAGCGAATATGAAACCGCCACCGGCAATTTGCGCGACGCGCTGTTCGCTTATGCGCAGGATGGCACCACGCCCGCGGCTGAAACCGTAGCCAATCGCGACTTCTGCTATCCGTCCTTAACGATCGACTACCGGCAGAAGGTCGACAATCCGCCAAGCCATCGCTCCTTTGCGCGCCTCTCCAAGCCGGGTCGCTATGTCACCACGATCACGCGCCCGGAAATGTTCGCAGCCTATCTCACCGAGCAGCTCGATCTGCTGATGGGCGATTATGAGGTTGAGGTGAGCGTTGGCCGGAGCGATCAGCCGATCCCTTTCCCCTATGTCCTCGACACACTGCCCGCCGGAACGCTGGCGACCATCCCGCCATCCGAGCTTGGTCGCCATTTTCCGGCGACTGAACTAGCCGAGATTGGCGATGAGATTGCCGATGGCCTTTTTCTGGCCGACGCCACAGGCCAACGCCCGCTCGCTTTGTTCGACGCCTTGCGCACGGATTTCAGCCTTGCGCGTCTGCGACACTATACCGGCACCCCGCCCGAGCATGTGCAGCGCTATGTGCTGTTCACCAACTATCATCGCTATGTCGATGAGTTCGTCCGCTGGGGCTGCGAGGAATTGCAGCGCGAGGGCACGCGGTTCACATTGCTCTCCGGCGCGGGCGGCGTTGAGGTGACCCGCGAAACCGCCGATCCGCAAAGCGCCATTGCAGACAGCGCCTGGCGGCGGCACCAGATGCCAGCCTATCATATGATCGCGCCGAATGGCTCTGGGATCACGCTGGTCAACATCGGCGTTGGCCCCTCCAACGCCAAGACGATCTGCGATCATCTGGCGGTGCTGCGGCCCGAGGCATGGCTGATGATTGGCCATTGCGGTGGCCTGCGACCCAGCCAGCGCATCGGCGATTATGTGCTCGCGCACGCCTATCTGCGCGATGACCATGTGCTGGATGAAATGTTACCGCCAGAAATTCCGGTGCCCGCCATTGCCGAAGTGCAGGTAGCGCTAGCTGAGGCCGCCGAGCAGGTGCTTGGCGCTAGCAGCGAGAGCGGCAGTGACATGAAACGCCGCCTGCGCACCGGCACGATCGTCACCACCGACGATCGCAATTGGGAGCTGCGCTATTCCCATTCAGCTTTGCGCTTTTCGCTCTCCCGTGCAGTGGGCGTCGACATGGAAAGCGCCACAATCGCGGCGCAGGGCTATCGCTTTCGCGTGCCCTACGGAACCCTGCTCTGCGTGTCGGACAAGCCCATTCACGGCGAGATCAAGCTGCCGGGGCAAGCCAATCGCTTTTATGAGCAGGCGATCGCCGGGCATCTCGCCATCGGCATCGAGGCATGTGAGCGTCTGCGCCAACAAGGAGAGCGGTTGCACAGCCGCAAGCTGCGCGCCTTTAACGAGCCGCCGTTCCGCTGAGCCTTGCCGTGCTGCGATCGCGTCAGGTCGGCCGGGGGATCGCCTCACTCTGCGCGATGCATAAGCGATCACGGCCCTGGCCCTTCGCGTCATATAGCGCGACATCGGCACGGCGCAGGAAATTGAGCTGATTGTCGTCGGCATGAAGGCTTGCCGCGCCGATGCTTGCCGTCACCTTCAGCGGTTCGCCATTGGGAAGCGGCACCTCATAATTGCGCAAATGATGGAGAAGCCGATCGCCTAGGTGCGTCGCATCTTCAAGAGCGCTGTCGGGTGCGATCACCAGAAACTCCTCGCCGCCATAGCGCACGACCATGTCGCTCACCCGCACCACGCTCACCACCAGCGAACTCACATGCCGCAGCACCTGATCGCCAACGAGATGGCCGTAGCTATCGTTGATATGCTTGAAATGGTCGAGATCGATCATCAGCAGCGAGAGCGGCAGGCCTGATCGCCGCGCGCGCTCGATTTCCTCGTCCAGCCGACTATCGAGATAACGTCGGTTCAGCAGCCCGGTGAGCGGATCGCGCATCACGTCGCGCTCCAGTGAGGCGATGCGCACGAGATCCTTGGTGGTCATGGCGGACAGTCTGGAAACCAGCAGTGCCGCCAGCCCCATCAATGCCAATATTATACCAACGAAAACATCTGCGCCCGTGGTTGCCAGACCGATGTGGATTGCGGCGAAGATGGGATAGCTTACCGTGAACAGCACCGCCAATTTGTGCAGCCACTGCCAACGCTGGCGGAGCGGCCCTTCCCCCAACATATTCAGTATGGACCTGACGGACGACAGGGACGCCGCCAAACATCCCATGCCGAACAGGATCAAAAGAATGAAAAGCCAGTTCATCATGCCCCTATACGGCAATTAGACCCGACTATCATGCGTTCAAAGAGGTGCGCCGCAGCTTTTGGGGGATTGCTCCGCTTCGCACCAGATTGATCATCCGGCACAGGCGAGCAATCGCCCGCTCACCAGCCGCAGGTCTTGCCCTTATTCTTGTCATCCAGCCAGGTTTTGAGCGGCGCGAAGTAGCGCACGAGCGCCTTGCCGCTCATCTCGCGCGATCCAGTGAAGGCCTGCAGTGCATCGGGCCAGGGCTTGGATGCGCCCATCTCCAGCATGGCGTTCAGCTTCTCGCCGACAGCCTTGTTGCCATAGAATGAGCAGCGGTGCAGCGGCCCTTTCCAGCCGGCCTGTTTGCACGCTGCCTCATAAAATTGGAACTGCAGCAGCCGCGCGAGGAAGTAGCGCGTGTAGGGCACACTGGCGGGAACATGATATTTCGCGCCCGCGTCAAACGCATCATCAGGGCGGTCCACCGGCGGTTTGATGCCCTGATATTTCAGCCGCATCTCATTCCAGGCCTTGTTATAATCGGCCGTCTTGATCGAGCCATCATATACGCCCCAGCGCCAGCGATCGATCAGCAGACCGAACGGCAGGAAGGCGACCTTGTCCATCGCCTGCCGCAGCAGCAGACCGATGTCCTTGTCCGCGCTCGGTACCTTCGCGGGATCGAGCAGCTTGATATCAACGAGATATTGCGGCGTGATGGAGAGCGCGATCGTATCGCCGATCGCCTCATGGAAACCATCATTCGCGCCATTGAGGTAGAGGAAGCTCAGATTCTTGTAGGCGCGCTGGTAGTAATTATGGCCTAGCTCATGATGGATCGTCACAAAGTCGCCGCTATCGACCTTCGTGCACATCTTGATGCGGATATCGTCCTTATTGTCGATATCCCAGGCTGAAGCGTGGCAGACAACCTCACGGTCGAGCGGCTGGATGAACTGGGTGCGCTTCCAGAATGTCTCAGGCAGGGGATCAAAGCCGATCGAGGAGAAGAAGCCCTCACCAATCTTGAACATCTCTTTTTCGGAAACTCCGCGCTTGGCGGGGTCCGTCTCGCGCGGATCGGTCTGCACATAGCCCTTGGCCTTGAGCAGTGCGCCGATATCATAGCCCAGATCGCCTGCGCCCGCCGGTGCGACGAGCGGATAGATATTGCCCCATTCCTGCGCCCACATATTGCCGAGCAGATCGGCGCGGATCGGGCCGGTCTGGGCCTGCACAGCGTCGCCATATTTCTCATTCAGCTTGGTGCGGGTGTAGCAATGCAGGGAATCGTAAAGCGGCTTCACTTCCTGCCAGAGCTTTTCGGTCAGCTTGGCGAAATCATCTGGCGGCATGTCATAGGCCGAGCGCCACATCGCACCCGTGTCCGCGAAGCCCAGCTCCTGCGCGCCCTGATTGGCAATCTCGACGAGGCGCGCATATTCGGCCTTCATGGGCTTGCCGACCTGATCGTGCCAGCTGGTCCACATCTCCTGATACTCAGCGGGGGTATGGGTGAGCGAGCCCATCTCGGCCTCTATATCATTGCCGCCAATCGGCTTGCCGCTCAGCGTGCCCCTGCCCTTGCCATAATCGGATTGCAGCTTAGTCGCGATCTGGTTGAGCTCCGTCGCGGCGCCTGCCGTGGTCGGCGCGGGCAGCACGATGCCGGAGCGCAGGATATCTAGCTTGCGCCGCGTGTCGAAGGAGAGCCCCGTCACCTTCTCGAACTTGGCGGCCTCCAGCGCATAGCGCACGGACATTTCCGTACCCTTGGCGCCAATCTTTGCAGCCAGAGCATCGGTGTCCTCGGTGAGGAATGTCGAGTTGATCCAGTAAACCTGGTTGGCTTCAACGCTGTAATCGGAGAACGCCTTCTCGGCGTCCGCAACAAGCGCATCGGCCTGTGCGACGGTCGGCGTCGAGGTGGCAGCGCTGGTCTGCGCCGTTGCGGGCGCCACGCAGATGCCAAGGGAAAGCGCGGCCGCAAGAGCGAGGCGCGAAACGGGATGAGTCATGAGATGCAAGTCCCTGAAGCTGTTGTTGCGCCTAGGCTGCCCCTTGAGGGCAGGCGTCGTCAAGCGGCGAGATAGCTTACAATCGCTTCGCCAAATTCCGGCGTCGTGATGCAGGTCATGTGATTACCGGGCATCGTGCCGCGCTCGGCATTGGGCAGGGCGGCGACAAGGGCATCGGCAGACCCATTATCATTGTCATCCGTTGCACAGAGCACCAGCGTCGGCGGCGTGATGCGGTCCAGCGTTTCAAGGCGAATATCGCTCATGGAGAGCAACAGGTGACGCAGGGCAACAGGATCGATCTTGACCGTTTTCATGAACTGGATCGCCATGAAATCACGGTCGCCAGCTTTCGCCGTGTCGAAATGATCGAGCGCGTCGAGGAAGAATTGGCGGCGGCGCTTCCAGTCCAACAGCCCTTCAAGACCCATGCCGCCAAGGATGAGGCGGCGCGGCGCGAAGCCATCGGCGACAAGTGACAGTGCAATTCGCGAACCCATCGAATAGCCGACCAGATCGAACGTCTCGAGATCGAGCTGAGGGATCACGGCCTTCATGTCCAGAAGCATGACATTGGCGGGATAGTCACTCGCCGCAGTTGGCGCGGCGCTTTTCCCATGCACGCGCTGATCGATCATGATCGCCTCGAACCCTGCATCGGCAAGGCGCTGAGCCGTGCCATAACGGATCCAGTTGATCTGGGCGCTGGAACTGAGGCCATGGAGCAGAATGACGGCTGGCCCGGCCCCGAGCCTGTGGACAGCGATTTCCGCGCCCATATGCCCCTGGAGCAGTTGGAGAGTTGGTTTCGTGCTCATCGTGCAGCTGTAACGATCAACTTTGCAGGCAATCAAGACCTAAACCCTATTGTGTGGCCTCATTCTAGGCTTGCATCTAATAAGCACGCTTACTAATCGATGCGCATGGACAATCAACATATCGCGTTCGTCATCAGTGATGTGGCCCGGCTCTATCGGCGTCGCTTCGATGAACGCACGCGCAGCTTTGGCATCACTGGCCCCCAGATGCGCGCCGTTATTGCGATCATGCGCTTTCCCGGTATCAATCAGGGCGCTCTGGCGGACCGGCTCGACGTGGAGCCGATTACCACATGCCGCATGGTTGATCGGCTGGAGCAGGCAGGCCTTGTCGAGCGCCGCCGCGATCCGCAGGATAGACGTGCATGGCAGTTGTTTCTCACCGACGCCGCCGAGCCGATCGCCGAGAATTTGCAGGCCATCGGCCAGACCGTGCTGAATGAGTCGCTCGATGGCGTCGCGCCGGGCGATCGTGATGCCATCATGACGATCCTCGGATCGATCCGTGATAATCTGACCAGCGCTGGCCTGGCAAATGCCGAGCTCGCACAAGGAGGCAGACGGAATGTCTGAAGCGGATCCCGCCATCAATCTGTCCAAAGGCACACCCACCGAGATAGCGCCGATCGAGACGCAGGAGCCCAAACCCAACGCGTTCAAGCGGCGCCTGCTCATGTTTTCCGTGCCGCTCCTCGCGCTCGCCGTGGGCGGCTATTTCTGGGCGACCAGCGGTCGTTTCGTCTCGACCGACAATGCTTATGTGAAGCAGGATATCGTCTCGGTCGGCAGCGATGTTGCCGGGCGGATCGTGGATGTGCGCGTGCGCGAAAACCAGATCGTCAAAGCAGGCGACATCTTGTTCGTGGTCGATGCCGCGCCATACAAGGTGGTGCTGGAGCAGGCCAATGCGCAGATCGCCAATGCACAAGTTTCCGTCGGCAAATTGCGCTCCGAGTTTCAGGCAACCAGCGTCGATATCACCGGCGCGCGCGAAAATGTCTATTATGCCCAGCAGGATCTGACCCGGCAGCAGGCGCTGATGAAGGACGGGTTCACAACCCGTGCCCGGCTCCAGCAATCCGAGCAGGCGCTTGATAATGCCCGCACCCGTCTCGCGACGGCGGAGGCCGAAGCAGCCAAGGCACGCGCGGCGCTGGCCACCGGATCGCAAGTGCCCGGCATCAACCCTGAAATTGCAGCCGCCAGGGCTCAGCGCGATCAGGCCGCGCTCAACCTTGAGCGCACTGTTGTGCATGCGCCCGTTGCGGGCCGGGTGAGCCAGGCTGACCGGCTTCAGGTCGGGCAAATGGCCGTGCAGGGCCTGCCGCTCGTGAGCATCGTCGCCAGCGATCGCTCCTGGGTGACGGCCAATTTCAAGGAAACCGATCTGAACCGAATGCGTGCCGGCCAGCCCGCCTCGATCAAGCTTGATGCCTATCCCGATCTCGCCGTGCGCGGGCATGTCGATAGCATTGGCGCTGGCACAGGATCGGAATTCTCCGTGCTGCCCGCGCAGAACGCCAATGGCAATTGGGTGAAGGTCACGCAGCGCGTACCCGTGCGGATCGCCATAGACGGCAAGAACCAGCGCCCGATGATTGCCGGACTGAGCGCTCAGGTGAAGGTCGATATTCGCGATGACGCGCATGCCGTGCAGCAGCATTAGGCAGAGCCGGTAGCCCTTATGGCCCAGCCCGAAGATCGCGCGCAGCTCGTCGTTGCCAACAAGGCGCTGCTGACGGTTGCGATCATGTCTGCAATGGTGATGCAGGTGCTCGACACCACGATCACCAATGTGGCGCTGCCGCATATGCGCGCCGCACTGGGCGCGAGTGACGAGACGATCAGCTGGGTGCTGACCAGCTATATTCTGGCGACCGCCGTTGCCATTCCCATCACCGGTTGGCTCGCTGACCGCATCGGCGCGCGGCGTCTGCTGCTCGTTTCGGTGGCGCTGTTCACGATCGCCTCTATCCTGTGTGGCATTGCCCAGAGCCTGACGGAAATGGTGATTTTCCGTGCGCTGCAGGGCGTGGGCGGCGCATTTGTCGGCCCACTGGCGCAAAGCCTGATGCTCGATATCAATCGCCCCTCCGAGCATGGCAAGGCCATGTCCGTCTACGGCATGGGCGTGATGATCGGGCCGATCATGGGACCAGTGGCCGGCGGCTGGCTGACGGAATCGATGGACTGGCGCTGGTGCTTTTTCGTCAATGTGCCGGTGGGCATTGGCTGCCTTATCGGCCTGTATGCGCTGCTGCCGGAAAAACAGCTGACGCGCCGCAGCTTCGATCTGTTCGGCTTTTCGCTCATCGCGGTTGGCCTTGCCAGTCTGCAGCTCATGCTGGATCGCGGCCAGCATGCGGACTGGTTCTCTTCCGCCGAGATCTGGATTGAGGCTGCCATTGCCGTGAGCTGCCTTTGGATGTTCACCATCCACACGCTCAACGCAAAGAAGCCGCTGTTCGCACCGGAGCTGTTTGCGGATCGCAATTTCATCAGCGCCGCTGTGTTCATGTTCATCATTGGCATGGTGATGTTTGCAGCAATGGCGCTGCTGCCTTCCATGTTGCAGAGCCTGTTCGGCTATACCGTGCTGGATACCGGCCTGATCCTGGCCACCCGCGGGGCTGGGGTGCTGGTCGCGATGGCCCTCTCCGGGCGGTTGGTGACGGTCATCGATCCGCGCCTGCTGATCGCGGGCGGCTTCTCGATGACCGCGACATCGCTCTGGATGATGACCGGCTGGTCGATGGAGCAGGATTGGGTGCCGTTCGTCATCACCGGCGTGCTGCAAGGTGCTGGCATTGGCTTTGTTTTCGTGCCGTTGCAGATGCTCGCCTTCGGCACCCTGCCCCCCAATGCGCGCACCGAGGGCGCGGCAGTGCTGAACCTCACCCGCAATATCGGCTCCTCCATCGGGATTGCGGTGGCGATGTCGCTGCTGGCGCGCAACATCCAGGTGAGCCATGCCGACCTCGCCCAGCATATCACGATGAGCCATTTGCCCGTCGATCCGGACGTGCTCAACCGCTTCGGGAGCTTCGGGACGGCCTTGATGCAAGGACTGGACGGCATGGTGAACAAGCAGGCCGCGATGATCGCCTATCTGAACGACTTTTACATGATGGCCGTGATTTGCAGTTGCGTGGTTCCAGCCGCGTTTTTGCTGCGCAAGCCCAAGGGCAAGCCATCGGGGCCGCCGCCTCCTATGGGTGAGTGAGGGAAACGTTGCAGGTTGCGAATAGAAGCGGACTTTCCTCCCCTCTTCTTCAGAGGAGGGGCCGGGGGTGGTGGCGATGCGCAAGCATCGCACGCACATCCCCCACGCTGATCTAGTAGCACCACCCCAACCCCTCCTCTAAAGAGGAGGGGCTTATGGCAGATCATCATCCCAGTAAGGCGGAGCGTTACCTCGACCTTTTCCCGGCGGGAGAAGGATACGCAGCCTCTCCGCTCGTTGGCGTTAAGCGAACTTGGAAGGAGCCAGTCTGCGCGATCCTGTAGAACATAGCTCGCTCACCCAGCTGCGACTAGGCAGCCAAGCTGCCAAGTCTGCGCAGCCCTCTCCCAAGGGAGAGGGATTGGGGTCGCATTCAGCCCTTCTTCAAGTGCCGCCGCCCAAGCAGCTCCGCAATCTGCACGGCATTCAGCGCCGCGCCCTTGCGCAGATTATCCGACACGCACCACAGGTTCAGGCCGTTCTCCACGGTGGAATCCTCGCGCACGCGGCTGATGAAGGTTGCATAGTCGCCCACGCATTCGACCGGGGTGACATAGCCGCCATCTTCGCGCTTATCGATGAGCATCACGCCGGGCGCCTCGCGCAGGACGTTCTGCGCCTGCTCGGCGCTGATCTCATCCTCGAACTCGATGTTGATCGCCTCGCTATGGCCCACGAACACGGGCACGCGCACGCAGGTTGCCGTCACCTTGATCTTGGGATCGAGTATCTTCTTGGTCTCGACGACCATCTTCCACTCTTCCTTGGTGGAGCCATCATCCAGGAAGCTATCGATATGCGGGATGACGTTGAAGGCGATCTGCTTTGTAAACTTGCTCGCCACGGCGGGATCGCCCACGAAGATGTTGCGGCTCTGCTCGAACAGCTCGTCCATGCCTTCCTTGCCGGCGCCCGAGACCGACTGGTAGGTGGCCACGACCACGCGCTTGATTTTCGCGATATCGTGCAGCGGCTTGAGCGCCACGACCATCTGCGCCGTGGAGCAGTTGGGGTTGGCGATGATATTCTTCTTCTTGTAGCCGTCGATCGCCTCGGGGTTCACCTCCGGCACGATCAGCGGCACATCGGGGTCCATGCGGTAGAGCGAGCTATTGTCGATCACCACGCAGCCCGCAGCCGCAGCCTTGGGCGCATATTCCAGCGTGGGGCCGGAGCCGACTGCGAACAGCGCCATATCCCAGCCAGCAAAATCGAAATGCGCCAGGTTGCGCACCTTGAGCATCTTGCCGGTTTCACCGAACTCGATCTCGTCACCGGTCGAGCGTGAGCTGGCGACGGCGGCGATCTCGTCGATCGGGAATTCCCGCTCCGCAAGGATATTGAGCATTTCGCGACCGACATTGCCGGTGGCGCCAACGACGACGACACGATATCCCACGGGGGCTTCTCCGAATGATTGAATTGAGCGCTAAGCGCGGGTCGATAGAGTAAATTGGCGGTGGAGGCAAAAGGGCTTTGGCCAAGGCCATTGGCCGACCACTGGTGAGTCAGCCGGTCACGTCTTTAAGGTCATTCTCTTTCCAAGGCGCAGGC
Organism: uncultured Alphaproteobacteria bacterium; assembly: GCA_966205705.1. Taxonomy (GTDB): domain Bacteria; phylum Pseudomonadota; class Alphaproteobacteria; order Sphingomonadales; family Sphingomonadaceae; genus Sphingobium. The sequence goes on from CBIHKY010000090.1 coordinate 11,603, forward strand.
AGGCTATGCTGCGGGCAGAAGCGGGATTTATTCTCCCATCCGGCATCGGACTTGGAAATGAAACTCGCATCATCGGGCACATTATAGTTGCGCTTGCTCTTTTGCGCGGGCCGCTCGCCGCCGAAACCGCCCATCTCCTTGCAGCTTTCTTCCACGCGGAAGCTCGTCGGCCCGGTCTTCTCAATCTTGCCATAGGTGCAGATGAAGCGCGCGCCGCCATAGCCATCGCGGCGCAGCAGGGTCAGCGTGGCGTCGGTGGCCTTGTCGCAGGCCGTGCCATCGGCGACATAATAGCCAAGGCGCAGCGGCAGGCTGCCGACCACGACATCTTCCTCAGCCGCTGCATTATCGAGCGCGACATTGCCTGCGTTGAGCAGCGCATCGGCGGCATTGCCGTCCAGCATCACATTGGCGGCGGCGCCATCATTCATGCTGTTTTCTACATCGTTGGAGAAATCGGAGGTCGCATTGCAGGCAGTGAGGAGTCCCATCATGGTCAGGACTGTCAGTCTCCTCATTGCGTCGTTCCTCTGGTTCTCATCATCTTCGCTAGACAATGTAGGTCGAGGGCCAGCCGAGTAAACCCCTCAATGCGGCAAAATATGGACTTCGAGCTGCTGCATGCCTAAATGCGCGCTATGTCCTCAGCCTCCCCTCTGCTGCCCTTCGCCAAGATGCACGGCCTTGGCAATGACTTCGTCGTCATCGATGCGCGTGAGCGAGCGGTGGAGATGGACGAGGCGCTGGCCCGCGCCATTGCCGATCGCAAGACCGGCGTCGGCTGCGATCAGCTGATCGTGATCGGCCCCTCGACCCTTGCCGATGTAAGCATGCGCATCTTCAATCAGGATGGCAGCGAGGTTGCCGCCTGCGGCAATGCCACACGCTGCGTGCCGCTGTTCGTAGGGCGCGACGTAACCATCGAGACCAAGGCCGGGCTCTTAAAGGCGCAGCGCAGCGGCGATTTGGTGAGCGTGGACATGGGCGAGGCGCTGCTCGGCTGGGATCAGGTGCCGCTCGCTTATGCAATGGACACGCTGACCATGCCGGTGAGCTGGGAGGATCTGCCTGCCCCTGCCGCCATGAGCATCGGCAATCCCCATGCCGTGTTCTTCATGGACGATCTGGATGGCGCCGATCTGGCACGATTGGGGCCGATGATCGAGACCGATCCGCTGTTCCCCGAGCGCGTAAATGTGAACTTTGCGCAGATATTGGCGCCCGACCATATCCGGCTGATCGTCTGGGAGCGTGGCGCTGGCTTTACGCGGGCGTGCGGCACCGGGGCTTGTGCGACCGCAGTGAGTGCGCTGCGCCGCAAGCTGGTGACTGCGCCGGTGCGCGTATCGCTGCCGGGCGGCGAATTGCTCATCGACTGGGCGCTCGGCGGGCATGTGACGATGACGGGTCCCGCCGCTCATGTGTTTGACGGTATGCTCGATCTGGATGCGCTTACCGCATGAGCGGGCCGCAGATCATCACGATGGGGTGCCGGCTTAACATCGCGGAGAGCGAGGCGATCCGGCAGAGCTTGGGCGCGCGGGACGATCTGGTGGTGGTGAATAGTTGCGCTGTGACCGGCGAGGCCGTGCGGCAAACGCGCCAAGCGATCCGCCGCGCCCACCGCGCCCGGCCCGATGCGCAGATCATCGTGACCGGCTGCGCGGCGCAAACCGACCCGGCGATGTTCAGCGCCATGCCGGAAGTAACAGCCGTGATCGGCAATGCGGAGAAGCGCGATTTCGCCGCCTATCTCC
>CBIHKY010000091.1:0-12584 GCA_966205705.1 uncultured Alphaproteobacteria bacterium
GCCATAGCCGCGCAGCGCTCGCCTGTCAGGTGCAGCTTTACCGCTTGGACTTGGCAGGCGGCGGACCGCTCTGCACAAGTGAGTTGAGCGGATAGCGCGCGCCCTGCACAATCAGCACGCCAAACCGATCGAGTTGGTCCGCACCCTTGGTCTCAAAGCCGATCTTAGTGGCAAAGGGCAGATCCGCAGCAGCAACGGAAAGCGTCGCCAGATACCATTTTCCGCTCGCATCCTGCACATAGATCTTGCTGTCGCCATCCGCCTGCCAATCGCGCACGCCACCCTGATTGGCGAAGGGCATGGACGTTTCGGCAGGCGCCTGCGCACTGGCTGGCACGCTCGTGAAGGCCATGAGTGCCAAAGCCCCAAGCCCCGCCGCGATGAGGATGGATTTGCGATGGCTCATGAAGGGCCTCCTGAACTGATGTGGCAAAATGCTCATGCTGCCCTTCTAGCACATAAGCGGGTGAAGCGGGAATGAACGGTTCGTCGCTATAGAATAACGTTTCGCCGTAGAGATCCTGTGGCCGAGGGTCGTTACGATTCCGGGCCTGCTGGAGCCCGGAAACCTCCACCGTCATTCCCGCGCACGCGGGAATCCAGTTTCGAGGGTGCAATCTGGCGCTGATCCGATAGGTTGCCTGGATTCCCGCGTTCGCGGGAATGACGGTGGGTGGGGTTCACGCGCCTGTGCTTACGCCCGATGCTAATCCGCAGGACAACCTCAATCCGCCTCGGGCCTGCTCAATTCAGCCCCATCACCGCGCTAAAATGCCGCCGACACAGCGCGACATAACGATCATTCCCACCAATCTCTGTCTGCCGCCCTTCCTGCACGGCATCGCCATCCTCATCCACACGCAAATTCATCGTCGCCTTGCGCCCGCAATGGCAGACGGCTTTCAGCTCGATCAACTCATCGGCAATCCCCAGCAACACCGCCGATCCACCAAAAAGCTGCCCCTGAAAATCCGTCCGCAAGCCATAGCAAAGCACCGGAATATTGGCCTGATCCGCCACCCGCGCCAATTGCCAGACCTGCGCGGCCGACAGGAACTGCGCCTCATCCACCATCACACATGCAATCGGCGACGCGCCGTTCGCGCCGATGATCTCGCCATACAAATCAGTCGAAGCATCAAAGCGACAGGCATCCGCGCTCAGGCCAATCCGGCTCTCGATCGCACGATCCTTGCCGCGATCATCGATGGCAGAGGTCCACAGCATCGCAGCCATGCCTCGCTCGCGATAATTGAACGTGGCCTGGAGCAAAGTCGTGCTCTTGCCCGCATTCATCGCAGCATAATAGAAATAGAGCTTGGCCATGCGCCTGCTATATCCGTTCAGTCAGCCCATGCCAGCCCCGCCGCATGCGTGCGAATGGCGGAGGGCCAATCGGCAGTGAGCGTATCGAAGCGGGCGCGATCATCGGCATAGAGCGCGCGAGTGGCTTCCTCAAATCCGGCACGGTCGCCCGCGATGGCGGAGAGGAAGCGATAGGCCGCATCTTTGCGGGCGGCGGGCGGCAGCGCCTCCCGCATCGCGCTCTCGACCAGCAGACGCAATGCAGCCGATGCGCCGCCGCGCTGCACCGCGAGCCAATCCCAATGACGCGGCAACAGCGTGACTTCGCGCGGCTTCACGCCCAGACGCGGGCGCCCGGGCCCTCTTGCTGGCTCCTGCGCCGGTGATCGCAGATCAAGGTCGGTCTGCGCGCCCGTAACATCATCGAAAACCAGCAGATCGGAGGCACGTGGCAGCACCTCCATCGCTCGCACTGTGTCGACGACATGCGCGCGTGAGCCGGAAGCCAGCCACATCTCATTTGCAAAAGCAGTATAGGTCGTCATCAGCGCAGTCCCCTTTGGAGACGCGCATTTATACCCGGATTGTATTAGAGTCAATATTACCCGGTATTTATTCTTCAGTCGGCTCCGCCAGATCCTGCGCCACCTTGGGCGAGCGCAGCAGCTTGTCGATATGGCTGCCTTCCTCAAAGCTTTCATCACCCTGAAACCGCAGCTTGGCGGCGAACTTCGTTTTCACACGCCGCGCGACTTCCCGCTGGAGATAGGCCGTGTTGGTGCGCAATGCCTTGAGCACCACCTCTTCATCCTTGCCGAGCAAGGGCTTCACGAACACGATCGCATGCTGGAGATCGGGTGACATGCGCACTTCGGTCACGCTCACCACATGGGTAGCCAGCACATCGTCATGCACATCGCCGCGCTGGAGGATTTCCGCCAGCACATGGCGCACGGCCTCGCCCACGCGCAGCGCGCGCACATTGGGCGTTGTATCCGTCTCAGATCGTGCCATTTCCGCCCTCCCTGGCGAACAGGTGGCCGCCGCGCCAATCCCATAAGCGGGAGGGGCGCGGCAGGACCATATTCATTAGCGAACCACCGCGATCAAAGCGTGCGGATGCGCTCTTCGACCTCAAACACTTCGAGCGTGTCACCGGACTTGATGTCGTTGGTGTCCTGCAACAGCACACCGCATTCGAGACCCGCACGGACCTCGTTAACATCATCCTTGAAGCGACGCAGCGACGCGATGGTCGTGGCCGACACGATAACATCGTCGCGCGTGAGGCGCGCATTGAGCCCCTTGCGGATGAAGCCATCGAGCACGAGCAGACCAGCGGCCTTGTCCTTCTTGCCTGCCGGGAACACTTCGCGGACCTCTGCACGGCCGACGATCGTCTCGATCCGTTCAGGAGCAAGCTGGCCGGACATCTCCGCCTTCACTTCCTCGATCAGGTCGTAGATCACGTCATAATAGCGCAGCTGCACCTTATCGCGTGTGGCGAGCGCCCGTGCCTTGGGGTTGGGGCGCACGTTGAAGCCGATGAGCGGCGCCTTGCTGGCCGCAGCCAGCGTGACATCGCTCTCGGTGATCGCGCCGACACCGGAATGCAGCACGCGCACCTTGATCTCATCCGTGGAGGCGCGGTTGAGCGATCCGATGATCGCCTCGACCGTGCCCTGCACATCGCCCTTCACCACGATCGGATATTCGATCATGCTGGTGTTGAGGGCAGAGAAGAGATGCTCGAAGTTGGTTGCCGCGCTCGTCGTGCGCTTGCGGGTCGCAAGCTCCTGACGATACAAAGCAACTTCGCGGGCGCGCGCTTCATTCTCGACAACGCTGAGCTTATCGCCAGCCATCGGCACACCGGTGAGACCCAGCACTTCGACAGGCGTCGAAGGCCCGGCCGTCTTGATCGACTGGCCCTTGTCGTTGGTCATCGCACGGACCTTGCCCGATTGCTCGCCAACCACGAAGATGTCGCCAAGCTTGAGCGTGCCACGACCCACAAGGATCGTCGCAACAGGACCACGGCCCTTGTCGAGCTTCGCCTCAATCACAGTGCCTTCGGCAGCGCGATCAGGGTTTGAGCCGATTTCAAGCAGTTCGGCCTGCAGCAGAACCTTGTCGATCAGATCGTCCAGGCCGATTTTCTTGAGCGCGGAAACTTCCACGTCCTGCGTATCGCCGCCCATATACTCAACGACGATTTCATGCTCGAGCAGACGCTCACGCACCTTCTTCGCATTGGCGTCGGGCTTGTCGATCTTGTTGATCGCAACGATCATCGGCACGCCAGCTGCCTTGGTGTGGCGGATCGCTTCGATCGTCTGCGGCATCAGGCCATCATCAGCCGCGACCACGAGGATCACGATGTCGGTGACATTGGCGCCGCGTGCGCGCATTTCGGTGAAGGCTTCATGGCCCGGCGTATCGAGGAAGGTGATAACCTCACCGCCCTTGGTCGTCACCTGATAGGCACCGATATGCTGGGTGATGCCACCGGCTTCGCCAGCAACAACATCGGTTCCGCGCAAGGCGTCGAGCAGGCTGGTCTTGCCATGATCGACATGGCCCATGATCGTGACCACAGGAGGGCGCTTCTGCAGCGTCTCAGCCGCATCGACATCGCCTGCCGTATCGATTTCCACATCGGAATCAGACACCCGCTGGATGCGGTGGCCAAACTCTTCCACCAGCAGCTCTGCCGTATCCTGATCGATCACATCGTTCATCGTGACGGGCGTGCCCATCTTGAACAGCGATTTGACGAGGTCTGACCCCTTCTCGGCCATACGATTGGCGAGCTCGCCAACGGTGATTGCCTCTGGCACCACCACGTCGCGGATCTGCTTCTCGCGCGGCGCGGACGAGCCCGATCCATGCGAGCGACGCTCCTTTTCACGGGCGCGGCGCAGCGCAGCGAGGCTACGGGCACGGGCGCTGTCATCATCGGCAAGCGCGCGATTGACGGTGAGCTTGCCGGACTGACGACGATCATCGACGCCCTTCTTGGCGCGCTCTGGCTTGACTGGCTCAGGGCGCTTGACGGGCGCCGCAACCGGCGTGAACCGGCGCGCAGCCGGGCGCTGCTCTGTGGTTGCAGCGGCCTCATCCGCTTTGGGCTCGCTAGCCTCGGCGGCTGGAGCAGCAGGTGCTGCGGCCTCTGCAGGCGCGGCTGCTGCTGCGGCGACAGGCGCTGCTGCGGCAGGGGCCTTCGCCTCTTGCGGTGCGCCACCTGGATTGCGCTCGGCTTCTTCTTCCGCACGGCGCTTTTCTTCGACGCGGCGCTTTTCTTCTTCGCTCGCGGCAACCTTGGCGGCCTCTTCGCGACGGCGTGCATCTTCAAGTGCCGTCATACGGGCTTCTTCAGCCTCACGCAGCAGCTTGGTCTGCATTTCCTGACGCGACATCAGGCTGGATGGCGGCGCTGTGCGCTGCGGTGGCGGCGCGACAGGGCGCGGCGCGGCCTGCACAGGAGCCGCCTGCGGCGCTGCTGGCGCGGGCGCTGGTGCGGCTGCAACGGGTGCTTCCGGCTCCGGCGCAGCGCGCGGCGCTTCTTCGCCCGGCTTGCCGATGACGCGACGGCGCTTGACCTCAACCACGACCGTATTCTTACGGCCATGACTAAAGCTCTGCTGCACCTGGCCAGCCTCAACCGTCCGCTTCAGTCCAAGCGGTTTACGGCCCAAGGTTGGCTTGTCTTGTTCATTGTCACTCATCGACGCAATCTAACCCTTCATCTTCCGTTCGGTTCACCCCCCTTGGGGCAACCGAGTCGTTCGTCCCTCAAGCCATGCTCAGGAACCTTCGTCCACATGCTCATGCCGAGCCGAACCGGAGTTCGGCGCCGCATTAGCGCATCCCAGATAGCTTTGCCAGCGAGCGAGCAGACCGCTTATGCGGTCTGCGGCAGCAGCATTCGTCACCGCGACATGGACGACATTATGTCTGCCCAATGCCACAGATAGGGCGTCTCGGTCCACCGGCAAGCGTTCACCGCGAAAATCCTCGCCTTCACGCTCTTCGCCGACACGCCATGCCTGATCGAGTTTGCGTGCGCCGTCCTCGGCTGCTTCCTCTGCATGAAGCAGTTGACGCACGCGGCCACGGCGGGCCGCAGTATCGATCTTGTCAAAGCCGGTGAGCAGGTTCGACGAGCGTGACTCAAGGCCAAGCCGAGACAGAAAATCAACGCGCAACGCCAAGTCGATCCGCTCGGGCAAATCGTCCGGCACTGTAAGCTCTTCGCCCTTGAAAGCCCGGGCCAGCGCGCCTTTGAAGCGCCCCTTAGCCATCGCCTGCTCAAGCTCCGCCCGGCTCACCCCAATCCATGCGCCGCGCCCCGGCGCACGCGCACGCACATCAGGCAGCACATCGCCATCGGGCGAAATCGCCAGACGGATGAGATTTGCGGGGTCGGCATGTTCGCCAGACAGGATGCAGCGGCGCTCAGTCATAAGCGCGCCTCCATCCGGCTGACAGCGGCCCGCATCACGCGAACCTGCTTTACGATGTCGGAAAGCCTCAGGCTCTCATTGGGAAGGAACCGCAGCATTGGCGTCCTCCCTTTGCGTTGCTGCGAAATCGGAAACGAGCCTTCCAGCCACGCCCCAACAATCTGCAGCAACTTCCTCAATCACAACAAAAACCTGCTCGGGCTTTTTGCCGAGCCGCTCGACGAGCGAGCGCGTGACATCCGCGACGACTGCCGCCTTCTGATCCCGCGTTACGCTTCCGATCAGTTCAATCTTTACATAAGGCATCAAGCACTCCCTTTTTCAGGAGCAGCATCTTCAGCGGCCACATCGTCAGCCACGGCCTCTTCAGCGACAGGCGCTTCATCAGCAGCCTTCGCTGCTGCTGGCTCATCCTCGAACCAGTGCGCACGGGCCGCCATGATGATCTCGTTGCCGATCTCTTCCGACAGGCCATATTCGGCCAGCAGACCGCCCTTGTCCTCAGGCATATCACGGCGACGACGCGGATCGATGCGCTTCTTGGCGACCAGCTCGTCGGTTGCCAGATCGGCCAGATCGTCAAGAGTCTTGATGCCTGCCTTACCAAGCGTGACCAGCATCGCTTCGGTCAGGTGCGGCAATTCTGCCAATGCGTCTTCCACGCCCATCGTGCGGCGCTCTTCACGCGAAACGATTTCACGGCGATCGAGCGCTTCCTGTGCTCGGCTCTGCAATTCGCCAGCCAGCTCATCATCAAAGCCTTCGATGCTCGCCAGCTCGTCGATGCTCACATAAGCGACTTCTTCCATCTCGGTGAAGCCCTCTGCAACCAGCAGCTGCGAAAGCGTCTCGTCGACGTCCAGCTCGGTCTGGAACATTTCGGAGCGCTGCACGAACTCGCGCTGGCGCTTCTCGCTCGCATCGGCCTCGGTCATGATGTCGATCGCCTTGCCGGTCAGCTGACTGGCGAGGCGCACATTCTGGCCGCGGCGGCCAATGGCAAGGCTCAGCTGATCGTCAGGCACCACGACCTCGATGCGCTCTTCATCTTCATCGATGACCACGCGGCTCACAGTCGCAGGCTGCAGCGCATTGACGACGAAGGTCGCGGTGTCTTCGCTCCAGGGAATGATGTCGATCTTCTCGCCCTGCATTTCCTGCACGACGGCCTGAACGCGGCTGCCCTTCATGCCGACGCAGGCGCCGACCGGATCGATGCTGCTATCACGGCTGATCACGCCAATCTTTGCGCGCGAACCCGGATCACGGGCAGCCGCCATGATGGTGATGATGCCATCATAAATTTCAGGCACTTCCTGCGCGAAGAGCTTCTTCATGAACTCGGGATGCGCGCGGGAAAGGAAAATCTGTGGACCACGGTTCTCGCGGCGCACATTCAGGATGAGCGCACGGACGCGATCGCCAACGCGCACCACTTCGCGCGGGATCTGCTGATCGCGGCGGATGACGCCCTCGGCACGACCAAGATTGACGACGACATGACCGAACTCGACCGACTTGACGACGCCCGTGATGATCTCGCTCGCGCGGTCCTTGAATTCTTCATACTGGCGCTCGCGCTCTGCATCGCGCACTTTCTGGAAGATCACCTGCTTGGCGGACTGCGCATCGATGCGGCCCAGATCAACCGGCGGCAGCGGATCGACGATGAAATCGCCAACCACGGCCCCTGCCTGCAGCTTCTGCCCGGCCTTGAGGTCAACCTGCTTGAAATAATCCTCGACGACCTCAACCACCTCGACCACGCGCCACAAGCGCAGGTCACCGGTCTCCGGGTCCAGCTTGGCGCGAATGTCATTCTCGGCGCCATAGCGGGCACGAGCGGAACGCTGGATAGCATCTTCCATCGCCTCGATGACAATCGCCTTGTCGATCATCTTCTCGGTCGCCACCGAATTGGCGATTGCAATCAGCTCAGCCTTGTTGGCGGAAATGGCGTTGGCCATGTTAGTCTTCCTGTTCCTGGGTGACGATATCGTCCGCGCCCTCGGTGGAGAGTGGGACAGTAGCAGAAATGAGTGCATCCGTCAGCACCAGCTTGGCGGTGAGGATGTTTGAAAATTCCGTAGTGACCCGGCCTGACTTGGGATCGTCGAGCAGCACGTGCTGCCCTTCGACACCCGCCAGCAAGGCCTTCACCTGCTTGCGGGCACCCTCGATCGGCTCAACGAACTGCACGCGGGCTTCATGCCCCGCCCAGTCGATGAAATCGCGCAGGCGCGTGAGCGGGCGATCAATGCCGGGCGAGCTGACTTCCAGCCGATATGCGCCTTCGATGGGGTCCTTGCCTGCTTCCTCAAGCGCATCGAGCTGCGTCGAGACAGCGCGCGAGAGCGCGGCGCAATCCTCAACCGTCAGCTGCCGCGTCTCCGGGCGCTCGGCCATGACCTGCAGCGTGCGATCATCATCCTTGCCGAAGAGGATCACGCGCACGGGATCAAAGCCAAGCGCGCGCGCTTCTGCTTCAATCATTGCCGTGAGGGAATCCATGTCCGCCATGCGGTCTCCAGCCAGTAATATATGCGACTTCGGCGCCGGCGCCTCTCGGTGCCGACCCTAACGTCTTAACGATGTCAGGAAAGTTCGCCGCATATAAGCCGGACGTTCGCCAAAGGCAAGCGCTGCCGATGGCAGGAGCTGCGATGAAGATCCGGCGTGGAAGAATGATGCGACGCAGCAACTATTTTTCACGAAACCGCCCAGGGCCGAAATTCGGAGCAGTGCTAACAAACAAGATTAATATGCTGAAAGTTAAGAGAGTTAGACGAAATATTAACCATGTTTAGCTGCGGTCCTGCCTAAAAACTGTCCGATTTCGAAACATTTACATGGTGAACGAGCATGGTTGCGGCCTTTGACGGCAGCCACACCCCGACATATTGGAGACCGCAGTTGGCAACCGAACGATTTAGTTTCGTGCATGACACGAAGTTCGTGGTTTGATTGGACAATTCGCATGTTTTCAGCGTCCGTGGGATAATGGATGCTGGGAATTCGACAGGGTTAACGTGGGAGAATTTCAGTGATTCACAAGTCAATCATCGCAGCCGCAGCGCTCGCAACTTCGGCAATGGTTCCAGCATCGGCAATCGCTGCAACAACGTTCGATTTCAGCACTGGCGGAACAAACGCTGGCGGCTCATCCAATGGTAATGTGCGAACGTACGTTGGTAGCGACGGCACAAAGGTTGAAGCCAGCGCGTACAGCTTTGCTTCTTTCTTGGGCTACGATTATCTAGATCAGTCATATCTCGGCTCGCACCAGCAAGGCCTTGGCGTTAGCAATGATGAGTTTTTGAGTGACAATCACACCATCGACAACAGCGGCTGGACGGACTTCATCGTTCTCCAGTTTGACAAGGTTGTATCAGTCAGCTCGCTCGGCATTTTTGGTTTCGGTGGCACTGATCTAACTTGGGCAGTGGGCACGACGACAACGTCGTTCAACGGAACGCTTTCTTTCGCAAACCTCACCGCGCTTGATGATGCTTTCGGCACGTTCAATGCGTCTGCTGGCAGCAATAACTCGACCAGCTACGTAAATCGTACTGTAAATAACAGCGCACTAACGGGAAATCTGTTCCTCGTATCAGCGTCAACCCTCAATAGCGCTGGGACCAATGACTCCTTCAAGCTGAAAGGCCTGACGGCAAACGTGGCTGCCGTTCCTGAGCCAGCAACCTGGGGCATGATGATGATCGGTCTGGGTCTTGCAGGCGCCATGATGCGTCGCAGCAAAGCCAACACGGCTGTCAGCTTCGCCTGATCTTCCTTTGAACATCCGCCTGTCAGCTGATTTCATCTGACTTGCGGATGATCAATTCCCGGAAAAGGGGGCGTTCGCGCCCCCTTTTTTGCGTCCGGCCCGCATGGCCTGTCCCTCGACATGAAATGCACGCCCAGCCAGCCACATGAGACAGGTTTGTTTCCTGCTCAGACCCTACCCGGTGCGACTTTTTGGCTCTATCATCCGTTTCATAGACCATCCGCCCCGGAGACTTGATGCCATGAACAGAAGCTCGCTCGGCCTCGCCTGCTCATTTTCATTCGCCTTGCTGGCCTGTTCCGGTGCCTTCGCACCCGTGGATGCGCAGCCTGCGAACCAATCGGAGCCCGCTGCCTCAGCCGATGCCCTGCCCTTCGCGATCACCGAGATCGCGACCTTCGATTCGCCCTGGTCGATGGCCTTCCTGCCCGATGGCAAGCAGTTGGTGACGCAGAAGAAGGGCGAGATGATCCTGTTCGATCCCGCCACCAAAAAGCAGCGCGTGCTCAGCGGCACGCCGCCCGTCTATAGCGCCGGGCAAGGCGCGCTCATGGATGTCGTCCTCGCCCCGGATTTTGCCAAGAGCCGCAAAATCTATTTCAGCTTCTCCGATGTCGGCGAGGGCAAGACGAGCGGCGCGGCGCTGGCCACCGCCACGCTCGATCAGACCGCTGGCGCGCTCAAGGATATGAAAATCATCTTCCGCGCCGAGCCTTATCTGGAGAGCGGCGCGCACTGGTCCGGACGCATCGCCTTCTCGCCAGACCAGAAATATCTGTTCTTCACCAATGGCGAGCGCGCCAAGTTCGATCCTGCGCAGGATCCGAAGATGACGCTCGGCAAGGTGCTGCGCCTCAATCTGGATGGCACGCCCGCCGCTGGGAATCCGCTCGCAGCCAAGGGCTTCCACCCGGCAATCTGGTCCTACGGCCAGCGCAACCTCACCGGCATCAGCTTCGACAAGGATGGCCGCTTGTGGGAAGTCGAGATGGGCCCGCTCGGCGGCGATGAACTAAACCTCGTCAAGCCCGGCGCCAACTATGGCTGGCCGACCCGCTCCAATGGCGACCATTATGACAAGCGCCCCATCCCCGATCACACGCCGGACGATGGCTTCGAGCAGCCCAAACTCTTCTGGAACCCCTCGCTCGCGCCCGCCTCAATGGCCTATTATAATGCCCCCGCCTTCCCGGCCTGGCGCAATTCACTGTTCATCACCGGTCTGTCCGGCATGGCGCTCGTGCGCATCTCGCTGAATGGCGAAACGGCCACCAAAGCCGATCACTGGAACATGGGGATGCGCCTGCGCAATGTCCGCGTCGGGCCGGATGGGGCACTCTGGCTGCTGCAGGATGGCGCGAAGGGCAAGTTGCTCAAGCTGACGCCAAAGCCTTAACCGGGAAACTGGAGGGGGCATCGCAGGTCTCGCAATGCCTCCATTTTCCCAGCCGCATCGCCGCTCAATCAGCAGGCTTCAAAAACCCGTTGGTATCGAGCCACAGCATGAAGGCTTCGAACCAACCCGTCGTCGTCGTGCCCGCTTTGCCCATGCCAAAGCCGTGCCCGCCGCGCTCATAGAGGTGGAACTCGACCGGACGACCTGCTTGCTGCCAGGAATCGATCAGGGCAAAACCCTTATGCGCGAACAAGGGATCGTCCGCTGCCAGCACGGCGAACATCGGCGGCGCGTCCGCGGGCACCGTCGCTGGCTCCATCGATCCATAGACGGGGCCGATAAAAGCGGGCTTCACCTCCGGCATGCCGAGCGCGATTGTCATCGTCACCATCGCGCCTGCTGAAAAGCCGATCATGCCGACGCGCTTGGGATCGACCTTCCATTCCTTGGCGCGGGAGCGGATCAGCGCGAAGGCGGCGGCTGCGTCAAACTGCGAATCAGCCTTGCGCGCAGCTGCAGCATCCGGGCTCAGCCGCGTTTCACGCGCGCCGGTGAACATGGCGTCCATCGAGGCCTTGAAATCCGCTTGCCCCGCAGGCGTGGGTTTGGTGCGATATTTGAGCACGAATGCCGCCACGCCACGGTCCGCGAGCGCCTGCGCGACGCGCCAGCCCTCCCCCTCCATCGAGAGGAAGATTGAGCCGCCGCCGGGCGCCACGATCACCGCCGCGCCTGTCGCTTTGGCAGGATCAGGCAGGAATGGCGTGAGCGTTGCGGTCGACACGTTGCGCACAAAGGCTCTGCCATATTGGCGGAACCATGATTCAGGCGCGGTGGAACCGGTCACACCACCGGTGCCGAGCGCGATAGCCGTCGGCTCTGCAGGCGCAGCAAGCGGCGCGATGCTGTCATCCTGCGATGTGCCAATTCCGCCAAGCTGAATCGGCGCAGGTGCGGCCATGATCGGCGCGGCGCAAACAAGCGCCAACCCGCACATGCAGGATGATATCTGAATTGAAATCAGTCGCTTATTGCGCGGACCTATTGGCTTCATCATGATCGAAAACCCTCTCCAAATATGCACGATCTGCATTGCTCATTGCGGACCATGAGCGATCCGTCGGCAAGATTGCGCATAGCCTGCAGCGTCATCATTCGCTCTGCAAGTATAAAGCCATTGGGCGGGAACCGCTCACGGCGTCAGCACTTTCATCCATGTCACGTGCGTCGGGTCGCATCATCGCATTGTCGTTCTCGCGCGCATCGGCCAGACCAGGGCTGACTGGAAGCCGCCTCGTCACAAGGAGTTCCCTCAATGAAAATCCTCCCCGCTCTCGCTGTCGCAATCGCGCTTGGAATGCCTGGCGCATCCGTTGCCCAAACTGCCGCAGCCCCAGCCGCCAAACCCGCGCCCGGCGCATTCACTTTGCCCGCTCTGCCTTACCCTGCCGATGCACTCATGCCCGCGATCGACGCGCAGACCATGACCATCCATCATGACAAGCATCATCAGGCCTATGTCGATGCGCTCAACAAGGCCGTCGCTGCCGATGCAGCGCTTTCCGGCAAAACCCTTGAGCAACTCGTCGGCGCTGCGGGCACCATGCCAGCGGTCATCCGCAACAATGCA
>CBIHKY010000092.1:0-12535 GCA_966205705.1 uncultured Alphaproteobacteria bacterium
GGCTTCAGCGTGGTCATGGTCTCTATGCCTAAAAAACAGGCAGGGCCTTTAGCGCGAATGGGCTGGCCGGGCAAGCGAGGGTGCGGGGTCAGCATGCGCATGCCCCCTCCCCACCGCATCAGGCGGTAGGTTTCGACAGAAAATTGAGCTAAGCGCCCTCCCCATGTCGTCCGCCCTACCCACCTCCGTTCGCATTGCTGCAATTCTTCTTGCCGGTGGCAGTGGATCACGCAGTGGCGCGCAGCAGCCCAAGCAGTTTCGCCTGCTCGCTGGACGCGCTGTGCTAGCTCATTCCCTGCAAGCGCTGCGCGATCATCCGGATGTGAGCGATATCATCATCGTGACACCGGAGGGTTTGGAGGATGAAACGAGGATCGCACTAGGCGATCTTGCACAGGGCGTCCGGTTTGCGGTCGGCGGACCGACCCGGCGGCTCTCGGTCGCCAATGCCATTACGGCGCTTCAAGAGAGTGAATCGCCACCTACACATATCCTCATTCATGACAGCGCTCGTCCTATCCTTCCCGCGCAGGTGATCGACCGGCTGATCGCGGCGCTCGCTTCCGGCGCAAAGGGTGCGATGCCGGTGCTGCCCGTCGCTGACACCTTGGTCATCGATCAGGATGGCGCTTCAGGTGACGTGCTAGATCGCTCGACCCTGCGCCGCGTGCAGACCCCGCAGGCCTTCGCGTTTGAGGCGATCGCAGCCGCGCATCGCAATTGGAGCGGATCAGAAGAGCCAACAGATGACGCCCAGATGCTCAGAGCGACTGGCGCGCAAATCGCGCTCGTCGAAGGCGATGCACGGCTCGAGAAAATCACCTACCCCGGCGATCATGAGAGGATGGAGCGGCAATTGTCAGCGCAGTTAATCAGCCGCACTGGCATGGGGTTTGATGTGCATCGCCTCGTGTCTGATGAAGAGCTCTGGCTCTGTGGCGTGCAGGTGCCTCACACACATGGCCTCGCCGGTCACAGCGATGCAGATGTCGCGATCCACGCCCTCGTCGATGCGATACTCGGCGCGCTTGCCGAGGGAGACATTGGCAGCCACTTTCCTCCGAGCGACCCGCAATGGCGCGGTGCGCGATCCGATCGCTTTCTCGCCTTCGCGATGGAGCGAGTTGCGGCGCGCGGGGGTCTGCTCGATCACGCCGATATCACGATCATATGCGAAGCGCCCAAAATCGGGCCTCATCGTGATGCCATGCGCCAGCGCCTTGCTCAGATCATGGGCGTTGACCTGTCGCGGATCAGCGTGAAGGCCACCACCACCGAGCGCCTTGGTCTGACTGGCCGAGGCGAGGGAATTGCCGCGCAAGCAATTGTGACGCTGCGCCTGCCCGAAACACAAGGGTGAGCCTTATGCGACTTGCCCATCAGCGCACAGTTTCAATCTGAGACGGGCGCGATAGCGTTAAAGCCATTGGCATTTCATCCCGACAAGCCCATTGCAAGGTCCATCATGACAGGGATTTCTCACGATAATCAGACGCTTCTGCCACAGGAGCTTGTCGATATGGCGCGCAAGGTCATCGAGGCCAATGCCGCTATCGGGCGTCGCCTTGCCGTAGCGGAAAGCTGCACCGGTGGGCTCGTCTCAGCCGCGCTGACGGAGATTCCCGGCTGTTCCGCCGTGTTTGAAGCCGGGTTCGTGACCTACTCGAACGCGCAGAAGAACAGCCTGCTCGGCGTTGCCCATGATGTGCTGGATACCTTCGGCGCGGTCTCTATCGCGACGGCATGGGCAATGGCGCAGGGCGCGCTGGATCGCACGGGCGCGGATGTCGCCGTATCGATCACCGGCATCGCAGGGCCTGATGGCGGCAGCGAGCGCAAACCGGTCGGCACCGTGGTCTTTGCGCGCGCAGAGAAAGGTAAGTCAGACGAGAATGCTGTCGCGGATATGCGGCACTTCGAAGACAAGGGCCGCGCCCATATCCGGTTTCAAGCTGCGTTGTGCGCGCTCGAACTGCTGATGCCGGAATCGCCCGCCGCATAAAGCTCGGCTGCGCGCGTCTCGAAAGCGCCGATCATCTTGCGCAGCGCCCGGTCGAACACCTGGCCTGCCAGCATCTCGAACATGCGATTCTTGAACGCGAAGTCGACCTCGAAATCGATGATCACGCCGCCTTCTCCATCGGGACGGAAGCGCCAATCGTTGGAGAGGTGTTTGAGCGGGCCATCGACATAATCGACATGGACATGGGTCGGCCGCTCTTTGACGACGCGGGATGTGAACGTCTCGCGCAAACTTTTGAAGCCCACGATCATATCCGCCACCATCTCGGTCTCGCTCTCAGAACGCACGCGCATGGCGGCAATCCAGGGCAGAAATTGCGGGTAAGAGCCGACATCCGCAACCAGATCGAACATCTGCTCGGGCGTGTAGGGCAAGCGTCTCGTTTCGCTATGACGGGGCATCAGATGCTCAATATATCGCGCGAGCGCTCGGCCGTTGCGGCGTTTTTCTTGGCGAGCGCTGCCTCGCGCGATGCGCGCATTTCGGCAAAATCCTTACCGGCATGATAGCTGGAGCGGGTGAGCGGGCTCGCCGCAACCTGCAGAAAACCTTTTGCACGCGCGATCGATCCATAGGCCTTGAAGGCATCTGGCGTCACGAACTCAGCGACGGCAGCATGCTTAGGCGTGGGTCGCAGATATTGCCCCATCGTGAGGAAATCCACATCGGCGCAGCGCATGTCGTCCATCACCTGATGGATTTCCAACCGCTGCTCGCCAAGGCCCAGCATCACGCCGGACTTTGTGAAGATCGAAGGATCGAGCTTCTTCACCATCTCCAGCAGTCGCAGCGAGGCATAGTAACGCGCGCCGGGACGAATCGTGGGATAGAGCCGCGGTACGGTTTCCAGGTTGTGATTATAAACATCAGGCCGCGCCGCGACGATCGCTTCAACGGCGGCTTCATGCTTGTTGCGGAAATCCGGTGTGAGAATCTCGATGGTTGTGAGTGGCGTCGTGCGGCGCAGCGCCTCGATCACTTTCACGAACTGTTTGGCACCACCATCGGCCAGATCGTCCCGATCGACTGACGTGACCACGATATGCTCCAGCCCCATCTCGGCGCAGGCATCGGCAAGATTCTGTGGTTCGTTCACATCCACCGCACGGGGCATACCGGTCTTCACGTTGCAAAAGGCGCAGGCGCGCGTGCAGGTGTCGCCAAGGATCATCACCGTCGCGTGCTTTTTCGTCCAGCACTCACCGATGTTTGGGCAGGCGGCTTCTTCGCACACCGTCGCGAGGCCTTTTTCGCGCATGAGCTTGCGTGTCGCCTCATATCCGGCACTCACCGGCGCCTTGACGCGTATCCAGTCGGGCTTGCGGAGCCCGAGGCCGCGTGGATCGGACGAAAGATCATTCATTGAGCCCAGATAGCGATGAGAGAGACGGGTTGCCAGCCCCCACGATCTTGGGCAGACGAAATCATATGGCAACATTCACAGACATGCTGGACGGCTATCGGCGCTTCCGTAATCGCGAGTGGGCAGAAGAGCGCTCCCGCTGGGCAGAATTGAGCGTGGGCCAGAGTCCTCGCGTTATGATCATTGCCTGTTCGGATAGCCGAGTCGATCCTACGCAGATTTTCGACACCAACCCCGGCGAAGTCTTCGTCGTGCGCAATGTGGCTGCATTAGTGCCACCGTTTGAAACCAATCCGGGCCGTCACGGTATTTCTGCCGCGCTGGAATTTGCTGTGCAGATTCTCGGGGTTAGTGAGATCGTTGTGATGGGGCATGGACTGTGTGGGGGCTGCAGCGCCGCCCTCACCCGCTCCATGCATGATGCGCCACATGGCGAAGGCGGTTTTATAGCCAACTGGATATCGCTGCTGGATGATGCCCGCGCGCAAGTGGTGGCGGAGCATGGCGAGGATCATGGCCCCGCTGCCTCGCGCGCGATGGAACTGGCCGCAGTGCATGTCAGCCTTGAGAATCTACGCAGCTTTCCTTGGATCAAGGAAAAGGAAGAGAGCGGCAAATTGTCGCTAAGGGGCGCTTTCTTTGCGATCTCGGACGGCGTGCTGCACATTCTGGATGAAGAAACGGCGGAATTTCGACCATTTGAGTAGCCAGCGATGACGGATATGTTCGATCTGTTCGCCTATGGGCTCTTGATGCCAGGACAGAGCGGTTACAACGAGCTAGGCCTCGCGGACCGCACGCAGAAGCTTGGCCCTGACCGGGTTGTGGGTACGCTCCATGATCTTGGCGACTATCCTGGCCTGGTCGTTGATGGCTCTGGGGTCGTGCATGGAGAAATATTGCGATCGAACGATGCGAGTTTGCTCGCGGAGCTCGATGCATATGAGCTTTACGACGCGGATGATCTTGAGCGCTCGGACTATCGCCGGGTTCGAATCATGACTCTCGATCGCGCTCAGCCGACATGGACCTATATTTACCTCAAACCGCTCAATGAGTGTCCGATCATCGAGACGGGAGACTGGCGCAACCGTTAGGCTGCGCCAATCCCGATCATCAGCGCGTCAGCTTCTTGTAGGCGAGGCGTGTAGGCCGATCCGCCGCATCGCCCAGGCGACGGCGTTTATCTTCTTCGTAGGACGCGAAATTGCCTTCGAACCATTCGACATGGCTGTTGCCCTCGAACGCCAGAATGTGCGTCGCGAGGCGATCCAGGAAGAAGCGGTCATGGCTGATGACCACCGCGCAACCGGCGAAATTCTCCAGCGCATCTTCCAGGGCACGCAGCGTTTCCACGTCCAGATCGTTGGTCGGCTCATCGAGCAGCAGCACATTGCCGCCCTGTTTGAGCATCTTGGCCATATGCACGCGGTTGCGCTCACCGCCCGATAGTTGCCCGACCTTCTTCTGCTGGTCCGGCCCCTTGAAGTTGAACGCGCCTACATAGGCCCGCGTCTGGATCTCATGCTTGCCGATCGTCATCAGATCGTGCCCACCGGAGATTTCCTCCCAGACATTATGGTTAGGATCGAGCGAATCGCGGCTCTGGTCGACATAGCCGAGCTTAACCGTCGGACCGATATCGACTTCGCCCGAATCAGGGACTTCCTGCCCCGTGATCAGCCGGAACAGCGTGGATTTACCAGCGCCGTTGGGGCCGATGACGCCTACGATGCCGCCTGGTGGCAGCAAGAATGAGAGATTCTCGAACAGCAATTTGTCGCCGTAAGATTTGCTGACATTGCGCGCTTCGATCACCTTGCCGCCGAGTCGCTCAGGGGTCTGTATGACGATCTGGGCCTTGCCCGGTGCGCGGGCTTCCTGCTTCTCGACCAGTTCGTCGAACGCACGAATACGCGCCTTGCTCTTGGTCTGGCGCGCCTTTGGCGTCTGGCGAATCCAGTCCAGCTCTTCGCGAATCGCTTTCTGGCGGCCAGCTTCGTCGCGGTCTTCCTGCTCCATGCGCTTGGCTTTTGCTTCCAGCCAGGCGGAGTAATTGCCCTCAAACGGAATGCCGCGGCCACGATCAAGCTCAAGCACCCAGCCGACGACATTATCGAGGAAGTAGCGGTCATGGGTCACGAGAATGACGTTGCCGGCATAATTGATGAGATGCTGCTCAAGCCATTGAACGCTTTCCGCATCCAGATGGTTGGTCGGCTCATCGAGCAGCAATATTTCCGGCTTTTCGAGCAACAGGCGGCAAAGGGCGATTCGGCGCTTCTCACCACCGGAAAGGTTGTCGACCGCCCAGTCGCCCGGCGGGCAGCGCAGTGCCTCCATGGCGATCTCAAGCTGATTGTCGAGCGTCCAGCCGTCAACCGCGTCGATCTTCTCCTGAAGCTCGCCCATCTCGGTCATCAGCGCATCGAAGTCAGCGTCCTCGGGCGGATCGCCCATGATGTTGCTGATCTCGTTGAACCGATCGACAAGGTCGGCCACGGGCCGCACACCATCCTTCACATTTTCAATGACATTCTTGGTTGCGTCGAGATGCGGTTCCTGCGGCAGATAGCCCACGCGGATGCCGTCTGCAGCCCATGCCTCTCCGTTAAAATCCTTGTCCATGCCCGCCATGACTTTCATCAGGGTGGACTTGCCCGCGCCGTTCACGCCGATCACGGCGATCTTGGTGCCCGGCACGAACTGAAGATTGATATTATTGAAAACAGGCTTGTTCGCGCCTGGGAAGGTCTTGGTGAGGCCCTTCATGACGAAACTATATTGGACGGCCATTTGGAACGGTCCTCTTGCGCATATCTTGGAGTTGGTGAGTTGCCGCCCGGTTAGACGAGCCGACGGACATTGGCAAATGTCCCGCAATCAAGACTGTCATGCGGGTGTGCGATAAGCCAAAATCGCACCTTTGCTATGTTGCACTGCACACATTTCTAATCGCTTTGGTTGATAAGGCTATTGATTTCCACGCCGCACGCGTTAATTGGGCGGCTCGTGCCCTCGCTGGAGCACGTCTTTTGCTATGGGAGCCAAATAATATGAAGAAATTTGCTGTGGCCGGCGCCGCGATTGCGCTCATGAGCTTGGCAGCTTGCGGCGAGAAGCCTGCTGCTGAGACCAACAATGTTGCAAACGAACTGGTTGTGAACGAGCTGGACAACGCTGCTAACGCTGCGGACAACGCTGCGAACGCAATGGACAACGTTGCAAATGCTTCGAACAACGCCGCCAACGCAGCCGAGTAATCGGAAGCGAACGGCGTCTTCGGACGTAATGGTAAGGGCGGCGCTGGCAACAGTGCCGCCCTTCCCTTTTATTGATTGAGCTTTTTTTGAGTTCGATCTCTTGCCCGGAGAAATCATTCTTCGGTTGAGTGAAAAAAGGCCTCCTTTCTGCTTGCGTCTCAGGCGCAGCAAGCTAAGGCCTACATCCAGTCGGGGAGTAGCGCAGCCTGGTAGCGCATCTGGTTTGGGACCAGAGGGTCGCAAGTTCGAATCTTGTCTCCCCGACCACTTTTCAAAAATCCCAATTTGTTGAAATGCATTCGGCCTGATTGGCCGTTTCGCTGCGGCTCTACTCAAAGAGCGAGTCGCATGATTGGGCCATTAAGAGCCCCATCTTGATCGGCCATCGCCGTCATACAAATTAAAGCCATGTATACCGCCGCAAAAGGCGCCGCCGCTGAAATTACTAAGCCGTATCCTCGCGAATGCGAGGATCCAGCAGCAACACTGTCGTGAATAGCCAAGGCCTTATGCGCCGTCGGCCAGCTGATCGTTGCTTCACAGCCGGTCGTTCTGAACGTTGTGTCAAGGTGGGCCCCGCATTCGCGAGGATACAGGCCGCGCGAGGATGCGAGCTGGCCCGAGAATGTAGGTCATGCGCGGACGGCTTTTGCCACCTCGATCAGCGCGCGTTGCAAAGTTGGGAGAGGCGGATGGTGGGCCCGGCAGGAATCGAACCCGCAACCTAGCCGTTATGAGCGGCCAGCTCTAACCGTTGAGCTACAGGCCCCACGCATCCACGACCGGTGCTAAAGCCACCGCTCGTGCAAAGCCGTTAGCTTGCCCTCCCCCGCATTGGCAAGGGGAAGCGGTGGTGCAAGGTGATTGCCAGCGATCAAATGGCCCCGGGCTGTTGCGCAAGAGCATGTCCGAGCAGGCCAGCGCTAGCGCGTGTGCTCCTGCCCACTTTGGGAAAGTGTCGCTGTTGGCAGGCTCAATTTGAAGCTCGCGCCGGTAAGCGCAAGACCCCCACCCAAATGTGTGGCGATCCCCGAGACGAGTTTAAGCGTGAAAGCCAATCCCAACAGTGGTGGCTCACGCAGCTTTTGATCGATGAGGTAGCCATGGTCCATGAGCTCCTGCTCGCCGACGCCTCGCAGCGCGGCCGGGCGGTTCATGATGAGATCCACCGATGCCCCATCTGCACTAGCCGAAAGCTGGATTTCCAGGCGCTCGTCGCTCTCCAGCGCGACACAGCCGGCGCGCACCAGATGAGTCAGCATGCGTTCGACCTGACTGCGGTCAGCCATGACCATCGGCAGCGCGTCCGCACCTTTGATTGCTACGCGCTGATGGCCACCCACATCGAAAGAGCCGACGATCGCAGCAAGCGTTGAACCGATATCGACCGCCTGCGCAGCCCCGCGGACGTCGCCGCGCTCAATCCGGCTCGCGCTGTCCAGATCATCGAATGTCGCGAGCAAGGTGCGCGCATCCTTCATGATCGTGCGGGCCATTTCGCGATAGGGCTCAGCGACGGGACCGAGCATTTGAATTTCGATCATTTCGCTATAGCCTTGAATGGCGTTTAGCGGTGTGCGAAGTTCGTGGATCAATTGCCTTGTGCTCGCCGCCGATAGGCCTGCCCAGCCGCCTTCCGAAGGCTCATCTGCAGATTTCACGAGGCTTTCGTGCGGATATTCGCGCCGGGCCGAGCCAGCATAGCCGAGAAAGCGTCCACTCAATCGATCGAACTGCGGATCGGCCGACATGCGCCATTCGCCCTCCAGCGAACCCTCGCCGATCATGAAGCGCGCATTTTCAAACGCAGCGCGCCGCCGGAAAGCCCCGAGCGCGGTGCCGTCAGCACCAAGACGGCTATCGAGAGCAGGAGCGGCGATGCTTAGCCCGAAGACGGCACCGCGCGGCACGGGCTCAGCCAGTTTGATGATGCCGGAAGCATCGGTCTCGAACTGAAACTCCACGAGAGCGGTGATATGTTCTTCCTGTGTCGCCTCATCTGCCCACGGGGCATGGGCAGGCGAGTCCTCGAGCTCATCCGTCTCGCTGCTTTCGGGTTGTTGCGCGGCGGGAGGTGACTGGTGGCGATTGGCGCGCGTTTCCGCGAATCGTTCGATCCGGGCAACGAGTTCGCCAATCTGGCTCGGTGCATCAGCCAGCGCATCGTTGGCAACTGCGCGCGGCACGGTCTTCCAACGGTCGAGCATCTCCACCTCCCCCGCCGCTTCATTCAAAACCTGCAATTCCGGCAGCGTTGATGATGGCAAGGCAAGGTCAGTCTCGCCAAAACGGCGCAATGCCATCGTCGCCATAGGTCCAAGATCCGAGCGCCTGCGCAAGACGCTGCGCGCGAGCGGGCCCAGTTCCGGAATGATATTCGCCCAGTCGGGATCCGTCAGCCGGACATTCGTCATCATGGCGACGACGAGCGAAGGATGATCCTGACTGAGCAGTCTCACCAGACCCGGCGATCGCAATCTCGATCCCAGTTCGGCGATCGAGGCAATCCGCTGTTCCACGGCCACAAGCGGCCGCATATCCGCGATCAGTTCAAGCATCGCATGCAGATCATCGTCCGGCAGGAGCTTTCCGCCGCGTGCGCCGGAGACATCATATTGCGCGATGATATCAATGCACTGCCGCCAACGGGTGATGGTAGCACCCGCACCTTCTGCATTGTTCGCAAACACCGTTCGCAAAAGGTCGTTAAAGCGCATTTCTGAATTGGTCCCTGTCGATCCGCCGATTAGCTCGCCCTGCCCTTCGAGGCCAGCCGCAAAAAATGGGACGTTGCATAGTGGGACAATTACGTTGCGGCCTTATTATCTTCTGTCGTAGCTAGCATTCGCGAAAGGAAATATCAGCAGATGCCCGGTGGAGCCTTGGACGAGATCGACCTCAATATATTAGAGGCGCTGCAGGATGATGGCCGCATCACCAATGTGGATTTGGCGGCCAAGGTTGGGTTGACGGCGCCGCCCTGTTTGCGACGTGTCCGCACGCTTGAAGAGCGGGGATACATCACATCCTATCACGCCCATCTCGAACCGGTGGCGATGGGCTTCACAATCACGGTCTTCGCGATGGTCAGCCTGAAAAGCCAGGCCGAAGCGGATTTGCTTGCTTTTGAGGCTTATGTGTCTGCTTTGCCTGAAGTGCGTGAATGCCACATGCTGAACGGCGAGATCGACTTCATTCTGAAGGTGGTGGCTGCCGATTTGCGCAGCTTCCAGCAGTTCCTCACCTCGCGGCTCACACAGGCGCCGAATGTGGCGAGCGTCAAAACGTCGCTGACGATCCGAACCTCGAAAAACCTTCCCGGCGTGCCGGTTTCGGTTTGAGCGTTGTTGAAGGCAAAGAAAATGCCGACGGGATCGCTCCCGCCGGCATAATTTGAGTATTGTTTAGAGTCAGGCTGCGTTGCTGACCCAAACCGCCCAGAGATCAGCAATCTTCTTGCGAGCGCCCGTGCCGCCGACCTTGGCGAATGCAGCAGCAGCACCTGCCTTGTCGCCAGAGCGCGCCAGCGCGATACCGAGCCGGGTGTTCACCTCGTCAGCGTCCACGCCGCCTTTTTGCAGGGCGAGGTTATAAAGCTGGATAGCCTTGGCATTGTCACCATAACCCATGAGCGCATTTGCGGTGTTCGCGGCAGGCTTGCCAGTGGCAGCCGACGCAGCGCTCTTTTCCGAAGCAGGAAGTGATGCGCGATCTGCAGCGACGGATGCATTGGCGACCTGATAGATTTCACTGAGCGAGCCAGCCTTCAGCTGACCTGACGCACGGCCTGAATCGATCAGCGACTTGACCTCGCCTGGCAGACCGGCACGGTTCGCAGCCTCGGCATATTCATTATAGCTATAGTCGCCTTGAAGCGACTTTGTCGCTGCCATGAGCCGCATGAGGTCGAGATTTTCATCACGTGTCATCGTTTGGTTCGCGGTCTGGAACTCGCGCAGAACGAGGCGCCAGCTTTCGGCTGAACCACCCTTGGAAAGCGACAGCTTGGTCCACTCGGCAGCATCAGGCGATTTGGCAACAACGGCCATTGTCAGGCCCTTATTATACCAGCTCGCATCCACAGGCTGGCCCGATGCCTCCTGCTTCGCAATGGCGCTCTTGAGATACGGCAAGCCTTGCAGGACAAGCGCTTTGCCGGTTTCATTGAACTGGTTGTTCACGACATGGGTGGTGGCTTCGTTGAAATAGCTGTTCGCCATCAGAACGTCAGTCGTCGGGCCACCGTAATTGCCTTCGATCGCCTTTGCGAAATGCTCGCGCGCCTTAGGATACTCCTTGGCGTTGAACGCGAACTGCCCGACGAAATAATGGAATTTTGCAGCTTCAGCGGCGGGCGCCATGCCGGACGCAAGGATCGTCTCCAGGCCGCGGCGCTGTGCTGCTTCGTCCTTCAGGCCGATGCCGGTCTGCAGCAGCAGGCTGCCGAGGAAATAATTGTCATCCGCTTTTGTCGCCAACGGGGTGATCTCGTCCAGCTTGGCCTTGGCGCCTGCAAAATCGCTCGCCTGCACCAGCTTCTGCGCTTCAACCGCGCCGTTCTGGAAGCCCTTGCTGAGGGAAATCTTGGGGCCGGAGCTCTGCTCAGCCTTCTTCTTGTCTTCGCGACTTTGCGCGGAAGCGGAGGCTGGCAGCACGAGGCCGAGCGAGAAAGCGGCAAGTGCAATGGAAAGGGCACTGGTCTGCAAAAGGCGCATCAATCATTTCCTCCGAACTAAGACCCGATGCCGCTCACCGCGACGTCGGTGTGTATAATGTCTGACAAGATATTGGCGGTGACAGGGTGAACGACGTTTGAATGGGCTATAGCCGGGCAAAATCGCCTTGTCATGACCCAGTGGGCAAGATGTGCGACTGCTTGCAACGATATGTCGATGCCAGGGATCGATTCATCTGATCTATGGGTTGGAGCACCGCCTCTAAATCGAGGTATGATCGTAAAGCTACCGTCTCGGCGATCATCTGCTTGGATCGATCCCTGCGCTCCGCCGCCCGATCGCGGACCCTTTTCGCTGGCATTCGCGCCCCCTCCCGTCTAGTCAGACCTGCTTCAACTGACCCACATTAGACATAAGAGAAAACGCTTGAGCAGCGACGATACTATCATCGCAGAACCATCGGATATCAGCCCGATCAATATCGTTGACGAGATGAAGTCGAGTTATCTCGATTACGCCATGTCCGTCATCGTGTCGCGTGCACTACCTGACGTTCGTGACGGTTTGAAGCCGGTGCATCGCCGCATCCTTTGGGCCAGCCATGAGGGCGGCTTCGTAACGGGCAAGCCTTATCGTAAGTGCGCCAAGATCGTCGGCGACGTGATGGGTAACTACCATCCGCACGGCGATTCTGCGATCTATGATGCGCTTGCACGTATGGCGCAGGATTGGTCGCTGCGTGTTCCGTTGATCGATGGTCAGGGTAACTTCGGCTCGATGGATCCCGATCCGCCAGCCTCCATGCGTTATACCGAGGCACGCCTCGCCAAATCCGCTATGTCGCTGCTCGCGGATATCGAGAAGGACACGGTCGACTTTCAGGACAATTATGACGGCGCCCATAAGGAGCCGACTGTCCTCCCTGCCCGCTTCCCCAATCTGCTCGTCAATGGTGCTGGCGGTATCGCCGTGGGCATGGCGACCAACATTCCGCCGCATAACCTCGGCGAAGTGCTGCGCGCGTGCAAAGCCTATATGGATAATAGCGCGATCACGACCGAGGAATTGATCGAGATCGTGCCGGGGCCGGACTTCCCGACCGGCGCGCTCATTCTGGGCCAGAGCGGCGCGCGCAATGCCTATATGACCGGTCGCGGATCGATCATGATGCGCTCGCGGCACATCATCGAGACGATCCGCAATGATCGCC
>CBIHKY010000093.1:0-12390 GCA_966205705.1 uncultured Alphaproteobacteria bacterium
GCATCGGTGAGTGTTCGCGATGGACTGCCGATATGCAGAGTTGAGGAGGGCGTTAGCACCTCACCCTGTTGAAGTCGTTTAGAAGTCACCATATTACGGCACATCATGGATCGCAGATTCCCCTCGCTCATGTTCCGTCTGATGGCGATGCTGTTGTTCACCATGATCGGACTGCAGGCGGCGCCCAGTGGTGCGGAGACCTTCCAGCAGCAGCAAGGTTCGGCATTTAGCGCATCGACGATCGAAGTCGCACTTGCCCCTTCGGCACGCAACGATGCCTCCTACGCAAAACATCTGCAGCCGCTAACCCTGCCCCCGCCACGCGTAGCGGGCATCTTGATCAGCAGCCGCTTTGTAGCAAGCCATGCCGCACCAAAGCGTCGGCCTGATAGCACCGGCCCACCGCGCGATGACGCCTGGTATGTGCCGCACGCACCAAGGCCCCCACCCGCTTCCTGAGGTTGGTCATAGCTTCTCGTTGAGAAGCTCAATCCTGCACCAGATTCTGGAAGACAATGATGACGCATAATGAATTAGTTGATGCCGGAGCCGCGATGGCGCGCTCACGGATCGAGACGCTTGTGGGCGCTTATCCCAATCTCACCGGTGATGAACTGCACGAACTGTTGCATTGGCACAAGCGGACAGCCTCCTCCTACGAGGTCGC
This sequence comes from uncultured Alphaproteobacteria bacterium, assembly GCA_966205705.1. Taxonomy (GTDB): domain Bacteria; phylum Pseudomonadota; class Alphaproteobacteria; order Sphingomonadales; family Sphingomonadaceae; genus Sphingobium. The sequence continues at coordinate 668 of CBIHKY010000093.1, forward strand.
CATGCTTTCTGCCCGGGATGATATCAGCGCAGGCTATGCGCAGTTCAAGAAGGATCATATCGAGCGAATTTCGCCAATCGCTCTGGCGATAATCAGCATGATGATGATTTTGCTGATTGGTCTGGTGGTCGTTTACGCTCGCTGATCGACGATGTGACGTGTTGCCGGTCGGGCCGTGTTCTCAAGTTCGGCCGGCGCGCGAACGACAGATCGACTGCCCCGACAAGACAATCGATTCTCGACGCTCAGGTCGGCTTGCGTGGCGTGTTTGTGATGCCCGTCATGCCGCAGAGCGCACTCTCGGGACGCGCCCCGCAGGGCGATGGTGGAAGGGGCTTGAGAATTTCCTGTCTTCATCATAGCTGGAAAACCTACGTAAAACCGACAGTTCTTAGAGGACTTTGTACCAAGTTGTGTACTACGATAATGTACCGAAAAGGAAGCTTTGGGGGTAGTCCAAAAGCCCGAATATCAGGAACCCATCAATGAGGATGTTTGCGTTCAATTTCCACGCCCCCACCTATTCCCGAATGGACCACAGGGGCGCTGCGCCGATGAGCGATAGAAAGGCCATTTAGTTAACTTGGCGCGAACTGGTAGGCCAACCAGTGATTGTTACGCAGACATTTACACCAGACTAATCATTCTGCCATAAGTGCGCAGGGGCACATGCAGCTGATATTGACCTGCACGGCATCCGATGGGGGGATTTCATGAAAGTTCATATACTCGCGCTTTGCGCGTCTTGCCTTGCCGCAACACCTTTGGCTGCACAGGAGGCACCTGCGCAGCAGGCTACTTTGATAGCACCAGCCGCATCAGGTGTGCTGCGCGCAGGTGCGGATATTCCGCTCACCACCCGCGAGGAACTTACGACCAAGAAAAAGAAGCTACGAGTTGGCCAGCGTTTCCAAATGGAAGTCGCATCCAGCGTGATGATGAATGGCATGGTTGTAATACCTGGCGGCACGCCTGCGGTGGGCGAGATCACTGAGGTCCGCAACAAAGGCATGTGGGGCAAATCGGGCTACATCGGTGCGCGTGTTGTATCATTGCGGCTTGGCGACCGCCATGTGAGACTGAACGGCTCCTTCGACGATAAGGGTATTACCGGTACTGGTGGCGTTGTAGCTGCAGCCTTGCTGGTTCCAGTAGTTGGGTTCTTTACGACTGGAACCAGTGCGCACATTCCGATGGGTTCGAGCGTGAAAGGTTTTCTGGACGAAGACATCGCCTTCGCAGTCCCCACTAACGAAGTGACTCCTGCGGCTCCGATAGAAGCCATGTCCAATCCCGGAACGGCATCAAATGCGGTCGTCATGCCAGCAGTTGTCAGGGATGACGGATCGGCGCCTGTCGTCGTCAAACACTGAGCATCGGTTTAGAGGATTTAGCAGCCCAATATTGGGGTTGTTATGAATGCACCTAGGATTGACCGGAAATGCTCATAGAGACCTGTGAGGTTACGCGCATGAGGGATGTATGAACATCATCACGAGCAGTTCTAGATGAGCATTTTTCGGAGAGGATTGAACAAACATTGCGCCAGATTGGGTCTGAAAAATGTCTGAAAATGGCCACTTTCTCGCTCAGCAGTCCCACGAACCCCAGACAAAAAATCCGCGCTGATCAGAGAGCGTTTATACTGTTGTTAAGGGCAAGCAATGTCGCGTGGACATACCATCCAGAGCGAGAAGGTTAGAGCTGGATCATAGGAATGGAGTGATTGCTTTGAGCATATCTCCGTTAAAGTCGGCGCGCCTGACTCTCGCAGCCGTGCGGCATCGCTGGTGGCGTTGAACTTGCCGAGAAGCGAGGCAAAGCCGCCATCCGAACTGTTGTTCGCAAGTCCGCGGATTCGCGCCACCTCATTCGTGATGCTGTCGCCGACCGATTGCCATGCCTTGCGCAGCTCGTCGGCGGCGCGTGCCGCTTCCTGCGCGTCCTGCAGGTTCCAGATTTGCTGCTGCAAATAACGGTTGCTCGCATCGAGCTTGGCGAGCTCCATCGCGCGCAGGGCAGCGGTATCGCCGCGCAGCTCAAGCAGCTGCTTCTCAAGGTTCTGGCGCTCGCTGGCGATGTCTGCCGCGCTCTTCGCGCCTTCCATGGCACCCTGCAGATCAGCGAAGGCCGGAGCTAGCTGCAGCAGGGTCGCATAAACGGCCTGACCAGCCGTGGTGTTCAAATCCTGCGCCTCAACAAGACGGCGGAAGCCTGCAAGCGTGGTGGGCATGGCGAGGTTGAGGCTGCCGAACACGCGAGCCATCTGCGCGGTGCGCGCGGCCGTCTGCTCCTGCTGCGAATAATAGGTCTGGAAATAGCTTTCAGCTGCGTTCGTGAGGTCGCTCACGCTGTCGAACTGGTCAGCGAGGCCAAGCTTCGCCGCAAGGCCCATGCCCTGTGCATTCTTGCCCAGCAGATCGAGCGACATGCCGACGGCCTCGATCGTGGAGGCCACGCGCACGAGCGTTTCGAACGTCCCCTCGCCCACCTTCTGGAACTGCATCATGCCCGGGAAGGCAGCAGCGGCCATATTGTCGGCGGCGGCACCGAACACGGCGCTCAGCTTCTCCTCAATCTCTTCGCCGGTCAGATCCTTTAGGTCGATCTTGCCGATGTTGACGACGAAGCTGTTGAGCCGGTTCTGGATATCGGCGGTCGATTGGCCGAGCGGGCCTGCCGCCGCGACGATGGCGTCGTTGAACTGGCGCAGGATGAGCGTGAACTGATTTTCAAGCGCAGGATCTGCTGCACCATATTGCGTGGACTGCGAGCGCCCGGTGACGATGCCGAGGAACTTCTTCGTCTTCTGCACATCGGAATAATAGGAGGCGTCGAAGCCGGAGTCTCGAATGCTGCCAACCGACTGCGCGCCGCCATAGAGGCCGCTGCCGATCACATCGGTGCGGGTGCCGAACAGGCCCCCGAGAAGCCCGCCGATAAGGGGGATTGAACCCAACACCGAGCCGATCAGATTGGGCTTGAAGCCGGTGTTGACGTTGCCGCTGGCATTGATGCTGTCGCCCTGACGCACCAGCAGCGACGCAAAGCCGCCAATCTGATCCTCAATCGACCGGAGCGAAGCCGCCATCTGACGGGAATAGGTGAGCATCACCGTGTCCACGTCCTTCAGGGCGTTGATCGCATTCTTGATGCTTTCACTTTGCGCATCGGAGTTGCCCAAGACCGTGCCCCGGCCCTCGTTCGGCTTGGTCAGCGTGCTTCCGCCGCCTCCGCCACCGATTGCACCGACAACGGCAATGCCAGCTGCGACGAGCGCAGCCGCCGTGGCGGCCATGGCGACGATGTTGAGCGGGAAAGGTAGCTTAGATTGCGCAGCGATGCCTGCTGTGCCCTCAGCGGTTGCTTTGAGCGCTGAGTTGCTGACGATACCGAGTGTCTCAGCCGTGTTCTGCGCGAGCGCCTGAATTGACAGGGCGAACTGGACCGCCCGGAATGCCTTCTCCGCAATCTCCATCGCTTGATAACCAGCGGAGCCTTCTTTGAAAAAGGTCTTCGCAGACTCTGCGACATCGCCATAGGTTTCAACTTGGAGCATGCCAGAGCGCCGCACCGCTTGGGCTCGGGTGATTTCCTGCTTGGCGAGCTTGTCGTTGATGATCTCCTGCTGCTTTCCGTGCCGGACGATCGACGAGGAAATGTCGGCGATCGATGCGCCAACGGGACCAAACGCACGCGCAAGCCCGTCTCCCGCGCGCTCCATAGCGTCAACCATGCGATCAAATTCATCCGCAGTCCGGCGAGCAACAGCAGCCGTTCCGTTCAGGGCAAGATCGGCTTCAACCGCGAACTGGCGCTGCGCTTCGCGCGCCTCGTTCATCTTCTTGAGCATCTGATCCACGGGATCGTCAGCGCCGCCCATGGTGTAGCCCATAGCGTCCCGCAGCTCGTCTTTGGCGATCTGAGCATCCCGCTTTGATGCTTCACGAGATGCCGCCAGTTGCAACCCAATGGCATCGCCAGAGTTCACCATGCCAGCTGCCAGCAAGCGGTTTATGTCATTCAAAGTCGCGGCGTAATCTTTCGCCGCCTTCTGGGCGGGAGCATATTTGCCAAGGATGTTGTCGAGGGTCGCGACTAGCTCATCATGGGCTTTTTGCAGCTCCTTCGCAGATTTGGCAGCGGCTCGCTGCTCGTCACTCAGTCCACGCGTCTTTTTGCTGGTTTCACTGAGCGATTCCTTTTCACGTGCGTAGGTCGCTTCGAGTTTGTTGCGCTCGCGCGAATATACCTCAAGGTCACCCGTCCGACGAAACTCTTTATTGAGAGCAGAAAGCTCTTTCTGATATTCGCGCGTCAGGCCCGTGGCCTTATCAAGCCTCCCAGCAATTGCTCCGCCGATGAAATTCGCCTGGGCAAGGTCGAATTGGTCAGAATGCGGAACGATATGGGCAGCATCACGCCGCCCGCCGAAAATGAAAGCGAGTTCCAATAGGTCATGTTCACGACCGGCCAGAACTGGATCTTCTTGCCCACCGCTTCGTCGATGATTGGGCCGTAACCCGTGGTCAGATCCACCGACAGGCCGAGCATCGAGCCTGCTGCGCTGATCGCAATCTCGTCGATCGCGGCAATCTCTTCATCGCCCGGGAGAAGGGCCGAAAAGTCTATCGCGAACGGCGCACGATCAGCGGGGTCGAAAGGCTGGCCCCAGATCGGCGCTCCATAGGGGATGCCAATCGCGGACACGCCGCCAGACTGATTTACATCAACCTTCACCGTGCGCGCAGGGGTCGCGCTTATCTGGCCAGTCTCAGTCCCACCGCCGCCGCCACTCGATGCGGAGGCGAAGATGCCGAGGGTGAGAAGCTGCGTCAGCATCGGATCAGCCCGGAATGATGCGCACGGAGAGCGTCAAAGCGCTCGTTGAAACCAGCGTCGGCGTCCCACGCGTGACAATCACGGCGAAGATCGATTGATTGGCCGCCAGCTTGAAAGGAAAGCCCAGCGCGAGCGCCTGAGCGAAGAGGATCCCTGCCCGCCTGACCAGATCCACGCGGACGATATGAATTCGGCGCGCGCTTATGTACGCCTGCGCAATACACGACAGCCAGCCGCTAGCTGGCCGATCATGGGCAGACCGATGCCCACCCGGTGGTCCCTCACCGGCGACCCTTTCGACATCACCCATTGGAGGCGCGCATGATCGCGGCGCTCTATGTCCAGACTGATGGGAGCTATTACGGCTTGCCTGACGTCGATCCTTGGGACGAAGCACGGGACGCGCGCTTGTATTCAGGGCCGTACCCCGTCGTTGCGCATCCACCCTGCCAGCGCTGGGGAAAGATGTGGTTTGGCCAGCCGCTGGCGGTCAAGCGTACCGGGATCAGGAAAAAGAAAGGCGATGATGGCGGTTGCTTTGCCGCAGCCTTGGCTGCCGTGCGTAAATTCGGAGGCGTTTTAGAGCACCCTTGGGACTCATTCGCCTGGCCTCACTTCGGCTTGAATGTTCCGCCTCGCGAAGGCGGGTGGATCTATGCAGACTTTGTGGGCGGGTGGACGTGCTGCGTCGAGCAAGGTCGATATGGCCATTATGCGCGCAAACCGACCATGCTCTATGTTCATGGCTGCACGCCCCCACTTCTAAAATGGGGTAAGGGCGAACCGAATTTCGATCCCGCCGTCGTCGCTCGCATGGGCTTAAAACGAGCCAAACGCCTCGGAGAGGTTGGCGCGCGCGGCGGCGGCACTGACAGCGGCCACCGCATTGGGACGCCCGAACCTTTTCGCGAAGTATTGCTCAACATTGCCCGCTCTGCCGGGAAGGAAAGGCTCGCTGCATGACCGCGCCCGCGAGATTCAAGCAATCTGATGTCGAACGCTTCACGAAAGGTGTGCTGGGCGCAGGCGTCGCGCGCGTGCGCATCATTGCGGATTTGTCGACGGGGCGAATGGAGGCCATCATAGGCGAAGCCGAATCGCCCCCAGCCGGTGGCGACGACGGATGGGATGACGATGTCGAATAGTCAGCTGCCCCCGAATGTGAATGCTGTTACCGATCGTCACGGGCGCATCCGCTATCGTTATCGCCGATCGGGCGTGAAGAGCGGCTATCTACCCGGCCAGCCTTGGTCGCCGGAGTGGCTCAAGGAACTGGCACGACTGCAGGGCCAAGAGATGCCCGCAAAGAACGCTCCGATTGGCGCTAATCGCGCGCCCGCATTCAGCATGGACGATCTTGCCTGCAAGCTGCGCGGTACCGTCCGCTGGAAGCGGCAGGCAGCGTCAACGCAGCGCGTCTATGGCCGGATCATCGACCGCCTGATGGATCGCGCCAACAAGCGCGGTGAGCGCTTCGGCAACCGGGACGCGCGCCGCATCGATGTCGCGAGCCTTGAGAAGCTGCTCGGCACGCTGGCCGACAAGCCGGGTGCCGCGACCAAGCTGCGCCACGTCCTCAACCGGTTGTTCACGTTGGCGGTGAAGATGGGCTGGCGCACGGACAACCCAGCCGCATTTACTGACCCGATCCGGCAAGTTGGTGAAGGCTTCCACACATGGACCGAAGGCGAGATCGAGCAGTATCGTGCCTTCCATAAAATCGGCACCACGCCGCGCCTCGTGCTGGAGCTAGCGCTTAACACCGCTGCACGCCGCTGCAATCTCCCGCGACTTGAGCGCGCCCAGATCATCAATGGGCTGATTGAGATCCACCACGCCAAAGGCGGCGATGCGACAATAGTGGAACTGATGACCGAGGCGCAGGAGGCGATCGACGCCATGCCCGTCACGCCCATCCGATATTTGATCGTTAATTCTTATGGGAAGCCGTTCAGCATCGAAGGCCTCGGCAACGCGATGCGCAAATGGGCTGATCAAGCGGGACTGCAAGGATGCTCTCTGCACGGCCTGCGCAAAGCCCAAGCGCGCCGCTTAGCGGAGGCTGGCGCGACCAATGCGGAAGGCCGTGCCTGGACGGGGCACAAAACCGACACGATGTTCAATCATTATTCCGCAAAGGCCAATCGCAAGACGCTGGCATCGAATGCGATGACGAAATTGCGCGGAAGTTTGTCCAACCTCGACGACTAGGCGCTTGTCCAACCTCAGTAAACTCAATCACTTAAGGTAGGATATGGTGGAAGGGGCTGGATTCGAACCAGCGTACGCTCACGCGGGCAGATTTACAGTCTGCTGCCATTAACCACTCGGCCACCCTTCCAAGGCGCCTGATCCGTTGATTCCGTGTCACGGAACGGATTGGAGGCGGCTGAATGGCGAATGGGGGCTTGCCTGTCAATGCCGTGCTGTGGAAAAGCGCACGAATGAAGAGAGGTCATCGTACAGGAAAGCCCAAAGGCGGATATCCCCGCCTTTATGGACGCCACGCAGTCACGGCTGCACTGGCCAACCCCGATCGCGTGATTCGCAAGATCTGGGTCACACGGGAGGCGGCTGCCATGCTGGAGCTGCCGCCGGGACTCCCGCTTGTCTATTCCGATGTGGCCGATCTTGGCAAAATGGTGCCCGGCGACGCGCCGCATCAGGGCATTGTGGCCGAGGTGGAGGCGCTGGAAGACATCTGGCTGGGCGATCTGCTGGAGCAGGGCGTGCCCGATGAGATGGCGCACAGGCCCCTTCTGGTGCTCGATCAGGTGACCGATCCCCATAATGTCGGCGCAATCCTGCGCTCGGCTGCGGCGTTCGATGCGCTGGGTGTTGTGACTCAGGACCGCCATGCACCGCCCGAATCGGGTGTGATTGCACGGGCTGCTGCGGGTGCGCTTGAGGTTATGCCTTGGGTGCGAGTCGTCAATCTCTCCCGCGCGCTCGATGAAATTGCGGAAGCTGGCTATTGGCGAATCGCACTGGATGGCGAGGGCACGGAAACGCTGGGTCACGCCCTGGTCGGTGCCAAGCGTGTGGCACTGGTGCTGGGCGCGGAAGGCGAAGGGCTGCGGCTCAACAGCGTGAACCATAGCGACATCGTTGCGCGCCTGCCGATCAGCCCGCGCATGGAGAGCCTGAACGTCTCCAACGCGGCAGCTATCGCGCTCTATGCCTGCACGACGCGCTAACGTCGCTCAGGCGGCAAGAAGGGGAATGAAATGGGACTGTTGACCCACTGGCATGATCATGCCCGCTGGCTGGTGCTGGTAGCGGCCCCTCTCCTGCTGACCAGCTGCCTGCTTGAGCCGACAAAGTTCGTCTCGACGCTGGACATCGCACCGGACCGCACATTCACGTTCAGCTATGTGGGCGAGGTGCGGCTGATGGAGAGCAAGCCGGACCTGCCGGTGCCCGAGAGCAGCAACGAGAGCGAAGACGACGCGACCGAGCCGGACAGCATAGAGGCGCGCTACATGGCCATCGCTGCGACCAGCAGCGACTCGTCCGCCGCAAATAGCGCCATACCTTCATCGGCGGGCGATTCGCCGGAGGACGCCGCCAAGCTGGAGTTGCTGGCTGAGACACTGCGCAGTGAATATGGCTATCGCGCGGCGCGCTACATCGGCAACCGCACGCTGGCGATCGATTATCGGATCAGCGGCACGCTGGACCATGCCTTCACCTTCCCGTTCAATCCGGATGGGGAAGTGATTATACCCTTCATCGCGATCGAACTGCGCGGCAAGGATAGGGTGCGCATCAAGGCGCCCGCCTTTGCCAATGATGACAGCAAGGCCAATCCGGCGAGCGGCATGATGGGCGGTAGCGAGAAGCCATCCCTGCTCGACGGGACCTTCACGCTCACCACGGCGGCGGAAATCGTCAGCCAGAATCAGGAAGACGGCGCCAAGCGCTTGCCCGATGGCAAAAACAGGGTCAGCTGGACCGTGAATGCCAACACGCGCGACGCACCGATGGCCGTGCTGCGCTTGAAAACTTTGCCCTGACGTCCAGAGCAAAATTCCGACAATGGATCAGTTTGGAGGATGAGATGATGTGCAGCGGTTCAACTCGGCCCAGTCATAGACGCTCTTTGCTCGCCCTTGTCGCGCTGACCGTATTTATGGGCATTGCGCCCATAGCCTCCGCCGCAGACCGGGCGGCACCATCACTTGGCTTATGGACCAACCCCCAACGCAGCGTGCAAATTCGCCCCCATAAATGCGGAGCGGCAATGTGCGCGACTGTCATATGGGCGAATGAAAAGGCAAAGGCGGATGCGCGCGCGGGCGGCACGGACAAGCTCGTCGGTGCTCAGCTCTTCACGGGATTTGTGCTGGAAACAGAGACAGTCTGGCGCGGCAAGGTGTTTGTGCCGGACCTTCGCAAGACATTTTCGGGCACCGTTACCGTGCTCAACCAGACGACCGTCGAGGCTAAAGGCTGCCTGCTTGGGCGAATCGCTTGTAAATCACAGATATGGACCCGCGTGAGCGACTGACCCGATCGAAATGGTTGCGGGGAGGAATGCACCACTCCCCGCCCGCCATTCAATATCAGTCTTCAGGAGCGATCGTTACGGTCAGCCCTTCAAGCTCCGCGCTCAGCGTGAGCTGGCAGGAGAGACGGCTGTTTGGCTCGCGATGATCGGAGCTATCGAGCAGATCATCCTCGTCACTGCCCATCGCTGGCAACTTGTCCGAAAATGCTTCATCGACGTAGACATGGCATGTCGCGCAGGAGCAGCAACCGCCGCACAGCGCGAGCAGTTCATCAATGCCCTGGTCACGAATGGCTTCCATGACCGAATAGCCATCCTTGGCTTCGATCTCATGTGATGAACCGTCCCGCGTCACGACCGTCAATTGCGGCATTTTTATCTCCCAACCGTAGATAGCCACGCTATTAGGGGCAGCTAGCGAGAAATCAACCGAAGACTATTCGCACAAGAGGCTGAGGTAGACATGCTCGACGAAGCTGCATTGCGATCATCGCTCGACGCGCTGGCGCTGGGCCAGCCCGCGATTGCGGCTGTCCTCACAAGCCACGGTTACCCCGAGCCAAGGGTGCGGGCGCCGGGCTATGAGACCATGCTGCGCACGATCGTTGGCCAGCAAGTGAGCGTGGCGGCGGCAGCATCCGTATGGAACAAGCTGGAGGCCGCTGTGGGTACAGGCTGTGCGCCGGATGCGCTGCTGGCGCAGGATTTCGACACATTGCGCGCCTGCGGCCTCTCCCGCCAGAAGCAGGGCTATGCGCGCAGCCTCGCCGAGCTGGTGGTGAGCGGCGGGCTGGATCTGCACGCCCTGCCGCAGGATGACGAGGAAGCGATTGAAGCGCTGGTGCGCGTGAAAGGCATCGGGCGCTGGTCGGCGGAAATCTATCTGCTCTTTGCAGAAGGCCGCCAAGACATCTGGCCCGCGGGCGATCTGGCGGTGCAGATTGCTGTGGGGCGCATATTGGGACTGGCCGAGCGCCCGAGCGAGAAGCTGACCCGCGAACTAGCCGATGCATGGCGCCCGCATCGCAGCGCGATGGCGCTGATGGCCTGGCACCATTATAATATCGTGGCGCTGTGAGCGACGCTCCGCTCAGATCAGCAGCGCGTCAATCTCCTGCGCGAGCGATATGTCCCGCGCGCTCAGGCCATTGGCATCATGCGTCGTCAGGCGGATATCGACGCGGTTATACACATTCGACCATTCCGGGTGATGATCGGCGCGCTCGGCCAGTAATGCGACTTTGCTCATGAAGCCGAACGCTTCGACAAAATCAGTAAAGCGCATGTGGCGGCTGATCCCGCTCGCATCGTCCGACAGGCGCCAGTCCGGGATAGTCGCTAGCGCCTCGGCGCGCTGCTCGTCCGTGAGGGTGGCAATTTTGGGCATCGCGAACTCCTTATATCGGCCTCCCCTTTCTCGTGTTCTTTCCGAGCGGGTCAAGCCATGAGCCGCGCGGCAATTTCGCTGGAAGATTTGGCCTGTCTGCGCGGGGGGCGTCTGCTGTTTGCCGGGGTAAACCTGCATCTGACGCACGGCCAGAGCGCGCAGATTGCCGGACCGAACGGGATCGGCAAATCCAGCCTGTTGCGGATCGTGGCCGGGCTGCTGCGGCCCTTCTCCGGGACCGTGCGGTGTGACGGCGCAGTCGCGCTCACCGACGAGCTCGACGCGCTGGACCGCGACCGCACTGTGCGCGAGGCGCTGGCCTTCTGGGCGCGGGTCGATGAGGTGCCGCTGGCGCGCATCGACGCGGCTCTGGATGATCTTGGCATTGCGCATTTGGCGGAAATTCCCGCGCGGATGCTCTCCACTGGCCAGCGCAAACGCGCAGCGCTCGCCCGCACGTTGGTGACAGGCGCGCCCATATGGCTGCTGGATGAGCCGGCCAATGGGCTTGATGCCACATCCGCGCAGCAGCTTGGCGCGCTTGTGGATCGCCACCGGGCAGCGGGCGGCATCGTGCTCACCGCTTCGCATCTGCCGCTGGCCTGGGCGCAGGATGTAACCATCGACCTCACCCCGCCTGCGCAGGGTGATGAGGACGGCGGCGCATGATCCGCACCATCATCCTGCGCGATCTGGCGCGTGCCTTCCGCAGCGGCGGCATCTGGTTGCCGCTCGCCTTCCTGCTGCTAATCGCGGCGCTGTTCCCCTTCGCGGTCGGTCCAAACGCGACCCTGCTCAGCCAGACCGGCGGTGGGCTGCTGTGGATTGCGGCTTTGCTGGCCAGCCTGCTGCCCATTGATCGTCTGATCGAACCGGACCGGGAGACTGGCGTGATGGATCAGCTGGTGCTGCGCGGCATTGGTGAGGGGACGATCCTGTTCGCCAAGGGCATTGCGCATTGGCTGAGCTTCGGCCCGCCCCTGC
>CBIHKY010000094.1:0-12266 GCA_966205705.1 uncultured Alphaproteobacteria bacterium
ATTTCGATCCAGCTCGTCAAAAAGAGGTTACGTTTTTTTCATTACTTAACGAGGTCGAAGCGGATAGCGGCCTGATTTGGCCCTTAAAGCGCTGCAACAGGATGCCAAGTATCGGGATAACACGAACTCAATGAACTAGGTGACTCTGGGCAATTGAGTTACACAGCCCCCTCACCGCTCCCCAAAGCTATGCTTCACCGTCAGATACCCCGTCGCATGGCTCTCCCGGAACCTGCGCTCCTGCAGATAGGGCAGCGCGCTCGTGCGGTCGGGGGCGTAGAAATTGCGTTCGCGGTGGGTGGCGCCGTCGGTCAGATTGCTGCCGCCGAGCGTGAGGGTCCATTGGCGGGTGGGGCGATATTCGATGAAGGCGGCGACATTGGGCGCGAGGCCGCGATAAAAATCCACTTCGGTGCGGCGGAAGCTGTCTGACCCGGTGCTGCCGAGCAGGCTGGCGCCCCAAGCGAAGCGGCCCAGATCCTGCCGGAACTTCGCCTCATAATAGAAGAGCGCATAGCCGGAAAAATGCCGGTCCGTGAGTGTATATGGGTCCCGCACATTGGTATCCACATAGGAGCCATAGAGGGTGAGCCGCCCGCCCTTTACGCCCGCACGGGTGAGCGGAACATCCAGATTGCCCACCGCGCTGAACAGCGAGCCATTGCCAAGATTGCCGGGGGCATCAAAGCCATCGGGCGTCGGCACGCGATCCTGCACGCGGGCGATGCGATCATAACCAAGGTCCAGCTTGATGCGGCCATCGCCCAGCAGCGTGCGGTCTGCGCTGAGCAGCAGCTTCCAGGCGCGCTGGGGCTCAAGCTGGGCATTGCCGCCATTCACGCGGTTGGTGGAAAATTCGGCAGCGCTGACGAAATCCTCAAAATTGAGCTGATTGACGGTGCGCTCAACGCTCAGCTGCGCGTGCCAGCCGCGCCCGCGCCAATCCAGTGCGGCCTTGGGCTTGAGGAAGCGCAGATCACGCTGCGCAGCGACATCCCCGCTTACCGTGAGGCGCGATGCCTCATAGGCCAGCCCCAAATCGAGACGTAATTGGCTGTTCAGCGGACGGCCGATATTGGCGAAGGCCTCGCCGCGATGCTCGACAACGCTCACATCATCGAGCGGCAGATCGATGCGCATCATCATGTTGGTGGGCGAGATGGTGGAGAGATCGACCGCGCCATTCAGCCGGTTGATGACGCCCTCCATGCCCAGATCAGCCGACCAGCCCGCCACATCATCGCGCGCCCAGGAGAGGCGCAACAGGCTCTCCTCGCGCCAATCGCGCTGCTGCTGAACGATCTTGCCAAGGCTGGCGCCCGCGATGCTGGCCGCGCTCGCCTCATCATCCAGATCGCGATAGCGGCGATTGGCGAGGCCGAGCAGCTTGATGCCGCCGCCCAACAAGGGCCGCGTTACATCGCCGCCAAGCTCCAGCGTGCGGGTGAAATAATGCTGATGCAGCCCCTCGTTAAACGGCAGCGCGATGCGGGGCTGAATGCTACTGGTCTGCGTCAGCTTCTCATAGTTGAGATTAAGACTGGCGTTGAGATGCGCGCTTTTGTGCTGCGATTCCTCCAATGACCAGCCGAGCGAGGCGTTGGGCTGGGGATTGCGGAAGCGCGTGGTCTTGAGCCGCAGTTCCTCCTGCACGCCGGTGGCCAGATCGATCAGCCGATCAAAGCCCGCATCGGACGTCTCATGGTTCTTGACGCCCACCGACACATTGAAGGCGGATGGCCCGCGCCGCAGCAGGGCCGAGACATTGCCCTCCGGCAGGACCGCGCCGGTATATTCGCGCAACAGCGATGCTTCCGCCGTGCCCGCGAGCCCGCCCGCATCGGAGAGGATGATGTTCGCCACCTGTGGCTTGCCCGCATAGTCCGCGCCGAAGCGGTCGCCCGAGACCAACTCCACGCGCAGGATGCGGGCGGCGGGAATGCGGGCGAGGACGGTGCTGAGCGCCTCCGCCTTCGCGCTCGGGCGGCGACCATTGATGACGACATTGCCCGCTGCCTGCCGGAAACCGCGCACCTCGCTGTCGCCCTCTTCCAGCACGAAGCCGGGGACGCGCTGGATGATCTGATAGGCATTGGCGGGCGAGAAGGTGCTGAAAAAGGCGGCATCATAAGCGAGGCCGCGCGCGGTTTCGCTCACTTGCCCAAGCGCGGTGCCGCTGATGCACAGCGCCACCAGTCCGCCGACTAAACGTCCTAACCCCACCAGCGATTGTCCCCCGAGCCTCCCCCGCCAGCACGCTTTCGCGCGCGGCGACCCGGACCGGCTACGTCAGGGTTAATGCTGGTTTATCAGGGCTGACCGGGATGTCATGGGCTAAACGGTTCGTCTCGTTTCAAGCCTTTGAGACTGTGGCTTTGTAACAATAGTTATCGAATAATTGCGCTAGTGCTGCATGTTCAGGCTGTAAGCCCAAGCTCCGAATCCGTAGCGGCATGACCCCATTTGTCGCGCGGAGGCATGGGGCGGCTGCGCCAGTCGACATCGGGCGAGAAACTGGAAATGCTGCGCCCCTCGGGAATCCGCCCGTTGCCGCCGCCCTGCGTATAGTCATAATAGAGCTTCATCAGCTCTTCTTTCGAGCGATGTTGCGCGGCAGGATGCGTAACGCAGGCCTCGCGCCAGGCCAGCACGCGGTCGAACGCGGCGGGCACCTCATAACCCTCATAATAGTCGAGGAACCAGAGGCGCTTGAACATGGGCGTGAAGGCGACTTCCGCCCAGCCGAAGCGATCATCGAAGAGGAAGCGATCCCCCTTGGCATAGCGCTTGAGGAAGGCATCCACCTTGCCGAACTCGGCGTCGACAGCGGCGCGCATCTCATCGCGCTTGGTGGCGTCGCGGTTCAGGATCATGCGATAGCCAGCGCCGGAAAAAGGCCCGGAAAGCTCGGCCAGCATGCCCTCCACTGCATGATTGAACGGATCGGGATGGGCGACTGCCGGATCCGGGTAGCGCTGCTCAAGATAGCGCAGGATGACCATGCTCTCCTTGAGGCTCTCGCCATTCTCAACATCGAGCAAGGGCAGCGCCGTGGTGCCACCGCTCTTCGCGAGCAACCAGTCTGGGCGCGGCTTGGAGATGTCGATCTCCACATCCTTGAGGCCTAGCCCCTTGAGCTCCAGCATGATCTCCACCCGCTCCGAAAAGGGGCAGCCGGGGATGTGGTAGATGGTGAGTGGCTGGGCTTGGCGCATGTGATCCGTCCTATTACGTCTGTTCGTCATTCCCGCGAACGCGGGAATCCAGGGGCGGATATGGCAGACCTCGCAATCCTGGATTCCCGCGTTCGCGGGAATGACGGGAAGAGCGGCTGCTCTACTTAGCCCTCGGCTTTCTCGCCCACCCGCTTGAGCAGGTCCTCACGCTTGGACTTCTCAAACATTTCCTTGATCGCCAGCCGCTCGTTAATCCGCTCGATCCATGCGCACAGGCCCGGCGTCTTCTGCTCGTTCACATAATCGCCAAAGAAACCGCCGGGGCGATTAAGGCCATTGGCGATGGCGAAGTTGCAGATGTCGGCAAGGCTGTAGCCGCTGTCGACCAGATAATCCTGCTTGGAGAGCGTCTCTTCCAACCGCTGCACGGAGACCGCGACTTTGCGGAATTCCTCGTCGAGAATTTCCTGCGGGAAGCCATTGCGCGCGCGCTGCCATTTCAGCTTCTGCTCGGGAATGGGAACATTCTGCAAATGCGCCTCAAACTCCTCATCGGTCATCTTCTGCGCGATGGGCTTGATGCCGAACGCCCAGCCGATGGTGGAGACGCACCAGCAGAAATATTCATCCACCCACTTGGTCCACACGCGCATCTCATGGCGCTTGAAGGGATCTGCAGGGCGCAGCGAGTTGCCAGCATTGGGGAACACATCTTCGAGATATTCGCAGATCACCGTGGATTCGGTGATGATCTGGCCATCATGCCAGAGCGCCGGCACTTGGCCGCGCGGGTTGATCGCCTTGAACCAGTCAGAATGCTGCTCGAACTTGGCGGGATCGATGAAGATTTGCTCGAACGGCAGCGCCTTCTCATAAAGAGTCGCCAGCGGCTTGAGCGAATTGGCGCCGGGGCCAAAGCTGTAAAGTTTCAAGGTCATCATTCTCTCCTGAATCTGGTCTTGCACTGACATGCGCGAAATTGGCGTGGCTGATAAGGGCCCACGCCGCCGCGTTTCGTCAGGCGTCTTTTTTGTCGCCTTCCGCGAACACGCGGGTGCGGTCCTTGGCCCAGTTGACCAGTGCTTCGACCCGCTTGCGCGCGCCTTCCGGATCGCTCTCCATCGGCGCAACGGAATCGATGATCTTGCCGAAATGCTTCTCCAGCCCTTCCTTCATCTCAGGATAAGGAATGATGTAGAGCGCATTTTCCTGGATGCCCTTGAAAATGGCCTCACCCAAGGCTTCGGGCTCAAGGCCGTGCTCGTGGATAGACTGAAGCGAGGCAATGGACTGCTCATTCTCCACATAGCCGCTGGTGCCATATTGTGCGGGGCGCAGCTTGGAAGCTTCTGCGATGTTCGACTTGATGTTGGCAGGCGTGCAGACGGAGACGCCGATGCCATATTTCTCGAGGCCCTGCCGATAGCCTTCCATCAGGTTGATGCTGGCGGCCTTGGCGGCGGAATATGGCCCGGCGAGCGCGCTGCCCATGAAGCCACCGATGGAGGACACCGTGACGATATGGCCGGGAACGCCCGCCTCGATCATCCGGGGAATGAAGGTGACGCAGCCATTGATGACGCCGTTGAGATTGACGCCAATGATCCAGTCAAAGTCATCATAGGTGGTCTTCTCAATCGGGCCGAAGCTGTTCACGCCTGCGGTGTTCGAGAGGATGGTCGGCGCCCGGCCGAACACGGACTGGACCTCATCGGCAGCCTTCGCATAGGCCTCACGATCCATGATATCGAGCAGGATGCCATGCGCCTTGATGCCCTCGGCCTTCAGGAGCGCCAGCGCCGCATCGATCGCGGGCGCGCGCACATCGGCAATCACGATCTCAGCGCCGGCGCGTCCGAACACCTTCGCCTGACCGAAGCCAGCGCCTGATGCACCGCCGGTAATGAATGCCAACTGGCTCTTGAAGTCCAACATCGCCATCAACTCCTAAGCCCATCTTCGCGGATGGAATTTCACAATGATGGCAGCGCGCCAGCGACGGATGGATTGATCGATCCGCTCACGAGTCACAAACTGCCTTGCGGGCGGTTTTCACTCAATTCTGGACAATGTCAACAATCACACGATGGTCGTGACGATCAACCGTGAACTGGAAACGTCGGCCATCAGGGAGCATCGCCTCGTAGCACAGATAATGTGTCGCCGGGTCTTCCCAGTTCACTACCGTCATCTCTGCGCCGTCAGCACGAATCCAGCGACCCGGCTCGGGGAAGTTCGCAAACAGATCGATATGCTGCGCTCGGATGCGGGAGAGATTGGCGGCATGATCTTCCAGCGCGATATCACGCCCTGCCCAATCCACCCATGAGAGCGGATTATCCTGCGCATAGGCATTATTATTGCCCTGTTGGGTGCGGCCAAATTCATCGCCCGCAGTGAGCATGATCGTGCCGGTGGAAGCGAACAAAGTGCCGAGCAGCGCGCGCAAATCCGCATCGCGCGCAGCGAGGATGGCGGGATCATCGCTCGGCCCCTCGACACCATGATTCCAGCTGAGATTATCGCCATGCCCATCACGGTTATTCTCACCATTGGCCTCATTATGGCGATCGACATAAGCGACCATGTCCGCGAGCGTGAAGCCATCATGCGCGGCGAGAAAATTGATGCTGCGGCTGGGCTTGCCGAAAATGTCCGCTGACCCTGCAAGGCGCGTGGCGAGCTTGGCGATGCTGCCATCGCCGCGCCAGAAGCGGCGGGCATCGTCGCGGAAGCGATCATTCCATTCCAGCCAGCCCGACGGGAAATTGCCGAGCTGATAGCCATCATGGCCGATATCCCATGGCTCGGCGATCAACACCCGGTCCGCGAGCCAGGGATCGGCGGCAATTTCCGCGAAGAAGGGCGCGTGGCGGTCAAAGTCGGGATTGCGCCCGAGGATGGGCGCGAGATCGAAGCGGAAGCCATCAATGCCCGCGACCTGCACGAAGCGGCGCAGGCTGGCGAGCATGAGCGCACGCACCTGCGGCTGGCTGAAGTCGATCGTGTTGCCTGTCCCGGCATCATTGATGAGCTGGCCACCGGGATGTTGGGCATAATAGTGCCGCTCGCCGAGGCCGCGCATGGAAAGCGTCGGCCCGAGGCGGTCGCTTTCGCCGGTGTGATTGAGCACCAGATCGAGCAGCACGCCGATGCCTGCCGCATGGAGCGCGGCGACCGTTTCGCGCAACTCCGCCATGCCGCCGGGCACGATGCGCGGATCGAGCACCATAGGCGCGACGGGGTTATAGCCCCATGCATTGCTGAGGCCGAGCGGCGGCAAGTGGCGCTCATCGATCCAGGCGACGATGGGCATGAGCTCGACTGCAGCGACATGCAGCTTTTGCAGATGCGCGATAATAGCGGGGTGTGCGAGCGCCGCCAGCGTGCCGCGCTGATGCTCAGGCACATCGGGATGGAGCATCGTGAAGGCGCGGACATTCAGCTCATAAATGAGCCCGCCGGGCGCGAAGAAAGGCGCGGCGGACGGTGCGTCTGGGTAGCTTGGCTCAAGCACGGACTTCGGCATCAGCAAGGCGGTATCGACGCCGAATTCGCCCAAGCCGCTATTGTAGCTGAAGGGACGGTCAACTGCTGTCGCCCAGGGGTCAATCAACAGCTTGGTGGGATCGAAACAGAGCCCCTGCTCATGCTCCCATGCGCCCTCGGCGCGGAAGCCGTAGCGCTGCCCGGCCTGAACGCCCGGAACCGACTCTCGCCAGATGTCGCCCTCGCGCTGCATGGAAATGCGCTGCTCAAGATCGCCATCGAACAGGCAGAGCCAGAGCGCATCGGCATCGGGCGACCACACTGAGAAGGTCGCACCATCCGGCGTCAATACGGCGCCGAGCTGTTCGCTCATGTGATGACGTCTGGCGCGGTGCGGCCCGTGTGGCGCGCGATGCCCGCAATGGCCTCGGCTGCGGAGACGAGGTCCACCAGCATCGCCGGCGTCTCCTCATCCAGCGCGCCGCCGACCGGCTCGTAACGCTCCAGATAGACGCGCAACGTCGCTCCCTGCGTGCCGGTGCCGGAAAGACGGAACACGACGCGCGAGCCACCCTCGAACAGAATGCGCAGGCCCTGATTGGCACTGAGCGAGCCATCGACGGGATCGACATAGGAGAAACTGTCTGCCGCTGCGACCGTGAGCGAGCCGAACCGTGCACCGGGGAGCGTGGACAGCGCGGCGGTGAGCGCGGAAATCAGCGCATCGGCGGCTTGGGTATCGATGCCCTCATAATCATGGCGGGCATAATAGTTGCGGCCAAAGCGCGCCCAATGATCCTGCGCCAGCGCCTGCGCGCTCACCTTGCGCACGGCAAGAATGTTGAGCCAGAGCAGCACGGCCCACGCCCCATCTTTCTCGCGCACATGATCGCTGCCGGTGCCGGCGCTTTCCTCACCGCAAATGGTGGCCATTCCGGCATCAAGCAGATTGCCGAAGAATTTCCAGCCCGTGGGCGTCTCATAGCTTGGGATGCCGAGCGCCTCCGCCACGCGATCCGCCGCCGCGCTGGTCGGCATGGAGCGGGCAATGCCCTTGAGCCCGGCGGTGTAACCTTTGGCGAGGTGCGCATTGGCCGCCAGCATCGCGAGCGAATCCGATGGCGTGATGAAGATGCCCTTGCCGATGATGAGATTGCGGTCCCCATCACCATCCGACGCTGCTCCGAAATCGGGCGCATCGGCGCTCATCATCTGATCATACAGCGCTTTGGCGTGGACGAGATTGGGGTCCGGGTGATGATGCCCAAAATCTTCCAGCGGAATGCCATTGTGAACGGTGCCGTGCGCGAACCCTAAGCGGCGCTCGAATATCTCGGTCGCATAAGGCCCGGTGACGGCGCTCATCGCATCGAAAGCGAGGGTGAAGCCGCCTGACGCCATCACGCGGATCGCGTCGAAATCGAACAGCGTCTCCATGAGCGCGGCATAATCGCTAACGCTATCCACGACCTCGACGCGCGTGCTGCCGAATTGCGTCGTGCCGATGGTATCGAGATCGATATCCGGCGCCTGCACCGTCAGCCAGCGGTCGATCGTCTGCGTACGCGCGTAAATGGCATCGGTGATTTTCTCGGGCGCAGGGCCGCCATTTGCGACGTTATATTTGATGCCGAAATCTTCATCCGGCCCGCCCGGATTATGGCTGGCCGAGAGGATCAGGCCGCCGAGGGCGCCATATTTGCGGATGAGATGACTCGCGGCGGGCGTCGAAAGAATGCCGCCTTGCCCCACCATCACGCGAGCAAAGCCATTGGCCGCCGCCATGCGGACCGCCTGCTGGATGACCGTGCGATTATGGTAACGCCCATCGCCACCAATCACGAGCAGCGCGCCAGCTTTGCCCTCCAGCACGTCGAAGGTCGATTGGATGAAATTCTCAGCGTAATTGACCTGCTGGAAGACTTTCACCTTCTTGCGCAGGCCGGACGTGCCGGGCTTTTGCCCTTCGAATGGCGCCGATGGCATGGTTATGATGGTCATATTGCGTCCTTCACGCGCCGGTAAAGATTGGCATAGGCCTGCCCGCTGCGGCCCCAGCTATTGTCCGTCGCCATGCCACTGCGCTGGATCTGCTGCCAGAGCGCCTGATCACCATAAAGCCGGGTTGCGCGTGTGATCGCATCGGCCAAGCCCTCATAATTGACCGGCGAGAATTGCAGGCCTGTGGCGGCTTTGACATCGAGCGCGGCTTCGTTTGCATCGATAACCGTATCGCCGAGGCCGCCGGTGCGCGCAACGATGGGCACGCAGCCATAGGCCAGCGCATAAAGCTGGGTGAGGCCACATGGCTCAAAGCGCGAGGGGATGAGGATCGCGTCCCCACCGCCCTGCATCAGATGCGCCAGTGGCTCATCATAGCCAATGCGGATGCCGACGCGCCCCGGATGGCGCCCAGCTGCCGCGTGCAGCCCGGCCTCGATCCCGGCATCGCCAGAGCCAAGCACAGCAAGCCGTCCGCCTAGTCCCACAAGATGGTCGATCACCTCCAGCAGCACATCCATGCCCTTTTGCCAGGTAAGCCGGGTGACAGCGATGAACAGCGGGCCATCATCGCGATCAAGACCAAACGTCTCTTCCAGCTTGCGCTTGTTGGCGGGGCGGGACTCCAGCGTCTGCGCAGTAAAGGGCGCAGCGAGCGCCGCATCCTGCGCCGGATTCCATTCCACCGTGTCGATGCCATTGACGATGCCGACCATCCGATCCTGCCGTCCGCGCACCAGCCCCTCCAGCCCCATGCCGAACTGGGCCTTGCGGATTTCCTCCGCATAGCCGGGGCTGACGGTGGTGATGGCATGGGCCAGCACAAGGCCAGCCTTCAACATGCCGACACCGCCATGATATTCCACGCCCTCCAGCGACCATGCGCTTTGCGGCAGCTCCAGCCGGGGGAAGAAATCCGCCGTGAAATAGCCCTGAAAGGCCATATTGTGGATCGTCATCACGCTGGCCGGACGCTCGGCTTCATCCACAGTATAAGTCAGATAAGCGGGCGCAAGGCCTGCCTGCCAATCATGGGCGTGCAGCACATCGAAGGCCTTCGCCCCTGCCCGGCCCGCCGCGACATCTGCCGCCGCCTTGGAAAAGGCAGCGAAACGCAGGCCATTGTCGAACCAGTCGCGGCCCATGCCATCGGCATAAGGCCCGCCTTCCCGATCAAACAGGCCTGGCGCATCGAGCACCAAAATGGGCCGACCATCATGCTTTGCCGCCACGATGCGCGCGGGCACGCCAAGCAGCGAGTCATAGCGGAAGATCGTCCGCTTGCGCTCCAGCGCGCGCATCACCGCGCGATAGCCCGGCACGAAGCGCGTCATGGCAATGCCGTGCGGCTCCACCGCCGCAGGCAACGCGCCCGCAACATCGGCCAGCCCGCCGGTTTTGATGAGCGGCCAGCATTCGGACGCGACGGAGAGAACGGAGAGTGAAGGCATATGATGATCGAACCCAGAACGCCGGATGACACCAGCTTAGCGCAGCCTATAGAAGAAAGATGAAAGGCGCGTGCTCATTCCAGCCGGTCAATCATCGATTTGGTGATGAGGCAGATGCCGCTTTCCGTTCGGCGAAAGCGCTGGCCGTCCAGTACCGGATCTTCACCCACCACCAGTCCCTCGGGGATGCGCACGCCGCTATCTATGATGACCCGGTCCAGCCGCGCGCCGCGCCCGATGTTGCAATAAGGCAGGATGACCGCCTCCTTGACGCTTGAAAAGCTGCCCATTTTCACGCCCGTGAACAACAGGCTGCGATTGGCATGAGCGCCTGAGACGATGCAATCCTGCGAGATGAGGGAGGACACAGCGCTCCCGCGTCGCCCCTCTGCATCATGCACGAATTTGGCAGGCGCCGCGATGATCTGGTCGGTCCAGATCGGCCAGTCCCGATCATACATGTTGAGCTTGGGCACAACATCCGTGAGGTCGATATTGGCTTCCCAATAGGCATCGAGCGTGCCGACATCGCGCCAATATTCCTCGATCTGGACGCCAGCGCGGATCGCGCTGGACGAGAAGAGGTGGGCCACGGCTTTGCCATGCTTGACGATATAGGGGATGATATCGCCACCGAAATCACGTTTGCTCTCCGGATCGTCCGCATCGCGGCGCAACTGCTCAAAGAGAAATTCGGTGTTGAACACATAAATGCCCATTGAGGCCAGCGCGATATCCGGCTTGCCGGGCATAGCGGGCGGATCGCTCGGCTTCTCGACGAACTCGGTAATCTGCCCCTTCTCGTCCACCGCCATCACGCCAAAACCGGTGGCCTGCATGCGCGGCACTTCCAGGCAGCCGACAGTCACGTCCGCGCCCTCCTGCACATGCTGCTGGAGCATCAGCTCATAATCCATCTTGTAGATGTGATCGCCTGCCAGAATGATGATATATTTGGGCGCATGGCCCTGAATGATATCGATATTCTGGAACACGGCATCGGCTGTGCCCGCATACCAGTGGAACTCATCGATGCGCTGCGAGGCAGGCAGAATATCGAAGCTCTCATTGCGCTCGGGTCGCATGAAGTTCCATGCGCGCTGCATGTGGCGGATGAGGGAATGGGCTTTATATTGGGTGGCGACGCCGATGCGCCGGATGCCACTGTTGAGCGCATTTGAGAGAGCGAAATCGATGATCCGGGACATGCCGCCAAAATAAACCGCAGGCTTTGCACGATTATCGGTCAGTTCCATCAACCGGCTGCCGCGCCCTCCGGCAAGAACATAAGCCATGGCATCACGCGCTAGTGGCTGCCCCAATCTTCCCTTCGTCATCTTGGCTCATATTCCTTTTCCCTGATGACCCGTTAGGGCCTCTTATTCCTCATGGAGCAACATGATTGTCGCGAGCGGCGGCAAGGTCAGCAGGGCATGGCCATCCTGCGCAGTCACAACCCCCATGTTTCCGATACCGCTGCCGCCGTAATTGGTTGCATCGCTGTTCATAATTTCCCGCCATGTGCCGCTCTCAGGCAGGGGCACACGGTATCCGGAATGCACGTTGGGCGTCATATTGGCGATGACCGCTACAGGCGCGGTGCCGGGCGCCTTGCGCAGCCACGCGAAAACGGAGTTGGCCTTGTCGTCCACAATCAGCCACTCAAACCCCTCGCCCTCACAATCGCGCTGATGCAGCGCGGGAGTATCGCGATATAAGTGATTGAGATCGCGTACCAAAGATCGCACACCCTCATGAGCAGGCGCATCGCGCAAGTGCCAGTCGAGCGCGCGTTCCTCGCT
Source organism: uncultured Alphaproteobacteria bacterium (assembly GCA_966205705.1). Lineage (GTDB taxonomy): Bacteria > Pseudomonadota > Alphaproteobacteria > Sphingomonadales > Sphingomonadaceae > Sphingobium. Next base: position 11,920 of record CBIHKY010000094.1, read on the forward strand.
CCATTCGCGGCGCTGGGCAAACTCCTGCCCCATGAACAGCAGCTTCTTGCCGGGATAGCCCCACATCAACCCATAATAGGCCCGTAAATTGGCAAACTTCTGCCAGTCATCGCCGGACATTTTATTGAGCAGCGATCCTTTGCCATGCACCACTTCATCATGGCTGAGCGGCAGCACGAAATTCTCCGTGAAGGCGTATGTCAGCCCGAAGGTGATCTCTTCATGATGGAACTGGCGATGCACCGGATCGCGCGACATATAGTCGAGCGTATCGTTCATGAAGCCCATATTCCATTTGAAGCCGAAGCCCAGGCCACCATCATGCACTGGATCGGTCACGCCTGCCC
>CBIHKY010000095.1:0-12106 GCA_966205705.1 uncultured Alphaproteobacteria bacterium
GCGGCTGGCGAGCGCGATCCCGGTAAAGATATCGGCATTCATCGCCATCTTGTGAACGGCAACCGACCCAACGCCACCTGCGCCGATGCCCAGGACCTTGCTCATCTGTTCGTCTCCATGAGAGCGAATCGAGAAGCGACTGCATATAAGGGGCGACTGTGACAGAACAAGAATTGCTGGAGCCGGGACGGGCACCATCGCACGAGGGCGTGCTGCGGGCGGCAGCGAAGATTGCGGATTTGCTGCCGATGACGCCGCTGCTTCCACTGGAGATTGATGGCCGGACGATCTGGTGCAAGGCGGAGATGCTCCAGCCTGTGGGCGCTTTCAAGATCCGTGGGGCCTGGCATCGGTTGAGCGACCTGAACGAGACGCAGCGCGCGCGGGGTGTGATTGGCGTTTCGAGCGGCAATCATGCGCAGGGCGTGGCCTGGGCAGCGCGCAAGCTTGGGATCGCGGCGACCATTGTGATGCCGAGCAACGCGCCACAAGCCAAGCTGGCCGCAACGCGGGCCTTGGGTGCGCAGGTCGTGCTGTATGATCGCGCAACCGAGAACCGTGATGAGATTGCGGTGGCTCTGGTCGCTAAATCCGGCAGCACACTCGTCCATGCCTATGGCGACCCTTGGGTGATCGAGGGGCAGGGCACGCTGGGCATTGAGGCATCCGCGCAGCTTGAGCAGCGGATCGGGCGCAGGCCGGACCGGTTCATCGCCTGCTGCGGCGGCGGTGGCCTCACGGCGGGACTGGCATTGGCTTGCCCGGAGGCCGAGATTTACATTGCCGAGCCGGAGGGCTGGGATGATGTGCTGGCGTCGCTCGATGCGGGAGAGATTAAGGGCGTGCGGGACATGACCTATCCCACGGATTGCGACGCCCTGCAGACGCCGCGCACCTTCCCGATCAATTTTGCAGTGCTCAAGGCGCGGGTAAGCGGTGGCGCGGCGGTGAGCGCGGCGGAAGTGGCGGCGGCGATGCGTCTGGCGTTCGAGAAGCTGCATTTGGTGGTGGAGCCCGGCGGCGCGGCAGCACTGGCGGCTGTGTTGGCGGGCAAGGTGCCGGTGACCAATGCGACGGTGGTGACGCTTTCGGGTGGCAATGTCGATCCGGCTACGTTCGTGCGGCTGATCGGGGACTGAGCGTCATCAAAGCGTCATCGGGCGGTCATGTCGGCGACATGGGCTGCGCCTAGCGCGCTCTCTAAACAGGGAGCTGAGCAGCGACATGCAGCATGTGATCGACCGCGCCGTGGTGAACCATGAGGTGACGAGCAAGGAGGGACTGCTGGAGCGGGCTTTCGCCTTTGCGTTTCGTGGCCTTGTCTATGCGCAGATATGGGAAGATCCGGTGGTGGACATGGAGGCGCTGGCGATTACGCCGGATTGTCATGTCGTGACGATCGCGAGCGGCGGCTGCAATGTGCTTTCCTACCTCACGGCCAATCCGGCCAAGATCACGGCGGTGGACCTCAACACCGCGCATGTGGCGCTCAACCGGCTCAAGCAGGTTGCTGTGCAGAGCCTGCCTAATCATGCGCATTTCCGGCGCTTTTTCGGCGAGGCGGATAGCGCGGCGAATGTGGCGGCCTATCAGACTTATATCCGCCCGCAGCTTGACGATGTGTCGCGCCGCTACTGGGAAGGGCGCGATCTTGTCGGGCGGCGGCGGATCGGGATGTTCCGTTCGGGCGCTTATCGTCGCGGTCTGTTGGGTGGCTTTATCGGTGCGGCGCATCTGGTAGCGCGGCTCTACAAGATTGATCCGCGCGCGCTGCTGGAAGCGCGCAATATGGAAGAGCAGCGGCAGATCTTCGAGGAGAGGCTTGCTCCCGTGTTCGATAAGGCCTTCGTGCGCTGGCTGACGGACCAGCCTGCCTCGCTCTTCGGTCTGGGCATTCCGCCTGCGCAATATGATGTGCTGGCGGGCGATGAAAAGATGGCAAGCGTGTTGCGCAAGCGACTGGAGCGGCTGGCGTGCGACTATGATCTTAAATCCAATTATTTTGCCTGGCAGGCCTTTGGCCGTGGCTATGGCCGCCATGCGGATGCGCCGGTGCCGCCCTATCTGGAAGCCGCGCATTATGAGGACGTGCGCGATCGTGCTGACCGCGTGGACGTCAATCATGCAAACATGACCGATTGGCTCTCGCGCCAGCCCGAGGCCAGCGTCGACCGCTATGTGCTGCTGGATGCGCAGGATTGGATGAGCGACGGGCAATTGTTGGCGCTTTGGTACGAGATCAGCCGCACGGCCAAGCCCGGTGCGCGGGTGTTGTTCCGCACAGCGGCGGAGCCGACCTTGCTTCCGGGGCGCTTGCGTGAGGATTTGCTGGAGCGCTGGGACTATCGCGCGGAGGAGTCCTTGCGCTTCACGCAAGCGGACCGCTCATCCATTTACGGGGGCGTGCATCTCTACGTGCTGAAGGACTGAGCATGGCAAGCGTGGACAGGGCGAGCGCTACCCATGCCGAGGCGATGGATGCGCAATATGGCCTGCAACGGCATATCTATGATCTCACCCGCAAATATTATCTGCTGGGGCGGGATCGGCTGATTGACGCGCTTGCTGTGCCGCTAGGTGGATCGGTGCTGGAAATTGGCGCGGGCACCGGGCGTAATCTGGCGCTGGTGGCGCGGCGCTATCCGCAGGCGCGGCTGTTCGGCCTCGATATCTCGTTGGAAATGCTCAAATCGGCGCGGAAGACAATCGCTCGGGCGGGGGCAATCGAGCGGACCTGTCTGGCGCGGGCCGATGCGCGCGACTTTGATCCGCAGCGGCATTTTGGCGAGGCGGATTTCGACCGGGTGTTCATCAGCTATTCGCTCTCGATGATCCCGGATTGGGAGCAGGCGCTGACACAGGCGCTCAGTGTCGTGCGGCCCGGCGGATCGCTCCACATTGTTGATTTTGGTCAGCAGGAGCGGTTGCCGCGTTGGTTCCGGGCGGGGCTACAGGCGTGGCTCGCGAAATTTCAAGTGACTCCGCGCGCCGAGCTTTTCGATGCGGCGCGGCGTGTTGCTGTGGCCAATGGCGCGGATGTGCAAATGAAGCCCCTCTATCGTGGCTATGCGCTGGAAGTTCGCATCGACCGGTAGGATGGTCAGACGAATTGGCGGATAGCGGCGAGGAACGCCTCGCCATAAGCCTCCAGCTTGCGCTCACCCACGCCGCTGACCAGCGCCATGTCGCGCAGGGATTTGGGCCGGATGCGCGCCATATCGTGCAGGCTGCTATCGTGGAAAATGACATAGGGCGGCACGCTGGCTTCCTTGGCGAGATCGCGGCGGCAGGCGCGCAATGCCTCGAACAGTGGATCATCTGTGGCATTCGACGCATAGGCCTTTTTGCCGCGACGCTGGCGGGCGGGCGGCAGCACGAGGTGAACCGCCTGCTCCAGCTTGAGGAAAGCGCGCGCGCCGGGGCCGAGCATCAGGCCGCCATGCTCATTGGTCGTGAGCGCATCATGCACCAGCAGAGCGCGGGCGACGGGCTTGATGAGCGCGGCCTCATCCTTGTCCACAATGCCGAAGACAGACAGCCGTTCATGTCCGCGCTGGACGATGCGATCATTGCTCTTGCCGGTGAGCACTGCTTCGAGATGCGCGAGGCCGAAGTTCTGCCCGGTGCGGTGGACGGCTGAGAGCAGCTTTAGCGCGGTTCGCGTTGCCTCGACGCTGGCGGGTGGCGAGAGGCAATTGTCGCAATTTCCGCAATTGGCTGGCGGGTCTTCACCGAAATGGCGCAGCAACACGGCGCGGCGGCATCCGGCTGTTTCGACCAGCGCGCCAAGCGCTGAGATGCGGGTGCGCTCGCCTGCCTGACGGGCTGGCTCGACCTCATCGATGCGCTGGCGGGCGCGGACGAAATCTTCCGGACCCCAGAGCAGCACGGCTTGGGCAGGATCGCCATCGCGCCCGGCGCGGCCGCTCTCTTGATAATAGCTTTCGATGGATTTGGGCAGGCCCGCATGGACGACGAAGCGAACATCGGGCTTGTCGATTCCCATGCCGAAAGCGACGGTGGCGACCATGACCATCTCCTCACTGGCGAGGAAATCGGACTGGTTGCGGGCGCGGACCTCCGGTGCGAGCCCTGCATGATAGGCCCGTGTCGGGCGACCATTGCTGGCGAGCGATTGCGCGAGTTGCTCCGTAGATGCGCGGGTCTGGGTATAGACGATGCCGGGGCCGGGATTGGCGGCCATGATATCCGCGATTTGCTGGCGCAAGCCGTCGCGCGGATGCATGGCATAGCGGATGTTGGGGCGATCAAAGCCCGATATGATGAGGCCATCATCGGGAATGCCGAGCTGGGCAAGGATGTCCGCGCGGGTATGGCCATCCGCTGTGGCGGTGAGGGCGAGGCGGGGTACGTCCGGGAAACGATCCAGCAGCGGACGGAGCAGGCGATAATCCGGGCGGAAATCATGGCCCCATTCGGAGACGCAATGCGCCTCATCGATGGCGAACAGGCTGATGTGCGAGCGTTCCAGCAGGGCGCGGAACCCTTCGCCAGAGGCGCGCTCGGGGGCGACGTAGAGCAGGTCGAGTTCGCCAGCGATGAGCTTGTCCTGCGTCTCGCGCCAGTCCGCATCGACCGAGGTGAGGCTGGCGGCGCGGATGCCGAGCGCGCGGGCCGAGCGCAGCTGATCGTGCATGAGGGCGATGAGCGGTGAGACGACGACGCAGCAGCCGCGCTGGGAGACGGCGGGAAGCTGATAGCAGAGCGACTTGCCCGCGCCGGTCGGCATGATCGCGAGGGTTGGCTTGCCTGCCAGCACGCGATCGATGACCTGGCCTTGCACGCCGCGAAAGGATTCGAAGCCGAACACGCTGCGGAGCATGGCGGTGAGATCAGCGCGGGATGTGGTACTGACTCCCGTCATGCCGGGCTTGACCCGGGATCCCGCTGTTCTTGAGGGTCGCTGGAAAGGGAGCGGGAGCCCGAATCAAGCCCGGGGTGACGACTTTGCGATGAACTTCGATTCCAACAGGTCAGCATTTCGAGGCCATAGAATGCCTGCCCCTAGCTGTCAGCCGCGTTATCGGCACGGCAGAGAATATAATCGCTGTGACTGGTGCCGTGGGTCATCTCAAGCGCCCAACCATGCGCTCCTGCAAGCGCAGGAACGTCCACCTTGGCCACGGGATCATCGGCCAGCAAATGGATAGCCTCAAAGCTGCGCATGGCCCTGGCCGCGCGCAGCACGGGCCAGGGACATTTCAATCCACGCGCATCGATCCGTGTTGGATCAGCTCTTCTTGTCATACGGGTTTTTGGTGCTGCGGAAGTTCATGCGGATGGGTACGCCTGAGAAATCCAGCTCCTTGCGGATGCCGTTGACCAGATAGCGGCTGTAGCTCTCCGGCAAGGCATCGAGACGGCTCCCGAAGATCACGAACGTTGGCGGGCGATTGCGCGCCTGTGTGATGTAACGCAGCTTGATGCGCTTGCCGCCCGGTGCTGGCGGCGGATTGGCTTCCAGGGCGGCATCGAACCAACGGTTGAGCATGCTGGTCGGCACGCGCTGGGACCAGCGGGCGCGAGTATCGAACGCCGCGCCGAGCAGATCATCCAGACCCTTGCCGGTGGCGCCGGAGACTGTAAGCAGAGGCACGCCGCGCACCTGCGCGAGACCCTCGTCCAATGCCTTGCGCACGCCCTGATAGAGGGATGAGCCATTCTCGGCGACATCCCACTTGTTCAGCGCGATGACGAGGGCACGGCCTTCGCTCAGCACCTTGTCTGCAATGCGCAGATCCTGCGCCTCCAGCCCAAGCGTGGCATCGAGCATCAGCACGACGACTTCGGCGAAATCGACGGCATGGAGCGCATCGGCGACGGACAGCTTCTCCAGCTTGTCCTGCACCTTGGCGCGCTTGCGCATGCCAGCAGTGTCGATGAGGCGGACGGCGCGCTCACGGCCTTCCGGATCGGTCCAGGTCCAGTCCACGGCGATGCTGTCGCGCGTGATGCCTGCTTCCGGGCCGGTGATCAGCCGCTCTTCACCAAGAATGCGGTTGATGAGCGTGGATTTGCCAGCGTTAGGCCGCCCGACAATGGCGAGCTTGAGCGGGGCGTTGTCGTCCGGCTCTTCGTCTTCGTTGGTTTCGAAAGGCTCGAACGTTTCGTCATCGTCCTTCTCGACATGCGGCAGGAGCGCATCGAAGAGATCAGCCAGACCCTGACCATGTTCAGCCGAGATCGGCACCGGCTCTTCAAAGCCGAGCGAGAAAGCTTCCATCACGCCTGCATCGGCAGCGCTGCCTTCTGCCTTGTTGGCGAGCAGGATGACGGGTGTGTTGCCGGCGCGCAGCCAGCGGGCGATATGCTCGTCCAGCGGCGTGATGCCGACGCGCGCGTCGATCATGAACAGCGCAACGGCGGCGCCCTGCACGGCAAGCTCGGTCTGCTGGCGCATGCGCCCGGGCAGGGTGAGGATGTCATCCTCCTCAAAACCCGCCGTATCCACGATGCGGAACTTGAGGCCGATCAGATCGGCATCGCCCTCGCGGCGATCGCGCGTCACGCCGGGCGTATCGTCAACAAGCGCGAGCTTCTTGCCGATCAGGCGGTTGAACAAGGTCGATTTGCCCACATTGGGGCGGCCGACGATGGCGACGACTGGCAGATTGGTTCCCGACGCGATAGGGAATGAGCGTGTGTCTTTTCCCATCAACGGTACGCGAGGATGCGTCCCTCGTCCGTTAGCATGTACAACATATTATCGGCGACGATGGGCGAGAGCGAGAAGCCGTGGCCAAGATCCTGCTCATGCTGGACCTTGCCGGTTGCCGGATCGACAAAGGCCATTGCGCCTTCGGTCGACACGAGCACGAGCTTGCCGCCTGCCAGGATAGGTCCGCGCCAGCGGATGGTGCCGGTTTTCTTCTGCGGTTTGCGCCATGCGGGCAGATCGCTGATCCACCGCACCTTGCCCGTCGCGCGGGTGATGGCGAACAGCTTCGACTTGTCCGTAACCACGAACACCCACTCACCAACCACCAGCGGCGTTGCGATGCCACCGATGTTCAGTTCCCACAGGCGCTGGCCGCTGGTGAGCTCGTAAGAGGCCATGCGGCCACCCTCGCCAATGGCGAACACGCGACCCTGATCGATCACCGGATCGGCATCGATATCGGTGAGCGTGGCGACCGATGTGGAGATGGTCGTGCGGCTGAGGGCATCGCCCCACAGCGCGCGGCCATTTTCGTAACGATAGGCCGAAAGTTCGCCCGAGCTATAGCCCGCGATCACGGAGCCTTGTGCGGCGGCAGGTGCAGCCACGCCGAACACGCCAGTGGACTCGACCGTGCCGGAATCGCTCCAGACGACCGCGCCATCGGCCTGTGCGAGCGCGAACAGCTGATTATCCTGGCTCATCACATAGACATTGCCGTTGGAGAGTGTGGGCGCGCCACGCAGAGGACCGCCGGGGCGGACCTTCCAGACGACCGCGCCATCGGACGCGTTCAGCGCTGCAACGTCACCCATGCCGGTCGTGGCATAGAGCCGCTCGCCATCGATGCTGACGCCGCCGCCGAACTGGACCTTGGTCTGCGCGTCGGCTGATTTTATGCTGGCGGTCCAAAGCTTCGCGCCGGTCTTGGCGTCAAAAGCGTGAACGACTGCTTCGGTATCGATGACATACAGCTTGCCTGCCGAGACGACCGGAGCCGAGGCAAGGCGTGCGCGTGAACTGCCACCTGCAATCGAGGCCGTCCAGACCTGCTGGGTGCCAGCGCCAAGCGCGGTATGGCCCAGCGACTTAGATGCGTTCCCGCCCGACTGGGTCCAGTCAGTGTTCAGGACTGCTGCGGGCACCGTCACAGGCAGGGACGCCAGCGTCGGATCGGCCTCAAGCACTTCTGCGCCACTGAGGATCGATGAGCGATCGCCATGAACGGGCGTCTTGGGTCCACCACCCTTGCCGCCAATGATGCCGCAGCCGCTGAGAGCCAGCGCTGCTGGAAGGATCAGCCAGCCCGAACGCAGGCTAGCATTCAGGCCGAGGCCTGTGGATGTGAATGTCCTCATCCTGCTTTTCTTCTCTTCCATCTTATTGTGCCGCATTGCTGGCATTTTGAGCTGTGTTGGCCGGGCTAGCTGTGGCTGGGCTAGCCGTAGCAGAGCCTAACGCGGAGGCCGGCGCCATCATGGCAGGCGCGGTCGTGGTCGGCGCAGGGAGCGAGCCGAGCATGCTCGCCATCTGGCCAGCGCGCAGCTTGATCGATTCCGGAACGGTCGCGTCAGCAGCGATGGCGGCGAAGATTTTGCCTGCCTGATCGCGCTGGTTGAGCTTGAGGTGCGCGATTGCGGTGAGTTCGCCCGCGCTGCCGAACCATGGGTTGCCTGCTACGGCCAAAGGCTTGAGCGCGGAAATCGCATCCTGCGGCTTCATCGTGTCGAAGCCCAGCGCAACCTTGCGGAGCAGGGCAGCATCCTTGGCTGGAGTCAGCGCATTGGGATCGGCGATGATGGCGTCGTAAGTCGCAATGGCGGTTTTGCTGTCACCCTTGCCTGCGGCAATGGCAGCTTTCACCAGTTCCGCCTGTGCGCGGTAGCCGGGGCCAGCCTCGGCCAGCAGCTTGTCATACACTGGCTGATCGAGCGTCGCACGCTGCGCGGCGGTGAGCAGGCTCGCGAATTGGACACTATTCTCTTCCGCCACCTTGGTCTGGTGATTTTGCCAGTAGAGCCAGCCGCCAAAAGCAGCGAGGCCCAGAATGACCACGCCGATGATGATGCGACCATAATTCTTCCAGATCGACAGCATGTCGTCCTGACTGACTGCGTCATCAATCTCGCGAAGCAGGGCGTCGTTTTGAGTTGGCGTGATGGCCAAATCTATTCTCCAGTCGGGCGGGGCGTAAATGCAGGATTTGTGGCGGCGGACCTTAGCCGGGGCTGAACCCCAAGCAAATCACTTTTTAGCGCCGTAGATTTGGTCGGCGGTCGGGAAGCTGCGGGCGCGCACTTCTGCGGCATAATCGGCAGCGGCCTGGCTGATCGTCGTGGCGACATCGGCATAGCGCTTGACGAAGCGTGGCGTGCGCTCGAACATGCCGAGCAGGTCGTCCGTCACCAGAACCTGACCATCGCAGGCAGCCGATGCGCCAATCCCTATTGTGGGGCATGGAACGGCAGCGGTGATTTTGGCGGCGAGTGGCTCGACGACGCCTTCGATCACCATTGCAAAGCAGCCAGCAGCCGCAACGGCGCGGGCGTCCTCCATGATTTTGGTCGCTTCGGCCTCATCGCGACCGCGCGGGCCATAGCCGCCCAAGGCATTCACGGCTTGCGGCGTGAGGCCGATATGCGCGCAGACGGGGATGCCACGGGCGGAGAGGAAAGCGATGGTCTCTGCCATCGCAACGCCGCCCTCCAGCTTGACGCCTGCCGCTCCGGTTTCCTTGAGGAGATAGGCCGCGCTCTCGAAAGCTTGCTCGGGCGAGCCCTCATAACTGCCGAAGGGCATGTCGATGATCACGACGCTGTGATAGCTGCCCCGCACAACGGCTGCGCCATGGGCTGCCATCATGTCGAGCGTGACGGGGACGCTGGAGGGCAGGCCGTAAATGACCTGGCCGAGAGAATCGCCCACGAGCAGCAGATCGCAATGTGCATCGAGCAATTGCGCTTGCCGGGCGGTGTAAGCGGTCAACGACACGATCGGCTCAGCCGTCACCCCATCGACTTTGCGCGCGCGCAGGCCGGGGATGGTAAGGCGGCGTAGAGGCGCGGGCGTGGGGTTCGCCCGGCTCGTTCCGGTATCGAGCGTGTAGGTGGTGGACATGAGCGCCCTTTAGCCGATGGCAGGGCGCGCCGCTAGTCAGCCATTATTGCCAGTCTGTGAGGCGCGAACGCAGCTTGTCGAGCGCGGCTTTCTTGATCTGGCATACACGGGCAGCGCCGATATCCAGCGTGAGGCCAATTTCCTCAAGGTTCATCTCCTCGACGAAGTAGAGCTGGAGAACCATTGCCTCACGCTCAGGCAATTCGCTGATGCAGGAGGAGATTGCACCTTTGAGGGATTCGCGTTCGAGTGCCTCGTCGGCCCGCTCGCTCACGTCGGCAAACCAGAGCGACTGGTCTGAGTAAACCTCATCCATGCTCTGATGTTGGGCCATCTCTGTGCCGTCGGTCAGATCGCGCCAGGCGGCGTTGTCGAGGCCGAGATGGTTGGCGACTTCGCTATCGACGGGCGGGCGACCGAATTTCTGCTCCAGTTCGCGCCGTGCTCCCACGATCGTCTTGCGCCGGGCCATTGCGGAACGGCAAAGTGTGGCGTGACGGCGCAAATGATCGATCATCGCGCCACGCACACGCATCTGGGCATAGGTCGCAAAGCCAAAACCGCGATCCTCGAAATTATTTGCCGCCTCGACCAGCGCGACCATGCCGATCTGCAGCAGGTCCTCAATCTCGATGGCGGAGGAGACGCGGCCATGCACATGCCAGGCAATCTTGCGAACCAGCGGCATATATTGCTGGGCAAGCTGCTCCGGCGCGCTGGCGGCGCGGCGTCCATAAGTCAGTCCGGGAGTCGTGAGCTGGGCGCTTTGCATGATGCTGCTCTAAGCCAAAAGGTTTAACGTAGATTTTCCGGCGGCTTCCAAGCTTGTTAAGCTTGTTGTCTGCGGCGACGGGCTTTGCATCCTCATGCCGCCTGCAACCGCTCGACCTGATGGATGCGGCTTTCATTGCCCACCACCGCGACGACCTCGACCGGCTTGCCATCGGGAATTTCGAGGAAGGACAGCACCGGCGTCTCCGGCAGATGAGGGCGGAACAGGCGCGAGAGCGCGCGGCGCGCAACGGGCGAGGTTACGATGGCAAAGCTGCGCGCCTGCGCGAGCAAGGGCCGGGCCGCTTCGCTCACCTGCTCGATGAGGCGCTGGGCGAGCGCGGGCTCGATGGGGTGCTGGGCATCGCCCGCAACGCGCATGGCCTGAGCGATCAGGCTTTCCAGCTCGCCATCCAGCGTGACGACCGGCAGCGGCATCTTCACCGGCACGATGCTCTGGATGATGAGAGAGCCGATGCGCTGGCGAACGGCTTCGATCAGCATGTCCGTGCTCATGTCCGAGCGGGCGACGACGACCATCGCCTCGGCAATGCGGCGGAAATCCTTGAGCGGAATGCCTTCCACGAGCAGCCCACGGCAAAGCGCGGTGATCTGTGCGAGGCTGAGCGGGTTCGGCGTGAGGCCATCGGCAAGCTGAGGCGCGGCTTCCTTGAGCGTGTCGATCAGCTTCTTGGCTTCATCCAGACCGAACATTTCCGAGGCATTTTGCGCGATGAGATGGTTGAGGTGGGTGGCGACGACCGTGGACGGATCGACAACCGTATAGCCAGCGATCACGGCCTCGCTGCGGCGGTCCTGCGATATCCAGACGGCTTCGAGGCCGAAGGTTGGGTCTTGAGCCGCGCGTCCGGTGATGACCTGCGTGATATCGCCGCTATCGAGCGCGAGCAGATCTTCAGGCCAGATTTCATCTTCGCCCATTACGACGCCTGCGATGGTGATGCGATACTGGTTCGGCCCGAGGGCGAGATTATCCTTCACGCGGATCATGGGGATGACGAAGCCGAGTTCACGCGAGAGCTGGCGACGAATGCCGGTGATGCGGCCCATGAGCGGCGCATCCTTGCGATCATCGACCAGACCGATGAGGCCATAGCCAATCTCAAGCCCGAGCACGGCGCCATCGGACACATCGCCCCATTCGATATGGGCTGGGTTTTCCGGTTCGGCGGCCGGAGCGGGTGCTTCGCGGATGTCCTTCGCATTTTTGCGCAGGCGCAGGGCGATGAACCATGCCAGCGCCGCAGCGGGCAGAATGATGATGTGCGGCATTCCAGGCAGGATGCCGAGGAAGGTGAGGATGCTCGCGACCCCAACCCATGCCTTGCTCACGCCCAATTGCGAGGAGATCTGGCCGGAAAGATCCTGATCCGACGTGACGCGGGTGACAATGGCGGCGGCAGCGATGGAGAGGAGGAGGGCAGGGATCTGCGCAACGAGACCATCACCGATGGCGAGCAGGATATAGGTCTGCGCGGCTTCACCAGCGCTCAGGCCGTGGCTGACGACGCCCAGGAT
>CBIHKY010000096.1:0-11936 GCA_966205705.1 uncultured Alphaproteobacteria bacterium
GGCCCGCGCGCGGGTGGACGCCTTCACCGGCGGCGCGCAACGCTATGATGGGCGGATGATCGAGGCGATGCATGTCGAGGAAGCCAAGGCGATCATCGAGCGGTCCGCGCGGCTGCGCTCCTGAGCGGCAATCACAAAAGCGCAAACTTGCATTTGTATGTGAGGAAACAGCGGCGTTTCCATGTTCGTTCCACCATCACGCACTCGCCCCTAGCGGTGCGGGGTGGAAATGGTTACATGGGCCGCCACTGATTCCCCTGCGGGGGTCCTCAAGACCAGGTGGCGATTGCATGGACATTAGGCTCGGCCTCACTTTCGATGATGTGCTCCTCCAGCCGGGAGCCTCCGATGTCCTGCCAAGTCAGGCTGATGTCTCCACGCGGGTAAGCCGCGACATCTCGCTGAACATCCCCATCCTCTCCTCCGCGATGGACACCGTGACCGAGGCCGACATGGCGATCGTCATGGCGCAGCTTGGCGGCCTTGGCGTGTTGCATCGCAATCTCTCGATCGAAGAGCAATGCGCCGCCGTCCGCGCGGTCAAGCGCTTCGAGAGCGGTATGGTCGTCAACCCGATCACCATCCGCCCCGAGCAGACGCTGGCCGAAGCGCAGGCGCTGATGGCGCGGCACAAGATCAGCGGCATTCCCGTGGTCGAGGCAACGGGCAAGCTGGTCGGCATCCTCACCAATCGCGATGTGCGCTTTGCGGAAAACCCCGCCCAGCCCGTGCGCGAGCTGATGACGCATGAAAATCTGGCAACGGTCAGCACCGGCGTCTCGCAGGAAGAAGCGCGTCGCCTGCTCCACCAGCGCCGCATCGAGAAGCTGCTTGTCGTGGATGATGCTTTCCGCTGCGTGGGCCTCATCACGGTCAAGGATATCGAGAAGGCCGTCACCTATCCGATGGCCACCAAGGATGAGACGGGACGCCTTCGCGTTGCCGCTGCGACCACGGTGGGCGACAAGGGCATTGAGCGCACCGAAGCGCTGATCGATGCCGAATGCGACCTCATCGTGCTGGATACGGCGCATGGTCACTCGAAGATGGTGCTTGAAACCGTTGAGCGCATTCGCAAGCTTTCCAATCGCATCCAGCTGGTTGCGGGCAATGTTGCGACAGCGGCAGCGACCCGTGCGCTCATCGATGCGGGCGCTGATGGCGTGAAGGTGGGCATCGGCCCTGGCTCCATCTGCACCACCCGCGTTGTCGCAGGCGTTGGCGTGCCGCAGCTCACGGCAATCATGGACGCAGCCGAGGAAGCCATGAAGAGCGGCATCCCGGTGATTGCCGATGGTGGCATTCGCACATCGGGCGATGTCGCCAAGGCGCTCGCCGCCGGTGGCGCTGCCGTGATGATCGGCTCTATGCTGGCGGGCACGGAAGAGGCGCCGGGAGAAAGCTTTCTTTATCAAGGCCGTGTGTACAAAAGCTATCGCGGCATGGGATCTGTCGGCGCAATGGCGCGCGGATCGGCAGACCGCTATTTCCAGCAGGATATCAAGGATCAGATGAAGCTGGTGCCGGAAGGCATTGAGGGTCAGGTGCCTTATAAAGGCCCGGCGCGCGATGTGATCCACCAGCTGGTCGGCGGCGTGAAGGCGGCGATGGGCTATACCGGCAGCAGCACGATCGCTGAGCTGCAGCAACGTGCGCAGTTCGTCCAGATCACCAACGCCGGTCTCTCCGAGAGCCATGTGCATGATGTGACGATCACCCGCGAGGCGCCAAATTATCCCACGCGCTGATATCATTATACAGCCCGCCTTGATGGGCGCCGCCAAGTGACGCCTGCTGCGCGGGTTCAGGCGGCGATTGACCTGCTGGACCTCATCATCGCCGCTGCGCGCGACGACGGCCCCGCTGCAGACACGCTCATCGCGCGCTATTTCCGCGATCGCCGCTATGCCGGGTCGAAGGACCGGCGCGCTGTTCGTGAGCTGGTCTATGCGGCAGTGCGCCGCTTTGGAGATCGGCCTGAGAACGGTCGCTCGGCTATGCTGGGGTTGGCGCGCGAGGATGAGGCGCTCGCCGCGCTCTTCGATGGTTCGCCCCATGCGCCTGCGCCGATCAATGACGATGAGGCCTCGCCCGTCCGCACGCTGCTGCCCAGCTGGATTGTCCCGCAATTCGCCTCGATCATCGATGAGGCCGAGCAAGCCGCCTTGCTGGAGCGCGCCCCGCTGCACATCCGCGCCAATCCCGCCATCGCCACCCGCGCTGCGCTGATGGCGCATTGGCCGGAAGCGATTGCTATTGCCGGCACGCGCAATGGCGTGGTGCTGCCGGCAGGCACTGATGTGGAGCATGACGTCGATGCCGCGAGGCTGGCGGTGGAAATTCAGGATGCCGGGAGCCAGATCATCTCGCAGGCCTGCGCCGTGCAGCCGGGCATGACCGTGCTGGACCTGTGCGCAGGCGCTGGCGGCAAGACGCTGGCGCTCGCCGTGGACATGCTGGAACAGGGCAGGCTGATCGCGGCGGATACCGTGCGGGATCGGCTTGCGCGCTTGCTGCCCCGCGCCGAGCGGGCAGGCTGTGCAAGTCTCATCGAGACGATGCTGCTCGATTCCGGGCGCGAGATGGATGTGTTGGCGCCCCTCATTGGCCAATGTGACGTTGTGCTGATCGATGCGCCGTGCAGTGGCTCTGGCGTATGGCGCCGCAATCCGGAGGCGCGCTGGCGGCTCACACCCGTGCGCCTTGAGCGAATCATCAGCTTGCAGGCCCGCCTTCTGCGCATCGCTGCGCCGCTGGTGAAGCCGGGTGGACGGCTGGTTTATGCAGTGTGTTCGCTGATCGATCGGGAAGGGAGCGGTCAGGTGGAGCAATTCCTGCGGTTCGATCCTTCCTGGCAGACTGTCCCGCAACATGGCGAAGCGCAGGCCAAGGGGCGTGAGTGGGGCGAGGGCGTGCTGCTCACCCCAAAGCGTGATGAAACCGACGGCTTTTTCTTCACCGTTCTTGAAAAACCATGCTAGCTTCAAATGCTATGCCGTCCTCAACGCAGGCATCTTTCTGGGAGATTATAATGCGGTTCACCCCCGCCTCCATATTGCTCGCAACTGCTTTTGCCCTGTCGGCAAGCAGCGGACTTACGCAGAAAGCGGCTGAAGGCGCGTCTAATCCGCGCGCGGCAGAGTGGATCGCCAAGGGCAAAGCTGCGCAGGCCGCTGGCAAGCTTGAGCAAGCGCGCGACGCCTATGAGACCGGACTTGTGCTCGCGCCGCGCGATACGAGCATTTACATGGAACTGGCCAAGATCGCGCGCGCTGAAAAGGTGCCGGGCAAGGCGATCCGCTATTACGGCCGCGTGCTGGAGCTTGAGCCCACCAATCAGCTTGCTCTGCAGGGCGAAGGCTTGGCGATGATGGAAAAGGGCGCAACGGAAAGCGCGCGCGAGACGCTCGCCAAGCTACGCACGATTTGCAAAACGAGCTGTGCTGCTGCCGATCCGCTCGTCGCGTCCATCGCAGCCGGTGCGCCCAAGGTCGCGTCCGTTCAGCCTAAGCCGGATGCCAGCAAACCAGCGACGGCCGAGCAGTAACGATTTAGTCGGTCAGGCGCTCAGCAAACGGGCGACTGCGACAAAATCTTCCACGCGGAGTGTTTCGGCACGGCGGCTTTCATCAATGCCCGTGGCGATGAGCGCATCCAGCGCGCCGGGCATAGCCTTGAGGCTCTGACGCAGCATCTTGCGGCGCTGACCGAATGCGGCAGCCGTGAGTCGCGCGAGAACACGCACGTCGACACCCTCGGGCGCGGCTTCCGGCACGATATGCACCACGGCAGACATCACCTTGGGCGGCGGCGTGAAGGCTGAGCGATGCACTTTCATCGCAATGCGCGCCTTGCAGCGCCATTGCGCCAGCACGGCGAGGCGCCCATAAGCATCGCTGCCCGGCTGCGCGACAATGCGCTCGGCAACCTCCGCCTGAAACATGAGCGTGGCGGACTTCCACCAGGGCAGCCAGTCGCTCTCCAGCCAGCCCACCAGCAAGACGGTGCCGATATTGTAGGGAAGGTTGGAGACGATATGCGCTGGGCCGCCGCACGCCTGCTGCGCGTCCACCTTGAGGGCGTCATCATCGATCACGTGCAACTGGTCGGGGAAAGCGTCGGAAAGCTCCGCGAGGGCAGGCAGGCAGCGCGCATCGCGCTCGACCGCTGTGACAACGCCACCCGCGCGCAGCAGAGCGCGGGTGAGGCCACCCGGCCCCGGTCCCACTTCGAACACGTGCTCGCCAGCCAGAGCGCCGGGAATCGCGGCGATCCGGTCGAGCAATTGCTCGTCGAGGAGAAAATTCTGACCGAGCGCCTTGCTCGCGCGCAGGCCATGCGTGGCGATAACCTCGCGCAAGGGTGGGAGCATGACCATGATACTTAGCTCGGCTCGAGCCAGGTGCGGCGATTAAGCTCGGCATCGCGGGCCATGCGGATCGCGGCGATGATCGATCCGGCATGGGCAAGGTTCTTGCCCGCAATGTCATAAGCCGTGCCATGATCGGGCGATGTGCGCACGATCGGCAGGCCCAGCGTGATGTTCACGCCATCATCAAAGTGCAGCGCCTTGATGGGGATGAGCGCCTGATCATGATAGCAGCACAAGGCGGCATCATAGTGCTCGCGGGCGCGGGGCGCGAACATGGCGTCCGCTGCATATGGCCCGCTGATGTCCATGCCCTCATCGCGCAATTGCGCCAGCACGGGTTCGATCAGCACTTGCTCCTCATCACCCAGCGTCCCGCCCTCGCCGGCATGGGGGTTGAGACCTGCCATCGCGAGGCGCGGAGTTTCGATGCCGAACAGTCGCTTGAGACCTCGCACAGTGGCGAGGGCCCGGTTGCGGATCAGGGAGGCGGTGAGCGCGGCGGGAACGGCGTGAAAGGGAATGTGGATCGTAAGCGGCACAACGCGCAGGCTCGGCCCGGCCAGCATCATCACGACATTTTCCCGCGACACGCCACAACGTTCGGCCACAAATTCGGTTTGCCCCGGATGGCTGAAGCCGACCTGCGCAAGCTGGACCTTTGAAACGGGCGCTGTCACCAATGCGCTGGCGCTTTCCGCTCGCACAAGTCCGGTGGCGGCCTCCAGCGACTGAAATGCACAGCGCGCGCCATCCAGTGTCGGTTGGCCGGGCGTGAGCTCGCCGCAGTCCGCGACCTGCAGGCAAGGCAAAGCGGCGCCAAACACAGCGTCCGCCTCTTCCGGATCGTCAATGCGCTGGACGGGACCGTCCCACACCGCCTTGATTGCCGCTACATCCCCCACCACGAAGAAGGTCGGCAATTGCGCGGATTCCCGCGCAGCCCAGGCCTTCGCAGTGATTTCCGGGCCTATGCCGGCCGGATCACCAAGCGAAATGGCGATCGGGCGCGGCAGCGTCGGAATGGATTGTACGGAGGTCTCGCGATCAATTATAGTCGATCACCGCGTCGCGTCGCAGATCGCGCAGATAGGTGCGGGCCCGCTTGTTGACGCGATCCTCCTCCATTTGAGACTGGATCTGCTCGAAGGATGGCGCGCTGGTATCCGCAGGGTCATCACGGCCGCACAGAATGAGTGCGCGTACGCCCTCGCTCGCCGAGCCAAATGGCGGGGTCGATTCGCCGACCTTCAGAGCGAGAATGATGGACTGTAATTGCGGTGGCAGATTGCGCGCCTGAATATCATTCTCGACCACCGTCGCGCCGATTTTCGAGGCGAGATCAGCCACGGCGCCGCAGCCCTGCAGATTTTGCAGCGCAGTGCCGAATTCGGTGGCGCGCTTCTGGGCCTGTGCCGCTGTCGTACCAGCGGGGAAGTCGATTGCGAGCTGCTTAAGGCTCAACACGGCATCACGCGCATCTGCTGTGAGCACCTGACGCTTGTCGCTCAGATAAACGAGCGAATAGCCGCCTGGCACGCCAATCGGGCCAGCAATCTGACCGACTGTCAGCTGTTGTGCCGCCGCTGCCAGTTCATCAGGCAATTGCGCGGCGCGGACCCAGCCAAGATCGCCACCAACAGCAGCAGTCGAAGCTTCGGAATATTGGCGCGCATAGGCCTGGAATGAGCCGCCCTTGCGGATCTGATCCATGATCTGCTCGGCATTTTTCAGCACGGCGGCGCTATTTTCCGGCGACGCCGAGAGATAGATTTCGCCGATGTGGAACTCTTCCTTGCCCTTGGCGGCCTGGAGGCGATCTACAACGCCCTTCACCTCATCTTCGGAGACGTTCACATAGGGCTGCACTTCGCGGCGCAGCAGACGGCTCCAAGCGACTTCGCCCTCGATCTGGCGCTTGATGCTCCGCTCGGAGGAGCCCTGCGTTGCGAGATATTTGGTGAAGTTCTCAGGCGTGTATTTGAAGTTCGTGGCCACCCGAGCATAATTTTCAGACAGCTCGGCGGGGGCCACGCGAATATCTTTGCGTGCTGCTTCCTGAATTTGCAGCGTTTCATCGATCAGGTTGCGCAGCACCTGCAAACGCAAGCGGTCACGCTCTTCATCGGCAACTTTTCCGCCATTGGCGAGGATGACGAGCGCAAGACGCTGCTCGACGTCCGTCTGCGTGATCACTTCGCCATTGATCAGCGCCGTCGCGGTGCGGACATTGGGATCGCGTTTGCCAAAGAGGGTCACGGAATCCGGAATATCCAGCGCAGAGCTCGGCCCTGCGGCAGGCTCTTCCTGCTGTGACGGCTCGGTCTGCGCGCTGGCTCCACCTGTCAGCATCATTGTTGCCAGCAGGCCCGTCGCAATACCGGCGAGCATATATGCTGTGAAACGGGGAGACATCCTTTTCACGCTGTTCACGTCAATCAAACTGCTCTCCATTCAGAAGCCCGCGATCCGCCAGAGGATCGCCAAGTCTGCACCGGCGGATATGGCTTTGCGGCTTAACCAGGGCTTAGCGGACCTCGCCATGACGAAGCCGCACTGCCTGCCAAGCGCACGTCTTTACAGACCCAGATTCTTAAATACCAGCCGCAGCTGAAAGGAATTGCCGCGCCGGGCATCACCAACGGTCTGATAGTCGCGCCGCCAGCTCAATCCCATCTCCACGCAGTCATCCTCATAGGAGACGCCGAAGCGGTGCCGAACGGGCTCAAAGCCAGAAAGCTGGCTTGCCGGATCGTCCTCCTTGCCGGTGAGATCGATGTTGGTCGAGCCATAAACCGACCAGAATTTCGCAAAGGCGACACGCGCGGCAAGGCGAATTTCCTGCACATCGCGCAGATCCTCAACGCCAGCTGTGATGTTCCGGTTAAGCCGCAAATATCCCACTTCGACATAGGTTTTGCGCGAGCCGACCGTGGCCTCGATCTCGTTTCGGCGAACGGCGAGATTGTCCTTATCCACGCGATAGCGGTGCGTGAGGGCCAGGAAATCCTTGTAGCGCACTTGCGTGCGACCAACGATGTCGGACAACCGATCGGCAAGGCCCGTGCCATTTGGCAGCACCGAAATGTCGCGATCAAGGCGGTAGCTCTGGCCAACCGTCGCATCGAGCGAGAAATTCGGTCGGTCGAGGCGATAGTCAAAGCCGTAGGTGATCCGGCTCGAATCCTCGAAGCGATCATAGCCCGGGAAGCGATTGAGCGCGAAGAGGTTCGAATCCTCAAGATCGATGGCGCGGGCATCTTCATTCGGCACGCGCAGGTTGGACATGCGCGGCGCCGCAACGAACTGAACGCGCGGCACAATGCGTTGCGTGCCGCCAAAGGCATTGCCGATAAAGGCCCATCGCGCGTCAAGCGCCAGCGCCGCGATACCGCGCGCCTGCCAGCCGGGGTCACCGCGATAGATGACCGTCGGCGACAGATTATTTTGCGCGCTATGATAAACATCGCCGCGCGCATAGCCGGTCAGGCTGATTTCCTGACCCATCCTGGTGAGCGTGCTCTTGGACCATGTTGCGGCCAGAAAGGCGCGCTGGGTATCCTGTCCATCCGTGCGCAGGATCGAGAGGCTGTTGGCCTGAAGCTGCAACTGGCCACCCACCAACGGGTCCTTCATGCGCAGGCGATAGTCGATCGCCGGGATGGCGACGGGCACTTGCCCGCTCGTATTGCCGGCTCGCAGGGATTGGAATGCCCAGCCCGCGACGGAGAAATAGCTGTTGGTGCCGATGCGCTCGAGATTGATCGTCGAGCGGAGCCGATCCTCATGGCTGATGTCATAGCGGTTGAGGAATGTCCGGTCGGTCACGTAACGCCCCGAGCCGGAGAGCGACCAATTCGGGTCGAACTGGAACTTGCCGCTCGCAGCGATATATCCGCGCAGCTTCTCAGTCGAAGCCGTGACCGTTGGATCGGCGACGGGCGTGACGGAGCTCACCGTGCCATAAGCCGTGACCTGATAGGCGCCGCGCGAAAGCAACGCCCGGTAATTGGCAGACACCATCGGCAATACCGCACTGTAAACATGCGGCGTAACCGTCAGATCGCGATTGGGTGAAAGTCGCCAGTAATAAGGGATCGCAAATTCTGCGCCATTGCGGCGATCATAGCCAATGATCGGCAGTAACAAGCCTGACCCGCCACTATTGCCAATGCTGTGCCGCAGGCCGGGCAGGGGGATGAGGCCGACGCCGAACAGCTTCACCCGCGCATTATCGTAGCGCACAATCTCGCGTGCTTCATCGAGCACGACTCGGTCCGCCTGAATCTGCCAGGTCGGCTCCTTGGGGCAGCCATGCTCATCCTCGACCTTGCAGGCCGTGAAGGCTGCGCGCTCGAGAATATAGATGTCACCCTTGCGCTCGCCGCGCACGGCAGCCAGCCGATTCTCATTCTGGGTGACGATGAGGAGGTTCTGGATGATGCCGTCACGCAGGCTCTGCGTCACGTCCATCTCGTCCGCGAAAACCTTGTCCCCGCGCGCATTGGCCAGCACCACATCGCCGCGTGCAATCACGGTCCCGGCTTTGCGATCCCACTCAACCTGCTGGGCCGAGAGCCGCTGCCCCTCGCGAGCGACGCGCACATTGCCGGATGCGGTCACAATGTCGGTATTGTTGTTATATTCGAGCTTGTCGGCCTCGAAGGCGAGCTCGTCGGAAGAGGCAGGCGCAGGGACCACCGGCGCGTTGTCGAGCGCCGTCTCGCCGCGATCCTGCAGATCTGGGCTGGTGCCGGCCAGCGCTGGATCCTGCGGTGGTGCATCCTGTGCGTGCGCAGACATCGGGGCGAATGCGCCCGCGATGAGCAAGGCAGCCACCAAAGCGGGCAGGGCGACGCCATAGCGGGCATCGCTCCGCATATAATCCTCGCGGCGTTTCATCCCAACCAAGCCGAATACTCCCACCAGCGTGCCATCCATGCGCGCTGCGTCAATCCCGCCCTATTGCACCGCAACGCAAACATCGCAATTGCCTTGGAAGACATGAAATCGCGGTTAAAGCTCCCTTTGGCGTGGCATATGCTCTGGCAAGGCGCTAATTCATGCCTATCTCTGGGCCTCATCGGGTCCTCGTGCCGCCCGGCACGCTCATAATCGCCAGGAGCTTCTTCATGCAGATCGCCATCAGCGCCACTCGTCCAACGGATGCTGGCTGCCTCGTTTTTCTGGTGGCCAAAGGCGCAGACGTTGCTCCGGCAATAGAGGCACGGGCGCTTGCGGCGCAGGCCGCGACGGCCTCAAGGTTCAAGGGTGACGCGGGCGCTGTGGTTGAGTTGTTTGTCAGCGAGAGCGGTAATGCTCTGCGCGTCCTGCTCGTTGGCACCGGCGATGGCAAATTGGCCGATTTCGAGAGCGCTGGCGCTGCAATCACCGCGCGCCTGCTCACGTCGGGCGTGACCAGCGTTGCTGTCGATGGCACCGGGCTGGACGCAGATTCGCTGGCCCATCTTGGCCTCGGTGCGCAGCTGCGCAGCTGGCGGATCGACACCTACCGCACCAAGCTGAGCGAAAAGTCCAAGCCCACGCTCGAAACGCTCACATTGGTGAGCGACTCTGCGCAGCTTGCCGATGCGCTGGCCGATCAGATGGGCGTCGCCCAAGGCGTTGCGCTCACCAAGGAACTCGTCGCCGAGCCAGCGAACATCATCTATCCCGAAAGCTTCGTCGAGCGCGTCCGTCATCTTGCCGATCTTGGCGTCGAAGTGACGGTGTTGGACGAGAATGACATGGAAAAGCTCGGGATGGGCGCCTTGCTTGGCGTCGCCCAGGGCTCCCATCGTAAGCCGCGCCTGCTGGCGCTGCGCTGGGATGGCACAGGCGGCGCGCAGGAAACGCCGCTGGTGCTGGTCGGCAAGGGCGTCACCTTCGACACCGGCGGCATCTCCATCAAGCCTGCAGCGGGCATGGAAGATATGAAGTGGGACATGGGCGGGGCTGGCGCAGTCGCCGGAACGCTCAAGGCGCTGGCGTCGCGCAAAGCCCGCACGCATGTCGTCGGCATCTGCGGCCTGGTCGAGAATATGCCGGACGGCAACGCCCAGCGCCCCGGCGATATCGTGACGACCATGTCCGGTCAGACGGTGGAAGTGCTCAATACTGACGCCGAGGGGCGGCTCGTGCTCTGCGACGCGATCTGGTGGGCGCAGGAGACCTATAAGCCGAACACGGTCATCGATCTGGCAACGCTCACCGGCGCCATGATCGTGGCGCTCGGCTTCGAGCATGGCGGGCTCTTCGCCAATGATGATGGCCTCGCCAATCAGATCCTCACGGCTGGCCTGCAGAGCGGCGAGAAACTGTGGCGCTTCCCAATGTCCGATGCCTATGACAAGCTGATCGACAGCCCGATTGCAGACATCAAGAATATCGGCCCGCGTCATGGTGGATCGATCACGGCGGCTCAGTTTATCAAGCGCTTCGTGCAGGATGATGTGAAGTGGGCGCATCTGGATATCGCGGGTATGGTCTGGGCGGATAAGCCCGGCGCGACCTGGGACAAGGGCGCAACCGGCTATGGCGTGCGCTTGCTCGATCAGCTGATTCGCGATCATTATGAGGTGGCATGAAGCGCTGATCTGAAAGGCGCTCATGCAGGTCGATTTCTATCAGCTCAGCCGTGATCCCGCCGAAAGCGTGATTCCCGCCATCGCCCGGAAAATACTGGATGATGGCGGGCGCTTGCTTGTCGTGTCGGGCGACGACGATCAGCGCAAACGCATCTCGCGCGCCTTGTGGAGCGCAGCGCCTGAGACGTACCTCGCCAATGATGAAGCGCAGGCACCCATGCCGCAGGTGCAGCCGATCCTGCTTTCCGATGGGTGTGAGGCACTCAACGGCGCGCGTTACATCGCGCTTGCGGATGGCCGCTGGCGTGACGAGGCACGGGCGTTTGAGCGCGCATTCTACTTCTTCGATGATGCGACTCTCGATGAAGCGCGCCAGAGCTGGCGGGTGCTGAGCAAGGCCGATGACGTGACGCCGCGCTTCTGGCGTCAGGATGGCGGCAAATGGCGGCAGGGGCCCTGAGTGATTATGGGCTTTCCAGCCCGACGGTTCGCATGAGGTCCGCCAACAGCTGTTTCTTTGCGGATCGCGCCACCTCGGGGTCCGTCACCTGAAGATATTCGAGGCCATAGAGCCGATCGCCCCGTTTGCGATTGAGCGGCGGTTCGAGGCTTTCGATCAGCACGGCTTCGATCGTTTCGATGATGATGCTGTGGTGCCAGGCCACCGGACAATCGATCAGGATGCCATCGCTGCTTACACCCCGCAGCCCGAACCACGAAAAGCGATCCCATCGGCCAGCCATCCGATCCGCCGTATGCGTTTTGAGGCGTGCGTGTAACGTTTCCAGCGTGCGCCCAACATAGATGGTTCGCTCCCGGTCATGCAGCAGATAGATGCCGATCTGGTCGGCGAAGTCGATCTGGGACGCCCTTGCCTTCTGCTGACCGAGCAAACGGGGGCGACCGGACCAATGGACATCGTCGCGCTTCCAGAACATGCCAAACGCGCTCAGACTGCCTTTGACATCGCTAGGTTGAGC
>CBIHKY010000097.1:0-11911 GCA_966205705.1 uncultured Alphaproteobacteria bacterium
CCGCAGGGGTGGGCGCTCGCGCATCGAGATCAATGCAGCGCTGCCGGATGGCGAGCGAGCATGGCTGTGTCTTGGCGAAGATTTCCAGGTCGACGCCGAACTTGGCGAGCGGATTGAGACGATCCGGGGCATATCTGCCGTATCGCTCGGCAATATGGGGCCGAATTTGCGCGTGGTTGCATAAAGCGGCGTTAGAAGAGATTGCCCTGATCGCTCGGCGGCACGAACAGATCCTTGCGCAAATTCAACCGGCTGTTGGCAAGATCATGTTTGGCCGCAGCGCGGGCAAAGCGCGTCCGGATAAGTTCGGCATAAACCCCTGACCCGCGCATTCGCGTGCCGAATTCCGGATCATTGTCCCGCCCGCCGCGCATCGACTGGATGAGGCTCATCACCTTGCCGGCACGATCGGGATAATGCTCTGCCAGCCAGTCGCGAAACAGCGGCGCAACCTCATGCGGCAATCGCACCGGGATATAGGAAATCGAACGGGCGCCTGCTTGCGCCGCAGCATCGACCAGCGCCTCAATCTCATGATCGTTGATGGCAGGGATGATGGGCGAGAGGCAGGCGTGGGTTGGAACGCCCGCATCGCTAAGCGCGCGGATTGCGGCAAGGCGACGGCGCGGATGTGGCGCGCGCGGCTCCAGCTTGCGCGAGAGCGCTGCATCAAGGCTCGTCACGGAGAGGGCGACGGCGACCAGCCCGTCCGCAGCCATGCGCGCCAGTAGATCGATATCGCGCAGTACCCTATCTGATTTGGTGGTGATCATCAGCGGATGGCGGCATTCGGCCAACACCTCGATGCAGGCACGGGTGACGCCATAACGGGCCTCAATGGGCTGATAGGGATCGGTATTCGTCCCCATCGCAATGGTGCTGGGCACATAGCCTCGCTTACCGAGTTCCTTCCGCAGCAACGCAGCGGCATCGGTTTTGACGAACAGCTTGCTTTCGAAATCCAGCCCCGGCGAAAGATCCAGCCAGGCGTGGGTTGGCCGCGCAAAGCAATAAATGCAGCCATGCTCACAGCCACGATAGGCATTGATCGACTGATCAAAGCCGATATCGGGAGACTGATTGCGCGAGATGATCTTTCGTGCACGCTCCGGCGTCACCGTGGTGTGGAGGGGAGGAGGGGCCTCTGCCGCATCAGTGAGCGTCAGATCGATCCAGTCGCCATCGGCCTGATGCGATGGCAAATGAAAGCGGTTCGAATTCTGATTATGCGGCGCACCGCGGCCCTTGATCATCGACACCGAACGAGTAGAACATATAAAGAACATTCGTGCAATAGCCTGCGATCCCCTTCACGCAAGCCGTCGCTCTCAAGCGATGGATTGGCCTCTTGCCACGCAGGACCCCGACCGCTAAGTTCTCATTTCGTTCCTGTTTCGAAAGTCTGGCGTGACGATAACTACTCTTTTGATTGTGCTTCTGGCGGCATTGGCTGGACTCGCTTTGGGTTGGCTGTTTCGCGCGCGCTTCGCGGCGCCGATCGAGGCTGAGCGGGAGGCTTTGGCGCAGCGAGTCGGCATGGTGGAGGAGATGCGTAATGCTGCATTGCGCGATCTGGCAGTCGCGGTTGAGCGAGCCGATCAAGCGGAGCTGTTGCGAGCAAAGCTTGAAGAAACCGACGATGCGCTCGATCAGGCGGAGCGATCGCTGGCCGCGATTCGCGCTGATCATATCGCGCGCACGGAAGGTTTCGAAGCTCAGCTCAAAGGTCTGACCGAGGCACGCGAGCAGCTTTCTGCGCAGTTTAGTGAAACGGCGGCGAAACTGCTGGGTGAAGCGCAACGAACATTGGTGGAACGGGCCGATCAGCGCTTTCATCAGGCGCATGAGAAGAGCGAGGCCAGTCTTAAGGCGCTGTTGCAGCCGGTCGAGACGACCCTCAAGCGTTATGAGGAGGGCCTGGGCAAGATCGAACAGGAGCGTGTCGGCAGCTATGCTGCATTGCGCGAAGCCGTGGAGCAGGTTCGGCTCGGGAGCGCGGAAGCGCGGGTTGAGACCGCCAAGCTGGTGAATGCATTGCGCTCCAGCCCCAAGGCGCGCGGACGCTGGGGTGAGCAGCAATTGCGCAATGTGCTGGAGATGGCAGGTCTCAGCCAGTTCGCGGATTTCCGAACTGAAGTTTCGGTGGACACCTCCGATGGCAAGCTGCGCCCGGATGTGATCGTGCGCCTGCCGGGCGGACGGCAACTCATCATCGACGCCAAATGCTCGCTCAATGCTTATCTCGAAGCCGTGGATGCCCCTGATGAAATATTGAAAACGGCGCATCTTAAGGCGCATGCAGCCGCGATCCGCAACCACGCGCAGCAGCTTGGTGCCAAAGATTATTGGATGCGCTTTGGCGATGCTGCCGATTATGTCGTGATGTTCATCCCTGGCGAGCATTTCCTCTCGGCAGCGCTGGAGCAGGATGGCGGCTTGTGGGAATGGGCGTTCGAGAAGCGCGTGCTCTTGGCAACACCGACCAATCTCGTGGCCATCGCGCGCACGGTTTCGAGTGTATGGCGTCAGGAGAAGCTTGCCGAGCAAGCGCAACAGGTGGGCGTGCTTGGCAAGGAAATGTATGAACGTCTGTCTGTCGCGGCGGGACATTTGAGTGCGCTGGGCCGAAGTCTGAACGGCTCGGTGTCGCACTATAACAAGTTCGTATCCAGCTTTGAAAACCGCGTGCTGGTCACGGGTCGGCGCTTCAAGGAATTGAGTGTGGAAACCGGGTCGCGCGAAATTGATGCGATCGAACCGGTCGAAGCATTGGCGAGACTACCTGATCCTGCTGTGCCGGAGAATGCGCCCGATCATGCGGTGCTGGATTTAGACCGTGCAGCGCCCGTGGCGAAATGAGGCGTCAGCTTCGGGCAGACTATCCTCGTCAGAGATCGCCGCGAAACGTCTGATCCGCGACAAGCTGCGGGTCTTAACGGTTCATGGAGGCAGGGATTTCCGGCTTAGGGGGCGGCGGCGGCGGCGAATTTTGATCGGGCGCCGGGATTGTTTCCGGTTCTGACACGACGGGGGGCCGCATGCTTTCCGATCCAGCTTCGCCCGCTAGCGGCGCAGGCGCAATACCTGAAGTGTCCATGCTCGGTTGAACGTCGAAGACTGGCTCGGTGGAGCCGACTTCGCCTTGCGGCGGTGGTGGCGCCTCCGCTTCGTCTTCCGGTTGGGGATCATCGACCTCATCTTGCGCCGAGACGTTCTCCGGCGCTTCGCTCATGTTCGATGGCGGCGGCAGCGCATTGCTCACGACAGTGACGATGATCGGCGAGGCGATCAGGATCGCCAGCGCGATCAAGATATAGATGCGATTGGACATATCTGGCTCCGCCGCGCCCGATATGGTCGGACGCTGACTTGCTAGCCGAACAGGCTTAGCAAACCGTAAATGATGTGGGCGACCATGTCCGCTGTCTTGCCGGCGACCTCCCGCGTTCAGCATATCTTTGCATTTCGACGATAGGGCCGCGGCTATGTCGGAGGAATTGCAGGCCATCAGTCCGCGTCTTGTCGTCACGCTTTTGCGCGCGCCCGGCGCATGAGAAACGGAGGCTAGCGCACGTATGTCCTCGCTTTGGACGATTGCCGGATATGTCGGACATGGTGTTGCGGCGGCGCTGCTCGTCAGCCTCGCGATCCTCACGTCGCGGCGGGATGGGCATTCAGGCGAGGCGCGTCTGCTCGTGGTGGCACTGGTGCTTACGGCGCTCTGGTCGTTGCGTCATGCGTTCGCAGGCTTGATCAGCGTTGGCATCTATTCCGACGGAATTGCCGAGACGCTGCGCAACGCGGCGTGGCTAGCGGTACTGGGCGGGCATATCGGTTGGCATCGTACGAGCCGGGATGGCAGCCGACATGGCCGTCCGTTGGTGCTTGGCGCACTGGCGCTCCTGCTTGTCGCGCAGCTTGGCTATGATATGATCGTCGGCGAAACGACGCAACTTCGCCCAGCGACCTTGCCCTTCTATCAGGGCAACTGGCTCCTGCGCGGCACCTTTGCGATAGGCGCGCTCATTCTGTTGCACGGCCTCACCAATCAGCGCGATCACCCTGCTGATGCGCGGCGCCGCGCCTGGATTGGCGGAGCGCTGGCCTGCATGTGGGCCTATGATTTCAACCATTATATGCTGGCCTGGCTGACAAATGGTCAGATCGGCGCGATCGGCCCGATGCGCGGCTTCATCCTGGCGTTGATTGCGCTGATGCTGGTGCTTGGCCTGCGCAGTGATGGCACGCGCGAATTCGCCCTGTCCCGCGCGGTGATCACGCGCTTCATTTCCGGGGGATTGATTGCGCTCTACGTGCTCGTGGTGGTCGCTCTTGTCGCCTTTTCAAGCGAGATCAGTGCGCCTTTTGGTCGCGTCGTACAGTTCAGCGCGCTGTTTGCGCTGGCCGTCGCGGTACTGGCGTTTCTGCCATCGGCATCGCTGCGCTCATGGCTGCGCATGGCGATTTCCAAGCATATCTTCGCGCACCGTTATGATTATCGGCTGCTTTGGCTGCGCTTTGCGGCAACGCTGGATGATCAGGGTGCGCGTGCGACATCCATCGATAAACGGCTGACCCGCGCTATCGCCGAAGCGGTCGATTCGCCCTCGGCCGCGCTCTATCTTTGCGATGGGGACGGCGCGTTGGCCCTGTCCGATACGGTTGCGTGGCCAGAAACCGTGGCACTGCCAGATCAGCTCAGCCCCGCTGTCGCTACCCGCATCGCGCAGGAAGGCTGGATTGTCGATCTCAACGCGGACTGGGCCAGGTTCGGCCCGATGCTTCCATCATGGATGCAGCGCAGCAGCCTCGTGTGGGCGATCGCGCCGTTGATCCATCGTGACCAGCTTATCGGCGCGATCTTGCTCGCTGCGCCTCCAGGTCGGCGGACGCTGGATTGGGAGGATGTGGATGTGCTGCGCGTCGTCTGTGGCGAGGGTGCGGCGCGGATCAGCGAAGAGCGCAGCCGCGATGCACTGGCCGAGGCGCAGCGCTTCGATGAGTTCAACCGTCGTTTTGCCTTCATTCTGCACGATCTCAAAAATCTGGTAAGCCAGATGTCATTGCTCGCCAGCAACGCGCGGCGCCATGCCGATAACCCCGATTTTCGGGCCGATATGATTTTGACGCTTGAGGAAACGGCAGGCCGCATGACGGACCTGTTGGTCCGCCTCGGGCGGCCGGGTGCGTCTGGGGATATGCAGGCGTTGATGCTGGATCGGTGGGTGGAGGAGCATTTGCCGGGCTGGACGGCGGGGCTGGGCACGGTGGTGACCAAGGGCGGGATCGCCCGCCCGGTTGCCGCCAATGCCGATGCACTCTCGCGGGCGCTCAGTCATTTGGTGCGCAATGCGATTGAGGCCAGCGCAGGGGCGCCGGTCGAGATCGGCATGATGGCGGATGAAGCACATGGCATCCTCACCGTGACCGACAAGGGCGCGGGGATGAGCGCGGCGTTCATCCGGGATGAGCTATTCCGCCCCTTTAGCTCGACGAAGAGCAATGGCTTTGGGCTCGGCGCGCATGAGGCGCGGCTGCTCGTGCAATCGATGGGGGGCGTGTTGATGGTGGAGAGCGTGGAGGGGCAGGGTAGCTGCTTCATAATCCGCCTTCCCTTTGCCGATGATGCTGCGGTTGAGACCCAGACCAGCGCACTCGCTCTGGTGAGAGGGGCTGGCTGATGGCTGATACGCGCCCTAAACTGCTCATCATTGAGGATGACCCTGGCCTTCAGCGGCAGTTACGCTGGGCGTATGAGGACTATCAGCTGTTCATTGCAGGGGATCGGGAAGAAGCGCTGGACATCTTCCGCGCGCAGACGCCCGATGTCGTGACGCTCGACCTTGGACTGCCGCCGGACCCGGACGGCACGCGCGAGGGCATGGCGACGCTGGCGCAGATATTGGCTGAGCGGCCCGGCACGAAAGTCATCGTCGCATCGGGCCATAGCGATCGCGCGAGTGCCCAGATGGCGATTGCGCAGGGTGCGTGGGATTTTTATCAAAAGCCGCTCGATATCGGCTCGCTTGGGCATATCGTCGCGCGCGCCTTCCACGTGCATGCGCTGGAGGAGGAAAACAGGCGGCTCGCGCAGGCTGCCCCGGCGGATCATCGTGCGCTGGGGCGCGTGATCACTGCTGCGCCGGAGATGTTGCACGTTACGCGCATGATCGAGCGGGTGGCCGATAGCGGTGCGACGCTATTGCTGCTGGGGGCTGTCGGCACGGGGAAGGCATCGCTGGCGCGGGCGCTGCATGATTGCAGCGCGCGGGCGCAAGCGCCATTCATTGCGATCGATTGCGCCGCGATATCGCCGACGCAGCTAGAGGCTGCGTTTTCAAGCGACGCCCAAGGCGGCACGCTTTTCCTCAATGACATCGCTGATCTTCCGGCAGCTTCGCAAAGCAGCCTGCTCCATCTGCTGGGTGAACAGGACGCGAAACCCGCCGACCTGCGGATCATCTGCGCGACTAACCGGGATCTGGAGGCGCTGGTCGCGGACGGGCAGTTCCGCGAGGATCTCCATTATCGCTTGTCCGAGGTCTCCCTGCGCGTCCCCGCGCTCGCCGAGCGCACGGGTGACGCGGTGCTGCTGGCGCGCCATTTCCTCACGCGCTTTGCGGCGGAGCTCAATCCGCAGGTCAAAGGGCTGACCCCCGATGCGATCGCCGCCATCGATGGATGGGATTGGCCGGGCAATGTCCGCGAGCTGGAAAATCGCGTGAAGCGCGCGGTCGCTCTCGCCGAGGGCAAGCTGGTGAGCGCGGCGCAGCTTGATCTGCGGACGACAGATGGCGCCGAGGAGCACGTCATCAGCCTGCGGGCCGCGCGCGAGGCGGCAGAGCAGCAGGCGATCCGCCGTGCGCTCGCGCGATCTGCCGGGAATGTTTCGGAAGCGGCACGGATGCTGGGCGTTAGTCGGCCCAAATTATACGCGTTGATGAAGACTTATAATCTGCAGGGTTAGGCCGTGAGCTTAGGCCGCGTGTGCAAATTCAAATGATCGCTATTCATAGCGAGCATTTGAAAGCGGACTTTCCGGTCACGACGACATTGCGGACATAAAGCTTAGCTCCTATTCAGCATCAGGAGTGAAAGCTAATGTCAGATGGGAACGAGTTAACAGAAGCCGACCAGCGCCACTATTGGCGGCTGCGGTGGCTCAGTTCATTGCAGGCGTTCACTGACGCGCCCTTACAGACGTCCAAATGGGCCGACCCTCAGGAGGCAAATCCCCACTACTCGTTCGTCGAGTGTATGTGCTGCTACTTCGACGACGCTGACCTTTCCGATAAAGGCTCCTATGGCCGGCGGATTGAGCGCGGTTACCTCACTCTAGAGGAAGCAAGTGCGGTCGCCGATTTTCACTTGTTGGCCGATCAATATCGCTCCCCCGGACAGAACGATTACAACGCAAAAGTAATCTTAAGTGATCCGGCTTGGCGTAATGTGGTTGAAGCCGCCCAAAGCGCCCAAGCACGCCTTCTACGCCTCCTCACCAGCCCATACGAGGTGGCGGCGCTCACAAGACCAATGGTTTGGGAGAAGCTGGGCTGGGGCTTTCAAGCCAGCTACCCCGATCCTGTATAGGTCCGCTTCCCACAACATATCCGCCATCGGACGGGTTTTGTTGACTGCCCAATTGCAGACAATCCTTGCGGGTGGAATTTGTCCATGTGGCCTAGACTTCGTGCCACTCGGTCAACTCATCCAGACTGATGCCGATGCGGTGCATCTGGTCTGCAACGGGGGGCCATACGACGGAGAAGAAGCGCTCGCGCTCCATTGCGCGCAGCTTTCGCGAAGCGCCGGGCACGACGAACATGCCGACACCGCGCTTCACCTGCACCAGCCCATCATCCTGAAAACTTTGATAGGCTTTGGCGACGGTGAGGGGATTGGCGCCCTGTTGAAGCGCGAAGGCGCGGACGGAGGGCAGCATGTCGCCATCGCCATAGCGGCCATCCAATATGGTCGCGGCAATCTGGTCACGCAAGCGGAGATAGACGGGCCGGCCATCATCGATCATGCTGCGTTGGTGACATAATACAGCGAGCCGGTCAAGCGCGCGGCGTCAGCGCGATTTTAGGCTCAGACGCCCGACCAGATGCTCAGCACATCGTCCAGTTCCGGCCGGGGCCGCTCATCCAGGGGACGCGTCGGCGTGCCGATGAAGACGAAGCCGGCGATGCGCTCATCAACATTGCCAAAGGCGTCGCGCACATCATCATTGTAGCTGGGCCATGCGGTGAGCCAGCCGCCTGCAAAGCCCTTGGCATGCGTGGCGTGCAGCAGGTTCATGATGGCGGCACCGGCGGAAAGCTCCTGCTCCCAGACGGGGATCTTGGATTGCGCGTTGGGAGAGGACAGCACCACTACCAGCGCAGGCGCCTGATGCGCGAACTGCACCATCGCGTCGATCTCAAGCCTGCCAGCATCCGGCTTCTCGGCCAGATAGCTTTTGGTGAGCAATGCCGCCAAAGCCTCGCGCTTGTCATCCGGCACGATGACGAAGCGCCAGGGCGCCAGTTTGCCATGATCTGGCGTGCGCGTGGCGATCTGCACCATCTCGCGCAGCTGCGTCATATCTGGGCCGGGCCCGCCGAGATCACGCGGTTTGCCTGAGCGGCGACTGGCGAGATAGGCGGGAATTGAAGAGAGATTGTTGAACATGGGAGATGGCTAGCCAATAGTTGACGCTACGCCAAGGGGGATTGCGAGCGGTTCGCAAGGGTGCCCCATAAAAACGCGTTTTACTTGGCCGGGATTATCTTTAGGTTTCAGCCATCAACGCAGCGCCGCATCACATGATGGCGCCGCGAAATAGGGAGCTCCCATGACCATTTTTCCCGCCGCTGCGCTGGGCGTGCTGCTTGTCCTCCTGATTGGAGGCGCCATTGGCCTTTCCAGTCGGAAGGCCGAGTTTCTGGGGCATCCCAAGGGGCTCTACATCCTGTTCTTTGCGGAGATGTGGGAGCGCTTCTCCTATTATGGCATGCGCGCGCTGCTGATTTTCTACCTGACCAAACATTGGGTGTTCAGCGATGGGCAGGCGAACCTCGTCTATGGTGCTTACACCAGCCTTGTTTACATCACGCCGGTGCTCGGCGGCTATCTGGCCGATCGCTATCTGGGCCAGCGCAAGGCCGTGCTGTTCGGCGCGCTCATCCTCACGGTGGGCCATATCCTGATGGCATTTGAAGGGGCGGGCGGTCAGGCCGATCCGACGATCAACATCTTCTGGCTGGCGCTTTCCTGCATCGTGGTCGGCTCGGGCTTCCTGAAAGCCAATATCTCCGTGCTGGTCGGCCAGATGTATGGCCTCACCGATCCGCGCCGCGACGGCGCCTATACGATCTTCTATGTCGGCATTAACGTGGGCGCGGCCATCGGCACGATCCTGGCGGGTTGGCTGGGCGAAACCTATGGCTGGAAATATGGCTTTGGCGCGGCGGGCCTTGGCATGTTGCTGGGCGCGGTCGTGTTCGTGGTCGGCAAGCCATTCCTGATGGGCAAGGGCGAACCGCCCAAGCCAATGACGATCGGGTTCGAGTGGCTGCTTTATGGCATCGGCATCGCATCCATCGCCGTCATCTGGTTCCTCGTGCAATATCAGGGCATCATCCAGAACCTGTTGATCGTGGCTGGTGTCGCGCTGCTCGGCTATGTGCTGTTCACCGCGCTCAAAATGGAAAAACATGCGCGGGATCGCATCTTCGCCATTCTGTTTCTGATCGCGCTCAATCCGGTCTTCTGGGGCCTGTTCGAGCAGGCTGGTGGCAGCCTCAATCTCTACACGGATCGCTATGTGGACCGGGCAGGCGTGCCGGCGTCGATCTTCCAGGCCGTCAACCCGATCTATATCATCATCTTGGGGCCGCTGTTCGCCTGGCTCTGGGTGGCGCTGGGGCGGCGTGGTTGGGAGCCATCGGCGCCTGCCAAATTCGGCATGGCGCTCGCGCAGGTGGGCCTTTCCTTCCTCGTCTTCGTGTGGGGTGCGCAATCTGTGGGCATGGCGGCGATGACGCCGGTCATCTACGTGTTCCTCATCTATCTGTTCGCGACGACCGGTGAGCTTTGCCTGTCTCCCGTGGGCCTTTCGGCGATGAACCGCCTGGCGCCGCGTCAGCTCGCCAGCCTCATCATGGGTGCATGGTTCTATATGTCCGCGGTCGGCAATTTCGTGGCGGGCAAGATTGGTGAAGCGACGGGCGGCCATGACGGTGAGATGACCAAGGAAGCGACGCTCGCGGTTTACAGCACGATAGGCTGGTGGACGATGGGCATTGCCGTGGCGGTGCTGATCGTATCGCCCTTCATCACCAAGCTGATGCATCTCGATACGCTCAAGGAAGATGACGAGCCGGTCGATCCCCGCCCGGAGGAGGGCTTGCGGCAGGTGCCCGGATCGATGGGCTGAGGAAAGGGCTGGCGTGGCGACGCAGCCGTTCGCTAAGGGTGCGACATGAGCAGACGTTTTTTCGGCACGGACGGCATTCGCGGTCGCACCAACACATCGCCCATGACGGCGGAAATGGCCATGCGGGTCGGCATGGCGGCCGGGCGGCACTTCATGCGGGGCGAGCATCGCCACCGTGTCGTGATCGGCAAGGATACGCGCCTCTCGGGCTATATGATCGAAAATGCGCTGGTGGCGGGGTTCACCAGTGTCGGCATGGATGTGGTGCAGTTCGGGCCGATCCCGACGCCTGCCGTGGCGATGCTGGCGGCCTCCATGCGGGCGGATCTGGGTGTGATGATCTCGGCAAGCCACAATCCGTTTTACGATAATGGCATCAAGCTGTTCGGGCCGGATGGCTATAAGCTTTCCGACGAGGATGAGGAAAAGATCGAGGCGCTGATCGAGGGTGGCGATATGCCGCTCGCGGAGGCCGAGCTGATCGGGCGGGCGCGGCGCGTGGAAGATGGGCGCGGGCGTTACATCCACTTTGTGAAGTCCACATTCCCCGAGCATTTGCGGCTCGATGGCCTCAAGATCGCGCTCGATTGCGCCAATGGCGCGGCCTATAATACGGCGCCTGCCACGCTGTGGGAGCTGGGCGCGGAACTGGTGACGGTGGGCGTGACGCCGAACGGCACGAACATCAATGATGGCTGCGGATCGACGGCGCCGATGCTGTTGCAGGAGACGGTCGTCGCATCCGGCGCGGACATCGGCATTGCGCTGGATGGCGATGCGGACCGGCTGATCGTCGTGGATGAGACCGGGGCGATTGTGGATGGCGACCAGATCATGGCGCTCATTGGCACCAGCTGGGCGCGGCAGGGCATGCTCAAAGGCGATGGCGTGGTGGCGACGGTCATGTCCAATCTGGGGCTGGAGCGGATGCTGGCGAAGCAGGGCATTCCGCTGATCCGCACCCAGGTGGGCGACCGCTATGTGCTGGCCGAGATGAAGGCGCGTGGCTGCAATGTGGGTGGTGAGCAGTCGGGCCACATGATCCTCTCCGATTACGCGACGACGGGCGATGGTACGATTGCGGCGCTGCAGGTGCTGGCGGCGCTGGTGGATAGCGGGAAACGCGCGAGTGAGTTGCTGCGGCAGTTCGAGCCGGTGCCGCAATTGCTGAAAAATGTGCGCTTTGCTGGCGGCAAGCCGCTGGAGGCGCAGAGCGTGAAGGCTGTGATTGCGCAGGCTGAGGCGGAGCTTGAGGGCAGCGGGCGACTGGTGATCCGCCCGTCCGGCACCGAGCCTGTCATCCGCGTGATGGCCGAGGGGGACGATGGAGAGCAGGTCACCCGCCTCGTCGATCGGATTTGCGATGCGGTGGCGAGCGCTGCCGAGGAGCCAGCCAATGCTTGAGATGCGGCCTGATTGCGAGCGCTGCGGGGTTGATCTGCCTGCCGATGAGGGCGGGGCGTTCATCTGCTCGTTTGAGTGCACCTTTTG
>CBIHKY010000098.1:0-11758 GCA_966205705.1 uncultured Alphaproteobacteria bacterium
CCCCACGACCAAGCCCCGCATCACACCGATAGATCAGACGGCCTCCTATGTGTTTGACGATGCCGATCATGCAGCGCGCCTCTTTGGCCTGCAGGAATTCGGGAACATCTATACCCGCATTATGAACCCCACCAATGCCGTGCTGGAGGGCAAGCTGGCGGCGCTGGAAGGTGGCGCGGCGGCGCTGGCGGTGTCATCGGGTCACTCGGCACAATTTCTTGCATTTCATACGCTTATGGAACCAGGTTGCCATATCGTTGCAGCCAAGAAGCTGTATGGCGGGTCGCTCAACCAGATCGGCCATAGCTTCAAGAAAATGGCGTGGGATTCGACCTTCGTCGATGCCGACAATCCCGACAATGTTGCGGCCGCCATCACGGACAAGACCCGCGCGGTCTTCATCGAGAGCCTCGCCAATCCGGGCGGCGTGGTTCAGGATATCGCGGCGATTGCCAAGGTTGCCCATGATGCTGGCGTGCCGCTCATTGTCGATAACACGCTGGCGACCCCGGCGCTCTGCCGCCCCATCGAGCATGGCGCAGATATTGTCGTCCATTCGCTCACCAAGTTCTTGAATGGGCACGGCAATTCGGTTGGTGGCGCGATTGTGGATGCAGGCACGTTCGATTGGGTGAAGTCCGGCAAATATCCAACGCTAACGGAGCCTAACGCCTCCTATCATGGCGCGGTGCTGAGCGATGCTGTGGGGCCGATCTCCTTCATCATCGCCTGCCGCGTGCTGGGTCTGCGCGATCTGGGGCCAGCGCTTGCGCCGATGAATGCCTTCCTGACGCTCACCGGCATGGAGACGCTGGCGCTGCGCATGGAGCGGCATTGCGATAATGCGCTGGCGCTCGCGCAATGGTTGCAAAAGCATCCCAAGATCGCGTGGGTCGGCTATGCTGGCTTGCCGGACAATCAATATCATGCGCTCGCCCAGCGTTACCTTGGCGGCAAGGGGGGCGCGGTGTTCACCTTTGGCCTCCAGGGTGGCCGCGATGCGGGCGTGAAGCTTGTCTCTGGCGTAAAGCTGTTCAGCCATCTGGCGAATATTGGTGACACGCGCTCGCTCATCATTCATCCGGCCTCCACGACGCACAGCCAGCTCTCTGATGAGGAGCTGGTGCAGGCAGGCGCGGGGCCAGATGTAGTCCGCGTCTCGGTCGGCATCGAGCATATCGACGATATCATCGCCGATATGGCTCAGGCGCTCGACCAGATCTGATTGAGGAAGGAAGACGAGTGACCATGCCCGCCCGCACCGACTGGACACGCGAAGAAATCAGCGCGCTGTTCGACATGCCCTTCATGGACCTCGTCCATGAGGCACAGAGCCTGCATCGCGCGCATCATCCGCGCAATGAAGTGCAGCTCTCGACCTTGCTCTCGATCAAGACCGGCGGTTGTCCGGAGGACTGCGGCTATTGCAACCAGTCCGTTCATGCGGAAACGGAGCTCAAGGCAACCAAGCTCATGGATGTGCGCGCCGTGCTGCAATCCGCCGCGCAGGCCAAGGATCAGGGCTCGGGCCGCTTCTGCATGGGCGCGGCCTGGCGCAACCCGAAGGATCGCGACATGCCAGCGCTCATCGAGATGGTGAAGGGCGTGCGCTCGATGGGGCTGGAGACCTGCATGACGCTGGGGATGCTCACGCCCAAACAGGCAGACATGCTGGCCGATGCTGGTCTCGATTATTACAACCACAATATCGACACCTCACCTGAGAAATATGCCGATGTGATCACCACGCGCAGCTTTCAGGATCGGCTCGATACGCTCGATGCGGTGCGCTCGGCTGGCATCAATGTGTGCTGTGGCGGCATTGTCGGCATGGGTGAGACGCGCGAGGACCGTGTTGGCTTCATCCTCGCGCTGGCCACCATGCCGCATCCCGAGAGCGTGCCGATCAATGCGCTGGTGCCGGTGAAGGGCACCGTGCTGGGCGACATGCTGGAAGGCACGCCGCTAGCCAAAATTGACGAGATAGAGTTCGTGCGCACCGTGGCTGTCGCTCGCATCGCCATGCCGCAATCGATGGTGCGCTTGTCAGCCGGGCGCGAGAGCATGAGCGAGGCCTGTCAGGCGCTGTGCTTCATGGCGGGGGCGAACAGCATCTTTACGGGTGACAAGCTGCTCACCACGCCCAATGCGGGGGATGACAAGGACGGCATCCTGCTTGGCAAGCTCGGCATCGCGCCGATGCAGGCTGCGCCTCATGCGCATCTTGAGGAAGCGGCGGAATGATCGCTATTGCTCTGGCGCTCGCGGCTGCAAGCACCGGCTCGACTTGCGACGATGCGACGACGCAGGTGGATATCAACGCTTGTATGGCGCAGGATTATCGCACTGCCGACGCCGAGCTTAATCGCCAGTGGGTGCTGAACGTCGCGGCCGCCAAGGCGCAGGACAAAACGCGCATCGCCAAGACGGACAAGCGCCCGGGCTATTACGCCACCTTGCTCGAATCCCAACGCGCTTGGCTCAAATTCCGCGATGCGCAGTGCCGCATTGAGGGCTATGCGATGCGCGGCGGCAGCGCCGAGCCGATGGTCGTGAGCGGATGCCTGGCCGGGCTCACGCGGGAGCGCACAAAGCAGCTCAAGGACATGCTCTCGCCTTACGGCTGATGCGGCATCAAGGGGGTGAACGGAACGCATGAACCGGTTGGGGCTGGACGGCCATACTTCTTCGATCTGACGTTGCTGATTGGTCTCCAGATCGAAATCTTACTCAGTCATCTGTCGCGATATCCTGACCCAGATGCTGGCGCTGCTGCCCGATTGGAGCGGCGCCAGCAGCTGGTTAAGCTTGTGCCAGATCGAGGCTTTTACCGTTCAGTATTGGTCACACCCATTTCTTTGAGCAGCCGTTGCGCGCCATCGATCTTGTCCATCGTCCAGAGCATGAACCGACTGTCGACATGGATCGTGCGATTGCGGTCCGCGGCATAGGCCCAATCCGAGATCACGCCATCCAATGTGCCGTCGAACGCCAAACCAACGAACTCGCCGCGTGCATTGAGGGTGGCTGAGCCACTATTGCCATTGGTGATATCGACCGTGGACATGAAGTCGACGGGCAGGGTGCCGAGGTCTGGCGAGGCATAAGCGCCGTAATCCTTGGCCTTTATCGCGGCGATAGCGGCATCCGGCGCATCGAATTCGCCCTTGCCGGTATGTTTAGCGAGCAAGCCCTCGGCTGTCGTGAAGGATGTCCAGCTCCGCCCATCGACAGTCCGCCCAGTCACCTTGCCCCATGTGAGGCGCAGCGAGCCATTCGCGTCGGGATAGACGGCCTGGCCGATTGACGCCCGATAGGCGAGTAGCCCCTGCATATAGGTTGCGCGCGCTGCTTGGGTCACGCCCGCGCGTTCCTTCTCTGCGCGTTCGGCAGCACGGTCGCCGGGATAAAGGGCGATCGCCAATTTGATGAAAGGATCATCAGATGCTTCGAACGCAGAGGCCGGCTTGTCCAGCCATCCGATCCGCGTCGCGGTATCGCCGAGCTTGGTATCGGCATAGAGTCGATCCAGCTCGATCTTCCCCAGCGTGGCCTCAAATGCAGTGTCGCGGTCGGCTGGTCCAAGCTGGCGATATTCTTCCAGCGCCGCCTCGAACAAGTTGCGATCGACCGCTGGCAGATAGCGCCGCTCGACCTGCGTAAGGCGGTCGATGATCGGCTTGCGATCACGATCCTGAAAGCCGCTTTCCCGCGCTGCATCGGCTAGTTCGCGCTCCTTGGCCCAGCGATACAGCGTGCGTGCCGAGGAGAGGAGTTGCGCGCGGTTAAGGAGGGCCTGCCGCAGCCCTTTGAGCGAAGCTGCGTTGTTTTGCGCCACGATTGCATCCAGAGCCTTGGTCGCAGCGCCATAACGCGCCTGCCGCTTGGGATCGGCGGCCATCCAGTCGCGATAGGCCTTCTCTTCACCGGCCTTGCGTGCATCCAGCCCGATAGCATCTGCCCCGGCGAGATCGCCCGACAGCTTCTTCTCGTAATTTTCTGCGCCCTGTAGAATCGAGGCGTAGCGGATCTGCGCTTCGCGGTTGCCCGCTGTGGCGCGATTGATCTGCGTCGAATAGTCCGCGAGCAGGCGCTGCCAGAGCGGCTCATAATCGGCAAAGTTGAAGCGGACTTCCTCCGCTGTGCGCAGTCGATTGGTGACGCCGGGGAAGCCGGCCACCATCACGAAATCATTCTCCTTAAGACCCTGCTGCGCGATCTTCAGCCAGCTTTTCGGGCGATAAGGCACATTGTCCTTCGCATAGGGGCGCGAGGCGCCATCAGGGGCGACATAGGCGCGGTAGAAACCGAAGTCGCCAGTGTGGCGTGGCCACATCCAATTGTCCGTCTCACCACCGAAATTGCCGATGCCCAGCGCAGGTGCATAAACGAGGCGGACATCCTGAATCTCAAGCTGCTGCTGGAGATAATAGGACGCCCCGCCATAATAGGGCCGCACGTCGCAGCGCCGGTTTGGTTGTTTCTCACAGGCCGCGATCAATGCCTTGCGGTTGGCGTCGAGCCGTTCGTAGCGGGCGAGGCCGCCGAGCTTCGTTGTGATGCCGTTCAGCATGGCGCTGGTG
Source organism: uncultured Alphaproteobacteria bacterium (assembly GCA_966205705.1). Lineage (GTDB taxonomy): Bacteria > Pseudomonadota > Alphaproteobacteria > Sphingomonadales > Sphingomonadaceae > Sphingobium. The sequence continues at coordinate 4,584 of CBIHKY010000098.1, forward strand.
ACATCGCGCAGATCCTCGATCACATAGATGCGGCTGCCGGGCGCGGCTGGCAGTTCATCGCCCAGACCCTTCGCCAGAAAACCGTTGGTGAGATAATCCTGTCCCTCTTTCGAATTATACTGGATCGAACCGAGCACGCAGTGATGGTTCGTCGCGACCAGCCCCTCCGGGCTGAGGAAGGAGGCGGAGCATCCGCCAAGGGAGACGATGGCATTGAGCGGGGCCACATCGAGGCGGCCAAGCTGGGCCGGATCGAGCGCCAGCCCATCCTGGCGCATCGCGGCGCCGATCTGCGCCGCCTGGCCCGGCATCCACATGCCCTCATTCGCGATCGCAGGCGCAGCCAGGGCCAGGAAGGTGGAGGCAGCAAGATATGCAGCGGCCTGGATGTGTCTCATGCGCATGTGCTTCCTATTCTGATCTGCATTGCGTGTTGGCGCGGCGCTGCTTCAAGGGGTTGATCTCGCTCGCGAAAGAATATCGCTGATTTCATTCCGCACCAAATTTGTCAATTCTGCGATATCGCGAGGAATTCCGCTGCCGCGCCGTTGCGCAGGTCGCGCGTTAACGAGGCGACAGAGGATGCGCTCTCATCTTGTCCAACGAGCCTACACGTCCGGCGCCTCAACTGATCTGCAGCTGAGTGCCATTTGCTCAATTTTCCGCCTGCATCAAATCGCGCTTAGGGATCGAAGCACCGCAGTAAACGTTCGGCCGTTTTAGGCGGAGAGATGTGTGAACTGGCCGGAACAGCTCATCATTGTGCGGCACGGGCAAAGCGCCGGTAATGTCGCAAGAGATGCGGCGCATGAGGCATTGGTAGATCGCATTGCATTAGACGTGCGGGATGCGGATGTTCCTCTCAGTGACTTGGGTGCGCAACAGGCGTCGGCGCTGGGTGAGTGGTTCTCGCAATTGCCCCGATCCGAGAGGCCAACAGTCCTCCTGTCATCTCCATACCATCGGGCAATCCAGACGGCTGAACATTTTCAGCGAGCTGGCGGGTCCCTGGACGGCAGCGTCATTAGGCTCGACGAACGGCTGCGAGAAAAGGAATTCGGCATATTGGATGGCCTGACCACGTCGGGCGTTGCAAATGTTTTTCCTGAGCAGGCCGAGTTTCGCCGTTTGCTTGGCAAATTCTATCATCGTCCGCCAGGTGGAGAGAGCTGGTGCGATGTAATATTGAGATTGAGATCGGTGCTCAATACCATCTCGCTTCATTACAGCGGAAAACGGGTAATCATATTCACGCATCAGGTGGTCGTCCTGTGCATGCGCTACATTATCGAGAGTCTCGATGAAGCGACGATCCTCGCGATCGACCGTGAAGGCGACGTCGCGAACTGTGCGATTACGGACTATCGTTTTGATCCTCAGGCCGGTGTGGACGGCGGACTGACCCTGCGCCGCTACAACGTCACGGCGCCGGAAGGGGCTCCCATCATGCCCGTCACCAGCGCCCCTGACCAGATCGCTGGGAGGCGCGGCTAATGGAGAAGCTCGATCTGGACTGGCTTCGTGCTCATCCTCTGCCTGTAGTGGGCGAGGTGAAGGACAAGGATGCACGAGGGCGCGTGCTCGTTGTGGGCGGGGCGGAGTTCGTACCCGGCGCGCTGCGCCTCACAGGTGAGGCAGCATTGCGTGCGGGTGCGGGTAAGCTTCAGATGGCAACTGTTCGATCGGCGGCTATGGCTCTGGCGGTGCTGGTGCCCGAGGCTGCCATGATCGCGCTGCCAGCCGATGACGAGGGCGAGATTGGCGTGGAAGCGGCAGACCTGCTGCGTGAGCGTCTGTCGCGATGCGACACGCTTATCTTCGGGCCGGGAATGTCGGTTGGCGCTCAAACGGCTCAATTGGTTGCAGCGTTGATGCAGATGCCCGTTGAACAGCGGACCATCATTTTGGACGCTGCTGCGCTCACCTGCGCAAAGGATCTTAAGCCTGTGGTCGCTGCGCATCATGGGCGGGTGATCATGACACCGCATCACCGTGAAATGAGTTATTTCACCGGGTGGGATGTTGAGGAGATTGATCGCGATCCAATGGCTGCCGCGCAGCACGTCGCGCGAGAATTCCAAGCCATTGTGGTTCTCAAGAGCGCGCGCTCTGTTTTAGCGGCGCCCGACGGCAGGACAATGATGTTCGAAGGCGGCAGTATCGGCTTGGCCACGGGTGGATCAGGCGACGTGCTCGCAGGAATTATTGGCGGGATGGCTGCCCGCGGCGCCGACCCCTGGACGGCCGCGGGCTGGGGTGTTTTCGTTCACGGGGCAGCTGGTTCACAACTTTCCAAAGACCTCGGTGAAATCGGGTTTCTTGCTCGCGAGCTCTTGTTAGCTATTCCAAAAATCACCTCTGATTTGCTCAAGCATAAAGCCGACTCTGGAGCTCCCGCCCAATCGACTTAACCTCCGTCAATGATCCGGAACATAAAAGGGTGGCTGGGGTTTAACGTCCGATGGCCCCTCCACTCCGCCACTATCCAGACATTGCCGTCGCCTTGCCCGCGAAAAATGAGTATCAGCAGCTTCCCGGTTGCTTGAAGGCGCTGGATCGCGCTGCGGCACGTTATCCTGGCAAAGTGGCGCTCCTCATACTTGCCAATAATTGTTCTGATGACAGCATTGCTTTGCTGGGGCGCACGAGGCTGCGCCATGCGGCGCTCCACTGGCGTGCGATCAGCCTCCTGCCCGGGTCGTGCCATGCCGGGTGGGCTCGTCGATTCGCTTTCGACGAAGCCGCCGCACTGCTCGCAAATGATGATGACATTCTTGCGTCCACCGACGCGGATACGATCGTCTCCCCTGATTGGTTTACGCGCAATGTTGCTCATCTGGCCGCAGGGGCCGATGCTGTCGCTGGCCGGGCGCTGACTTATCGCCGCGCCCGCGCCACGCTGGGGCATTCAGCAGCGCGGCGTCTCAATCTGCTCGGGCGCTATTATGTCGCGCTCGACTGGTTGCGGGCAGACCTTCACCCCGTTTCCGATGATCCATGGCCGCGGCATTTTTATGAGGGCGGCGCGAGCATTGCTTTGACGCTTGAAGCCTATCGACGCATTGGTGGGGCTCCAACGCCTGCGCTGGCCGAGGATCGAGCCTTATTTGATGCCGTGCGTGCGGCGGGTGGACGTGTCCGTCACCCGATTGATGTGCGGGTTTTCACCTCCATTCGGACACAGGGCCGAGCGCCTGGCGGCATGGCCGATGCCCTCGCACGCTGGATCACGCAGGATGAAGATGAGCCGCTCCACGAAACTTATAGTTTGCCAGCCGCGTTGGACTCCAGCAATGCGGCGCCCGCAGATCAACTCACCTTCCGCCGCCTGCCGGGCGCAATTGCTGCGGCGCAAAACCTGATCCGTGCCCGCCAGTCAAAGGCGGCGCCACAGGTCGAGGCGATAATGCTCGGAGCGAGCCTCATGGGCGACATGAACATCGCTGCTGACATAGCCGAACAGTTCAGCGACCGCCTCGTCCCCGGACTTGGGATAGTCAGTGTCTCCCGTCCAGTGAACGAGCAGCACATAGCCGCCTGACGGGATCATGGTCTTTAGTCCGTTTGCCATCAACGCAAGGTCATCACTGTCCCAATAATAAATGACCTCGGACAGGAGCACGAGTTCAAATGGGCCTGCCAGCAAATCCTGCGGCAGGCACCGTTCCTCAAATGTGACTTGAGGGAGATGAGCGCATCGTATTCTCGCCGCTGTCAGGGCGGTTGGGGATACGTCAACACTCAAAAGTTGGTCGCAGCGAGGCGCAAGACGCTGTGTCAGCACCCCGTTGGCGCAGCCCACTTCGAGCGCATCGCGGAAGTGTTCCTGCGGTAAACTCGCGATCGTGTGATCATATTTGGCTCGCTCATATGCGCTTGTCTCGAAATGCCAGGGATCGCCATGATCTCTATAGAGCGCCTCGAAATAATCGGGAGAGATGGAGCGTTCACGCCGCATGTCTTTCCTCCAGTAAAATCATATGTCGCGTGTCGACCAGTCTGCGCATGGGCCGAGGCAATATGAACTGCTCCCGGGCGCCGAAGATTCGACCGCCCAACTGGCTGCGATGACAATTCAGTGCTCGCCTGACCTGACCTCTGACGGAAGCAATGGGCAAGGCGATTGCCCGCATGCCGGGCATGCTCCGGTCAATATTGGGCAGGGTCCATCCCCAGACACAATAATGAGATGGTTTCAGTCGCAGTCGCTTTGCCACAGCGGCGCCAATCGCTGCCGCAGCTTCATGGTCGCAATGAGGGTCGCCGACCCAGCTGGTTACAATGTGGCGAATATCTCTGCGGCGACACAGGCTGACCAGCCGGGCGACGGTTTTCATAAAAGTGGCTGAGCCTGGCGCAGCGGGCGCCGCGTCACGCCACCCAAGATGAAGGGGTGTTCGCACAGACCCCAAGGTGCGCAAAGCAGTGGCTGCCTCGCGGGCACGCAATGCCGCAATTCGGCGCGGTCTCCAGCCCGGCGCGCCGACATGGCTCGCGGCCCCGTCGGTCAGATAAGCGACACTCACCGATCCGCCAGCAGATAAGATGGTTGAGATAAGCTCCCCAGCGCCCAGCGTTTCATCGTCCGGATGTGGAGAGATAATGAGCCATGGATGTTGCGCCGCTTGTTTCGGGCTCAATCGACAGGCTCGGTGGAGCAATCGTGTGCGGCTGCGATGTCCGGGCATTACCACCAAGCGTCCTCGCCCCAGCAATCTTCCTCCAACCAGGCGAGGGCGGCGCGATCGCGGGCTTGATCCGGTGCGGGTTGGCGCAGGTAGAGCCCCAGGTCGCGCGTGATCCGGTCGATCCGACTGTCGGCAAAAAAGCTTGCCGTTCCGATAGCGCGTGCAGCGCCTTCCATCACCAGCAGGCCAGCCTCTTCGACAACGCCGCGCGTCATTAAAACATGTGCCACGGCGCGCGGGTCCGATGCCTCCGCCAATCGGCTTGCCTGCGCGACCCATAACCCCGCCGACCGGGTGGCTGAAACCGCAGCGCCGAAGCGCGCACGCTGAATTGGGTCGGCCGCCTTGTTTGTCGTGCGCAGCTGTTCACGCCAAAGCCTCACAAGCGCTTCAATCGCGCCCAATTGGACGGCGGTGAACCGCCATGCACCCGCAGAAAATCGCGGCTCGCGCTCATAATCGCCGGGCTGCCCGATCAGGGCGATCTCTCCAACAAGCATCGCGGTAAAGTCGAACAGCCCGCTCTGCGTGCCGCGCATACCCCGGACGTGCCAGCCACTATTGTCCGCACGGCTGGCCTCATCACCGATGTCGACCAATACCAACTGTTTACCGCCGTCTGATCGACGCGCCGTGATCAATGCTCGATCAATATGACCTGCGCCCGTCGCAAAACTTTTTGACCCATGAAGGCGCCATTGTTCGCCTATGTGCTCGATGGAAACCCCGGGTGTGGGCTCGGTATTCCAGACGCCAAAGATACGCCCATTTGCGAGATCCGATCGAAGCTTCTCACGCTGCGCAGCCGTGCCAAACGCCTGCACAAGCTGCGCCGCATTGACATGCCCTTCGAACAGTCGCCCGAGGCTCAAATCGGCAGCGCCGATAAGACGGAGGACTGAACGCAGATCATCGACGTCCCGACCGTTCGCTAAGACGGTAAAGGCCTCAATCGCACCTGCGTCTTGCAACGCGGTCAGCCGCTCGGCGGGGTAAGTTTCCGCACTATTTTCGTGGCGCCACGTATCTGCCAATAGCACGACGCGACTGAAAACCTCGTCGAACTGCGCCTTAGTCATATCTGCCAGTAAACCGGCCTTTCCCAATCATGAGGATGGAACTCGTTTCTAACGATTTCGGCGTCGGTCGGTTGCCAGAATAGCGGGCGAACCGCCATTTTCACTCTCTCGAATATTACCCATTCCTGTATTCGGCGCGCGCTTGTCCTCACCCAGCATTGGCCGAATCATGTTTATCCACGTCGCGCGACCATGGCATCCATCCCTTTGATCGGCTGCAACGCCCGGAACAGGACCGCGCTCCCAGACCCGACCGGTCCGGTCACGAAATTCAGGCACCAGTGCAAGCCGTAGATCGGATAGACGTAGGCGTGCCCGGAGGGGCCGAACATCACTGCGTTGCGCGATGTGGGGCCGACATAGCTGTGCGAGGCAGGGGCCTGATCGTCATAGGCTTCGACCTCGACGATGATGCCGCCCACGCCCGCAACGGTCAGCTCGGCCCCGATCAGATCTCTGGCGACCGCCTCGACATCGCGGTCGAAGAAAGTGGACTTGAGTGACACCGGATCAGCGGACCCCATCTTTCGCAGCGCCAGATCGCTTCGGCTCTGCGCACCAGTATAGATGATAGGGTGGCATATTGAGCCACCGCCGCCGTCGTTTCACTCGTGCGAAGACCGTGCTGAGTGATGGTTCAATCGTGCGCCGCACCTGATAGGCGAGGAACTCACCATCGTCCTTCAGAAGTCGCGATGCGTCATCGATAATCTTTGCTCTGTCGGGCTTCTGCAATGCGGAGAATGGAATGCCGGAAAGAATATAGTCAACGCGTCCAATCGCATCCTGCCCCAGGAAAGCCAGCGCCTGTGTCGCTGATCCTGTATGCACGGTAAGGCGGCGATCATCGATGGTCTCCCGCAGATGCTCGGCAAGCCCGTCCTCGCTTTCGATGGCGATCAGCTTCGCGTCGGGCGGGAGGTGATGGAGAATATAGCGGGTAAACTCGCCCGTTCCGGGACCATATTCGACGAAGAGGCGGGTCGTCGCCCAATCTATATTTCCAAGTTGGCGCTCGATCGTTCCAGTCGATGTCGCAATGGGAGATCCAACGGAAAGTGGCGCCTTGGCGAACTCTTTGAGGAACTTGGCCCAATGCACTGAACCACCATCACTGCCTTCCGACTTGCTCGCCATAACATGCATCTCCCGAGACTTTCCAGAGACAAAGTGATCGGAAGCAGTCCTTTCCGCGCCCCGCCATTTATCACGGCGTGGTTATCTCAATGGCATTGCTGGGCGTGCTTGCTCAAAGAAGCCGATGGCCACGAACTGGGGCATGCCGTCGCCGTTTCACAAGTAGAAAACGGAGGGAAAAAAATGGCAGCAACGAGATTTAACTCGGCTCCATGCCGGGACGCAGAACGATCTTCGTCACTTCATTCTGCTTGTCATGAAACATTTTGTA
>CBIHKY010000099.1:0-11502 GCA_966205705.1 uncultured Alphaproteobacteria bacterium
TCCCCTATGCCCCTCCGGCGCCAGCGCGGCGCGCAGGGCTTCCAGCAGAGGCGGCAGCGCCTGCGTGAAGGCGTAGGGCGGGTTGACGATATAGAGGCCCGCGCCGTTATAGATGCCGGGTTGATCGCTATCGTATAACCAATGTTCCACCGACAGAAATTTCGGAATGTCGAGCCTGCGCAACTGCGCTTTCCAGCGCGATTGCGTGGCGCGGTCTTTCAGCGGATACCAGATCACCGTCACGCCATGCGCCCATTTGCGGTGAGCGGCGGCGAGAGTCGCAGTGATACGGACGCGCTCATCCAGTTGCTCGTATGGCGGGTCGACCACGACCACGCCCCGCGCAGTACGGGGCGGCACCATCGCCAGCCAGAGCTCATAGGCGTCGCGTTCGTGCACGGCGGCAGACGTGCCGCGCATCACGCCGCGTAGCTCATAGGCTGTCGCGGGATGTTTTTCGTTCAGGATCAAGGAATCCTGAGGGCGCAGAAGCTGCGACAGGATCTGCGGCGAGCCGGGGTAGAGAAGCGGTTCGCCCCCATCATTCGCCGCCCGAACGGCCTCGCGATAGTCGTCTAGCAAGGGGTTCTGATCGGCAAAGGCCCGCAGCACGCCGTGCACGCACTCGCCGGTGCGTTGGGCCTCGTCTCCGCCAAGGTCATACAGCCCGCAGCCGGCATGTGTGTCGATCAGGGTCAGCGCGCTCTCTTTGAGCTGCAACGCCCGCACGAGGGCGATCAGCAGGCTATGCTTCACGACATCGGCGCTATTGCCCGCATGGAAGGAGTGGCGATAATTCATTGCAATCCAAAATCCCCGCGATCTGCCTTCATACGAGCCGCTTGGCGCGGAAGCCGAGCACATAATGGGGACGCTCAGAAACCGACCGACATTCGAATGGTCTCTGAGAAATTGCCGGTCGGACGTCAAGTTCGGTAAGAGATGATTCACCGGATTGGATGGCGGGTAATCATTCAGGCGCGCTTGCCACCCTACCTCAGCTCAGCCGCGCCACCACCGCCTTGAGAAACTCCCCACCCCGCCGCATCTGCTCAATCTCGATCCACTCATCGGGCTGATGCGCCTGCAGGATCGACCCCGGCCCGCACAGCACGGCAGGCACGCCCGCCTTCTGATACAGCCCCGCTTCGGCAACAAACGCCGCGCCGCTCAGGTCATTATCGCCGGTGATTGAGCGGACGAGTGTTTCGGCGGCGCTATCCCGATCCAGCTCCAGCGGCGGCGCGCTGGCGAGGCGGGTGACCTCCACGCCGCCCTCGGGCGCACACTCCCGGATGCGCGCGTCGAGCGCCTGCGCGGCGGTGCGGAAGCGGGCCTCGTACAGGTCCGCCATTGCATCATTGGTCGTGCGCAAATCCCAGCGGAACTGGCATTCGCGCGCGAGAATGTTCGCCGCCGTACCGCCGTGCACGATGCCCACGGACAGCGTGGTGCCGGGCGGGCTACAGGGATCATCGGCGGGGATATTCTCGCTCGCCTCGATGTTCATCTCGCCAACAAGGCTCATCAGCTCGACAGCGGCGGTGATGGCCGAGACGCCCTGATCGCGCTGGCTGGAATGCGCCTCACGCCCCGTCACCGTCACATCGAACACGCGCATGCCCTTGTGGACCGAAACGATCTTCATGCTGGTTGGCTCGCCGATGATGGCGAGCGCAGGCCTGGGCACCAGCGCGGTCAATTGCGCGAGCAAGTGCGGCGCGCCGAGGCAGCCGACCTCCTCATCATAGGTGATGGCGAGCATGAGGGGGCGCTGCAATGTCGCGGCGTCCAGCGTATCGATGAGCGCAAGGGAAAGCGCGATGAAGCCCTTCATGTCGCAAACGCCGCGCCCATAAAGCTTGTCCCCCTTTTGCGTGAGCGCCCAAGGATCGCTGGTCCAGGGCTGGCCATCGACCGGCACGACATCACTATGGCCGCTCAGCAATATGCCGCCCTCAACCTCCGGCCCGATGCGGGCGAGCAGATTGGCCTTGGCGCCATCTGCGCTTTCCACCAGCCAATGCGGGATGCTGCGCGCGGCGAGATAGGCGGCGACCCAATCGATGAGGGCGCGGTTGGATTTGCTCGATGTCGTATCGAAGGCGATGAGCGTTTTGAGAATGTCGAGCGTGTGGGGGATCATCAATCAAGCTCACTGAAATCGGGGAGGTGCGCGTCCATGAACTGGCCGGCGCGGATGAGCTGGCGGTCGGCGCCGTGGCGCACGAACAATTCGTTGAAGCTGTTGGCACGGTAAAGGACAAGATCGGCGGGGGCGCCCGCAACAATGGGCTGGGCATGCGATATGATACCGCCGGGGGTGGTCGTCACGCTGCGCGGCCAATCCCCAATGGGATGATCGAGATGGGCAATGCGCACGGCGTCGCGGAAATGCTCGAGCGGATTGAAATCGCCATAGGGATTATAGGGATCGCGGCAATTATCGCCGCCGATGCAAACCGGGATGTTCCGCGCGGCCATCTCATGCAGCAGCGTGACGCCGCGCCAGCGAGGCGTGCGACCGGGGGAGCGGGCCTGCAGGTAAAGATTGCAGCCGGGCAGGCTGACCACGGAGAGCCCGCCTTTGACGACAAGGTCGAGCGTCTCTTCGACGGCGTCATCCTGCTGCACGGCGAGGCTGCAGCAATGGCCGACCATCACCGGCACATCGCCGCCGCGCGCGGCGGCGAGGGTAGCGATCCGGCGGAGGATATCAGAGGATGCATCGCTTGTTTCATCGGCGTGGAAATCGAGCGCAAGGCCGTGTTTTTCGGCAGCATCGAACAGGCGCGCTAGGCTTTGGTCCACCAGCGGCGACACATGGGCGAAGCCGCCGAGGACGCCATCATGTTTGCACACGACATTGAGCACGCGGTTGAACCATTGGTCGTCGGCCAGCATGTCAGTGGAGATGAGGGGGACGGCTTGCAGATCGATCCGCCCGGCCCAGGCGGCGCGCACGTCCGCGAAAATCTCCCAACGCTGCTCGATTTGCTCATTCTGCGAGGCCAGATGCGTCCGCATGGCGCGCACGCCATAGGCATAAGCGCAGCGCAGGCCGAAATCCATGCGGCGGCGCATGTCATCGGGCGTCCAGTGCTGCTCGCGGTCGGCGATGATCGCGCTGGCGGCGGAGGCGAAGGAGCCATCCGGATTGGGCGAACGGCCCCAGATTTGCGTGCTGTCGAGATGGGTGTGCGCCTCGGCGAAGCAGGGCCAGACCATGTGGCGATCGAGGTGGATATCGCGCCAGTCGACGGGTCCGCTTGCGCCTGTTCCGGCGGGCGCGACAAAGGCGATGTGGCCGTTGGCGATGCCGATATCGAGGCGGAGGATTTCATCGGTGCCGCTTAGGTCCGTGCCAAAATCGACGAACGTGCGCGGGACATGGGCGTCACGCAGGACGAAAGGCGTCATATCGGTCATGACGCCTCCATCGGCATGATGGGGAGCGTCACGCGGCTGCCTGCCAAGCCGATCTGCAAGGTGATGATCGATGCTTGCGCGACATTGGCATCGATGGGGCGAGCGCCCGTGCCGGGATTGATCGGATAGGCCGGGAAGGATGCAGCCGAGAGCGCGATCCGCAGGCGTTGGCCGGGTAAAATCGTCGCACAGGTGGGGCGCAGTGTGACGCTTGCAAACGCTGCGGGGGCCTCCGCGAAATGCCCATAGCCTTCGGTCAAATGCGTGCTGCGCCCGGCCTCGTCGATGATGGCGGCAATGACGGAGAGATCGAAGCTCGGGCAATCGGCTTTGACCTCGATGCTCATAACCACCTCGCCTGCGAGCGAGAGCGGGGCTTCCATCGGCGCGGTGGTGAAGGTCATCACGTCGGGGCGGCTATCCACATCGGTGCGGTCGACTGGCCCGGCGACAGCGCCGAACACGCCGCCAATGGTCGGCACGGCGCGCCATGGATCATGGACGAGATGGTCGTGCGCGGCTTTGGTGTCGGGCGCGAGCGCGAGGGTGCCGTCGCGCTCATCGAGAACTGCCCTGCCCCCGCTCGCGATGCCCCAGACCTGATTGCCCCGCGGCCACTGCGTGAAATTGCGCCATGCGCGCTGGCCCATGTCGAACAGGCGCACGGGGGAGCGTGGCTCACTGTCACGCCCTTTGAGATGCTTGTCGAACCAGGCAACTTGCAACTGATCGATCTGGCCGATGGCCGCGTCGCCAAAATCCTTGCCGCCGATCCGCCGCCCCCAGGGGAAATGCGCCCAAGGGCCGACGACCAGCTCGGCCTCGACCGCGCCCGCCTGTTCATAAGCGCGATAGGCGGCAATCGTGCCGGGCAGATGCGTGTCATACCATCCGCTGACGAACAAAGCAGGCGGTCCTTTGGTCGTGAGCGCATCACGATGGGCAGCGGGGGAGATACGGTCCCAATAGGGATCGGCAAAATCGCGCTCCAGCCAGTCCGCATAGAAGGGAACATGCTTGGCTTGGCGGGTGAGAATATCCGGCTTGGCGTGAGTATCGCGCCCCAGCGCAAGGCTGCGGGCTGCTTCCGCCAGCTCGGCATAGGCCGCGTCATCGCCTGCATGGCGGGCGTTCTGCGCCGCAAGCTGGACAGCCCAGCCGATATTTGCGGCGAGACAGAAGGCGCCATTTTCATAAGCCCAATCCTGCCGCAAATCCCAGCCCACCATCGTGGGCGATATGGCTTTCAGCGCCGGGGGGAGGCTCGCGGCGGCGAGAAGCTGCGTCACGCCCTGATAGGAAAAGCCGTACATGCCGACCGCGCCGCTCGATCCTGCAAGCGCGGCGGCCCAGGCCACCGTGTCCTCGCCATCCGCCATCTCCTGTTCGAATAGCGCGAAATCGCCCTGCGATGTTCCGCGCCCACGCACATCCTGAATGACCACGATATAGCCCTGCGCGGCATACCAGGCGGGGTGCGCGAAACAGACTGTCGTGGCGATCCGACGCCCATAGGGCTGGCGCATCAGCAACACCGGATAATCACCCGACGCAGCAGGCCGATACACATCGGCATCGAGGCGCACGCCATCCCGCGTGATCATCGAGAGCGTTTCGGGCGGCAGTGTGGCGATCATTGCGGTCATTCACCCATCATGCGGTGTAATCGGGCTGGCCGGTAGCGGTTTTCAAACCGGCGAACCCGAGCATTTCCCCTGCCTCATCTTAGCTAACCACATTGCAGGAACTGCACAATTGCTTAAGTGAGCAAATTATGCATAAAAGAATCAGCCGGTCTGTCCGGCAGCGTTAAAAGTGGGTTTGCGGCGCGGATTTTCGGCGCTGACGAGAATCCGGACAAGGATCAAATGACGAGCTCTCTGGACAAGGTGCAACCGATTGGGCGCGATGGCGTCGCTGCCTATGTCGCTGCCGCACCTGACATTATCGGCCTCCCGATCCCTGAACAATATCGCGATGGCGTGATCGCCAATCTGCACCTCATCCTCATCCAGAGCGCGCCCCTGCTCGCGCTTGAACTTGACCCCGCTCAGGAAGCGGCGCCGGTTTTCCGCGCATGAGCGACTTTGCATCGCTGAGCGCGGCCCAGATTGCCGCAGGCGTGAAGGCGCGTGAGTTCACCGCCACCGCTGTCGTGCGCGATATGCTCGACAGGATCGCGCAACAGGATAAGCAGATCAACAGCTGCACGGCTGTGTTCACGGACGCGGCGCTGGCTGCCGCTGGCGCGCTCGACGCTGCAATCGCGCGCGGCGAGCCATGCGGCCCGATGGCAGGCGTGCCCGTCGTCGTGAAGAACCTCTATGACATCGCAGGCGAGATAACGATTGCGGGCGCAAAGCTGCGCCGCGATGCGCCGCCTGCCACGGAGGACGCGACCGCCGTGCGCCTGTTGCGCGAAGCTGGCGCGATCATCATCGCCGCAACGAACATGGACGAGTTCGCCTACGGCTTCACGACCGAGAATGATTTTTACGGCGCGACGCTCAACCCGCGTGACACAAGCCGGCTGGCCGGTGGATCATCGGGTGGCGCGGCGGCGGCGGTTGCGGCGGGCATGGCGCATATCGGCATGGGATCGGACACCAATGGGTCGATCCGCGTGCCTGCCTCCTTCTGCGGCATTTACGGCCTCAAGCCGACCTATGGCCGCCTCTCGCGCGCAGGCACATTCCCCTTCGTTGGCAGCCTCGATCATATCGGCCCGATGGCGCGCAGCGTCGCCGATCTGGCGCTGGCTTATGATGTGCTGCAAGGGCCGGACCCGCGTGACCCGGTATGCACGGAAGATGCTCCGGCGCTGGTGTCTGATCTGCTGAACGATGCGGCTGATCTGCGCGTCGGCGTGCTCGGCGGCTGGTTCCGCGGCAATGCCGAGCCGGTTGCGCTTGAAGCAGTCGATATTGTCGGCGCGTTTCTCGGCGCTGATACGCAGGTCGAGTTGGCCGAGGCAGAGATTGCGCGCTACGCGGCCTTCGTCATCACGGCGGCTGAGGGTGGCAATCTCCATCGCGAAGATTTGCGACTGCGGCCCGAGCAGTTCGATCCGGCGACACGCGATCGCCTGCTGGCTGGCGCGCTGCTGCCCTCAACGCTCGTCGTGCAGGCCCAGCGCTTCCGCTATCGCTTCCGGGAAGCTGCCCGCGCGGCCTTCGCCCAATATGACATCTTGCTCGCGCCCTCCACGCCCTGCGCGGCACTCAAGGTTGGGCAGCAGATGCTCAATCTGGATGGCAAGGAGATGCTGGCCCGTGCCCATGTGGGCATCTACACGCAGCCGATCAGCTATATCGGGCTTCCGGTGATCTCGGTTCCGGTAATGACCAGCGGCGGCATGCCGGTTGGCGTGCAGATCATCGGTGCGCCTTGGGCAGAAGCCAAGATCTTCCAGATTGCGGCGCGGCTCGAAGCCGCCGGGATTGCCGCCTCACCCGTGGCCGATTGCTTGCCTGCGACTGCGGCAGCCTGACCCGGCAACCGGAAGAGCTTATTTAGGAGCGGGTTCTACCCGTGGAGGCCAAGGCGTGAGGAAAGGCGCATCCTCGCCATAGGTCAGCTTGCCCTCGGCCTGAAGCAGCCGCACGCGACCATCCAGATATTCCTTGATGACGGAAATGCGCCCATCGCGAACAGTCGCGATCCACACATCATTAACAACCTGCTTCTCACCATTTTGCGTCACGCGAAACTGCACTTCAGCCGCAATGCGGCCATTGCGCGTATCGATATAGAAAGCATCCTTGGGGAAATAGATGCTGCGGTCCGTCGCGACTTTGCAAAATCCATCAAGGTCGGCGAGCGCCGCATCAAGGCCGATCAGGCGGCGGCCGGGATAGGAAAAGTCCACGTCGGCCGTTAATGTGCGGCGCATGAGATCGACATCGCAATCAGCCCAGATATGGGCGATGTTGAGCATCAACTGCTGATATTGAGCCCGCAGCGAGCCGCGCTTCTCGACCGGGCCCGTATAGATGACCGTTGGCTTTGCTGCGGCCTTATCGGAAACTGACGCCGGGACCGGGACGGCGGCACTGCACCCTGTGGCGACAAGGGCGAAGCCAAGGCCGCATGCTGCGCGTATCGCAAGGGCTGAGCGTCCAATCCTGCCAGTCATCGCCGCACTCATCCCTCGTCCCTTCCGAACACATCTATCACGCCTAAAACAGGTTCGCCATGACGCCAGCTTTTTGCCGGCGCCATGGCGACCAATCCTTAGAGTTCCGTCTCGAGCTTATTGGCCGAAGCGAACCGAGACGCTGCCGCCGATCCAGCGTGGACGGCCCCAGACTTCCGTGGCGAAGCCCAGAAAGGCAAGATCGAACGCCGCAGTCCGATAGCGCTTGTCGGTGACATTGTCCGCGAACACGGCCAGCGTGAGCGTGTCACTTGCATCCGTCCAGGAGACGCGCACGTTGGACAGCGCATAGGCTTTCTCAAGCTGGCTGGGGCTGTTGAACGCGTCGAAATATTGCTGGCTCTTCCAGGCGATGTCACCCTGCAGACCAATGCTGCCGCCAAACACATTCATGATGCGATAGGTGGCGGTGAGGTTGGCTGCCCATTTTGGCGCCAGTGGCATGCGCGTATCGACGATAGGGCCGTTATTCGCGAGACCGGGCAACTGCACGTCGAGCAGCTTGGCATCAAGATAGGTCAGCGAGCCACGCAGCTTGAGATTCTCGAACGGTTCGGCAGCAAATTCTGCTTCCGCGCCGGTGATCTTGGCATCGCGGTTGAAGGTGGTCGAGGAGAGCGAAACGCCATCGAACTGATATGCCTGGCTATCCTTATAATCATAATGGAACACCGCGCCGCTCAGGCTGTAACGGCCATCTGACGTGGCGAACTTGGCGCCGCCCTCATAGCTGGTGAGCTGCTCTGGCCGCACCGAGATGGCCGAGGCCGGGATCGCCGTGTAGCCGACGTTGAACGTGCCCGCCTTGAAGGAGCGCGCAACGCCCGCATAGAAGAGCGTGCCCTTTGCTGGCTCGAAGCTCAGACGCCCGGTGAAGCTCACATTGTCGTCACTACGACGTGCGCGATCACCAACCGTGGCGGTGTTGAATACGGGGCCGGTATCCGTATTGTTGAGGCTGTAGGTCTTCTGCTCATCGGTATAGCGAAGGCCGCCGGTGGCCGTCACCGTCTCGGTGAGCGCAAAATCCACATTGGCAAAGACGGCCCAGCTGCGGCTATCCAGATCATAAAAAACGCGCGGACGCGGGCCAACCGCTGCACTGGTCGTGCGGCGCTGATAGCCGTTCACATTATAATCGAAGAAGTAGAAACCGGTGACCCAGTTGAGCGGGCCAGTTTCACCCGAAAGGCGCAGCTCCTGAGAGATTTGCTCGGCGCGCGGATGCACTTCAGTCGAGCGGGCGCCCGGGGTGGAGTCGCTGTCGAACGCCGCGTCCTTCTTGCCCTTCTCATAGCCGCTGATCGAGGCAAACTCGATATCGCCAAGGTCGATCTTGATCTTGCCGATCGCCGTGAACTGCTCGGAGCGCAAATAGGCATCGAAATTGGTGTTGGTTTCGAGCGGCTTGCTGTCGCCATAGCCGAAGGAGTCGACGCCACCGGGGTTGCGGGTGGAGAGGCCCGTGACCGGGTCCTGACGCACGGCGATGTGGGTGAACATGTTGCCGCAGTCATTGTCATTCTTATAATATTGAACGAGCAGCTCGGCACTCAGCGCATCATTGAACTGATTGGTCAGCTGGCCGCGAATGGCCGAGGCATTCAGACCATTGCCATCTTCGCCGCCGGGGAAGTTATTCTTGATATAGCCATCATAGCGGTGGCGATACACGCTCAGGCGACCAAGGAGATTGCCGACGATCTTGCCGCTGAGCGCCGCTTCTGCCTGCACGCGGTTGCGCTCGGCAATCGTGACGGAGGCATGGCCCTGCAGCCTCTCGGTCGGCGCGGCGGCGATGAAGTGGATGAGGCCGCCAGTGGCGTTGCGGCCATAAAGCGTACCCTGCGGGCCGCGCAGAACCTCGATGCGTGCAATATCGAACATCTGCGAGTCGAGACCCATCAGGTTCGCTTTGTAGAATTCGTTCAGATAGACGGCCGACGGGCTCTCATTGGTATCGGCAAAGTCGCGCATCGCAACGCCACGCAGCGAGATGAACGGGAAATCGCCGTCGCCTGAATTCTGACCGATCGAAAGACCCGGCACGAGGCGGGCAAGATCGAGCGTGCTCGACGCGCCGGACTCGGCAACCTGCGCGCCGGTCAGGACGCTGATGCTAATCGGGACCTCGGTAATGCTTTGCTCGCGGCGCTGCGCGGTCACGACGATCTCATTGCCCCAAGCGCCATCATCGGGCTGGGCAAAGGCGGGCATCGGCGCGCTGGCGAGCAGCAGGGCGGTGAGCCCAATCGCATATGACTTTGATGAGGACACCTTCAACGCGGTGTGGGGCTTGTATGCAAACAACATGTGACCATCCCTTTAGCTGTATCTGCCATACCGCCGTCTGGAGCTCTTCCCCATGAATGATCAGCCGATGCGCAAGCGCAGACGGCAAATTTTCTATGTGTTTCCGCGAGCCCTCCCCGTCCGGTGTGAGTATGTATGCATAGCATGCTTACTTAAGTAAAGCCCTTCATTGCATTTTTGCATCGGTTTGCCGAGCTGCCGCGAATGTGGGTCGGCGCGTGAGAGCGTGTTGATATCACACCGCGCTATTTATCGGTCGATGGGGCCATTGGGGCGATTATGCACCGGATGCGGGAAAGCTGCCGCCCGCCAGCGTGCAGCTGTAGCTTGATCACCGTTGAGCAGTTGGAAGCGCGAGCTCTCGCGGGGCTGCGCCATCGCCTCCTCACCCCGGAGATCGTCCGTCGGTTTGTGGTGCACCTTCTGCGGAAGTCCGATGCTCACATCCGAGCCATAGTCGACGCGATAAAATTGAAGCGAGTTGGCTGAAACCCGCCGCCGCATCGCCAAACTGGTGAGGCAGATGAAGGACGATGACGATCTCCCTCGCTCGGTTGTGGCTCGGCTCAAGGATCTGGAGTGTGAAGAGGATCGCCTCGTCCAAGAGATGAGCAACCTTCCGGAACAGACGGTGGTGCGGCTCCCCGCGAACTACGAGGCGCTTTATCGCGTCGCGATGTCGGAACTGGAGCAGCACATTGCCACTCGCGAAGCCAGTGCATCGCGTAATGCGATCCGGACGCTAATCGAGGCCGTTGTGGTGCATGGCGGTGACAGTCGGGGTGGCAAGCATCGCCGGCTCGAACTGCAAGGCGATCTGTTCGCGATGCTTGAGTTTGCGGCAGCGGCCTCTAGAGGCGATATTATCAAGGGGCAGAAACGCCAAAAGCCCCAGCATTTTCATGCTGAGGGCTTAATTCGCACACCGTTGGTTGCGGGAGCAGGATTTGAACCTGCGACCTTCAGGTTATGAGCCTGACGAGCTACCGGGCTGCTCCATCCCGCGCCGGGTTGGACCTTGATGTGGTCCAGAACGCATGAAAGGGCGTTCCGGTTAGGGGACGCCCTTATGCTTATCTTTGATATGTGAATGGGTTACCCGCTTTTGTTCTTATGAGCGCCGGCTACAATGCCTGGCGACGACCTACTCTTCCAGCGCTTGAGCGATAGTACCATCGGCGCAGTCTGGTTTCACGGCCGAGTTCGGGATGGGATCGGGTGGGTCACAGACGCTATGGTCACCAAGCAATGAAGCAGGCGCTCATGAGAGCGAAGCGGGTTTTTAATCGATGCACTGATTTACTGCGTGTTCCTCACGAATGAGGGATGCTTGACCTAATATATTGGGCGTTGGCTTATTCATCACGCCATCACTGCTTTGCGTCTGCCTTTCGGCAAGCCCAGAGCTGTTGATGATGGTGGGACTCTATAGGATCATAAGATCCATTAAGCGCGAACAGAGCAATTAGGACCGGTTAGCTACATGCGTTACCGCACTTCTACACCCGGCCTATCAACGTGGTGGTCTTCCACGGCTCGATGAAATCTAATCTTGAGGGAGGCTTCCCGCTTAGATGCTTTCAGCGGTTATCCCGTCCATACAT
>CBIHKY010000100.1:0-11347 GCA_966205705.1 uncultured Alphaproteobacteria bacterium
CCTTTTGTGCACAATGCAGCGAGTTGCTGGATGATCGCTGCCCCAATTGCGGTGGGGAAATGCTTGATCGACCAGCGCGTCAGGGCGAGGCGCTGGCGAAGAATCCCGCATCGACGCAGCGTCGGTTCAAGATTTAAGCGGCGTGCCTTGGGCCGTAGAGGATGATTGCAGCACCGCCGAGGCAGACCAGCACGCCCAATATGTCCCAACGATCTGGCCGGGCGCCCTCGACGAGCCAGAGCCATGCGATGGCGGACGCGATATAGACCGCGCCATAGGCCGCATAAGCCCGCCCGGCATGATCTGAATCTACCAGCGTAAGAAGCCAGGCGAAGATCATGAGCGATGCGACGCCGGGGATCAGCCAGAGCGGTGAACGATCCAGTTTGAACCAGGCCCAAAAGGCGAAGCAGCCAGCGATCTCGGCAAGGGCAGCGGCGATGTAGATGAGCGCGGTCATGCGCTGCTATCGCATCGAACGGGCGATGCGGCAATCTGAGCCGTGCGTCTCGACTTCGCGCGCCGCTATCGGCAAAAGGCCCGCATGAGCATTCCACGCATATTAATCATCGCCGGATCGGATTCGGGCGGCGGCGCCGGCATTCAGGCGGACATCAAGACCGTGACCATGATGGGCGGCCATGCGATGACGGCGATCACCGCCATCACTGCGCAGAATACGCTGGGCGTGCAGGCCGTGCATCCCGTGCCGACCGAGATGGTGATCGCGCAGATCGATAGCGTGGTGGACGATATTGGCGTGGATGCGATCAAGATCGGCATGATCGGATCGGCACAGACGGCGCTGGCCGTGGCGGCGCGGCTGGAGAGCATCAATGCGCCGATCGTGCTTGATCCCGTGATGGTGGCGAGCAGTGGTGGCGTGCTGGCCGATGCCGAGACGATTGAGGCGATGCACGAGCTGATGGGCTGGGCCTTCCTGACGACGCCGAACCTGCCCGAGCTGGAAGCGCTTGGCGGTGAGGCGGAACTGGCCGCGCGCGGCGAAATGCTGCTGATCAAGGGCGGCCATGCGCCGGGCGATACGATCATCGATCGGCTGGTCGGCTTTGAGGGCGAGGTTGCGCGCTGGGAAGGATCGCGCATCGATACGCAGGATACGCATGGGACGGGCTGCACGCTGGCGAGCGCCATTGCGATGGGACTGGGGCAGGGGCTGGATCTGCCTGATGCGATTGGGCAGGCGCGGCAATTTGTGCGGCTAGCGCTGCGGGATGCGCCGGAGTTGGGCGGCGGACATGGGCCGATGGGTCATGCTTCGGTGCGGCTGGATATTGGCGCGAGTCCCCGGCTTAATCAGCTGAGCGTGCCGGTGGTGGACTATGCCGCCTCACGCAATTTCTATGAGGAGTTGGGCCTCAAGCTGATCGTCGACATGCCGGACAAGCCCTATGCCCGGTTCGAGACGGCAGGTGGCGCGACGCTCTCGCTGCATGGCGATGCGCATGCGGTCTATTTCGAGTGTCATGATCTCGACGCCCGGGTGGCGGCGCTCCAATCGGTTGGGCTGGTGTTCGATTCTGAGCCTGTCGATCAGGATTGGGGTTGGTGGGAAGCCTGGCTGGTCGATCCTGCCGGCAACCGCATCTGCCTGTTCAGCGCAAGCGAAAACCGCCGCTATCCGCCCTGGCGCATCGCGCGATGATTGCTGGGGTCGATGAGGCTGGCCGAGGTCCGTTGGCGGGGCCTGTGGTGGCCGCTGCGGTCATATTGTGCAAGCCGCGCCCTTCCGGGCTGGACGATAGTAAGAAGCTGAGCGCCATGCGCCGCGCCGAGCTGGAGGCCACCATCAAGCGCCGCTGCCAATGGGGCGTCGGCATTGTCGATGTGGAGCAGATCGACGCGCTCAACATTTTTGGCGCGACCATGCTGGCCATGACGCTGGCGGTGGAGGCGCTGTGCGCCAAGATCGGCTGCGATCCGCTTGAGGTGCTGATCGATGGCAATCTCACCCCGCATGGTCGCCGCCCGGAGTGGCGCTGGCAGGCGCGCGCGATCGTGGGTGGGGATGCGCTGGAGCCTTGTATCTCTGCTGCGTCGATCATCGCCAAGGAGCATCGTGATGCCATGATGCGCGAGGCGGCGATGGCCCATCCGCATTATGGCTGGGAGCGCAACAAGGGCTATGGCACGCGCGATCATCTCGCCGCCTTGCGCGAGCATGGGCCGACGCCGCTGCACCGGCGCAGCTTTGCGCCCGTTGCGCAGTCGATGCGGCACTTTGCTTGACGGGTCGCGCCGTTCGACCTAACAGGTTCACGTCATCTGGGGAGTAGCCAGCAGCCCGTAAAGGCTGGCCCGTGCATCAACATACTCGGTCGAGAGGCCGTGGTGCCGGGAGGATGGGAAACCATTCAGGCGAGACCAATGACATCGCACTTCCGTCCGGCCGGGCGGGAGGTGCTGATGTCATCGGTTTATCGTCTCGCTCGGCCCCGGAAACATTTATGGACGCTCTCCTAACATCCACCGCCGTGGTCGCGCTTGCCGAGATTGGCGACAAGACGCAATTGCTGGCGATTTTGCTCGCCACCCGCTTTCGCAAGCCCTTGCCGATCATCTTCGGCATTCTGGCGGCAACGCTTGCCAATCATTTCCTCGCGGCTCTGTTGGGCGCCAGTGTCGCCTCGATCTTTGCGGCGGCATGGTTCCATTATCTCGTCGCGGCGGGCTTTCTCGCGATGGCGATCTGGACGCTGATTCCCGACAAGATCGATGATCTGGACGACAAGCCTGCGCGCTTCGGGCCGTTCCTCACCACGGCCATCGCCTTCTTCCTCGTCGAGATGGGTGACAAGACGCAGATTGCCACGATCGCCCTTGGCGCGCAGTTCAAGCAGGTCGGTTTCGTGACGATGGGGACGACGCTCGGCATGTTGCTCGCCAATGTGCCGGCGGTGTTCCTGGGGCATGAACTGCTCAAGCGCGTTCCGCTCAAAACCGTGCGTATCGTGGCGGCGGCACTGTTCGCTGTGATCGGCATTTGGCTGCTCATTCAGGGCCCTGGAAGCCTCTGATCGACTCCGAGCGGACCGTGCGAAAATAAATCTGCGGTCCGCTCGCCACTGAGTCTTCGGCGCCACACCACTAGATGTTGAGTCTCGCAGGAATCCGCAGACTCCACCCCTCGTGTGGGACTCGTTTCGTTCTCCTTTTTGGTACCCGCCCGAGACAGGCTCCCAGACAATTACCAAGCTTGACGCGCGAGTCGCGGGGATTCATCAATGGCTCCAACAAACGGGGACAGACTGAAATGGGCGTTATGGAACAGGTTATCACGCGTGCGCCGCAGACGCGCGCAGCGCCAGCAGAGATGCCGAAAGTGCTCCCGCTCGACACGTTGCTGCAGGGTGATTGCATTGCCATCATGCGCACATTGCCCTCCGCCAGCGTGGACGTGATCTTTGCTGATCCGCCTTACAACCTCCAGCTCGGCGGCGATCTTTTCCGCCCCGAGGGTGGCCGGGTCGATGCGGTCGACGATGCCTGGGATCACTTCGACAGCTATGCCGCCTATGATGCGTTTTGCCGCGAGTGGCTAGCTGAGGCGCGCCGCATCCTCAAGCCCGATGGCACCATCTGGGTGATCGGCAGCTATCACAACATCTTCCGTGTCGGATCGATGATGCAGGATCAGGGCTTCTGGATCCTCAACGATATCGTGTGGCGCAAGGCCAACCCGATGCCCAACTTCAAGGGCACGCGCTTCACCAATGCGCATGAGACGCTCATCTGGGCGAGCCAGGGCGAGAAGGCGAAATATACCTTCAATTATCGCGCCATGAAGACGCTCAATGATGAGCTGCAGATGCGCTCCGATTGGGTGCTGCCGATCTGCGCGGGGCAGGAGCGCTTGAAGCGCAACGGCACCAAGGCGCACCCGACCCAAAAGCCCGAGGCTTTGCTTTATCGCATTCTGCTCTCCTGCACGCAAAAGGGCGATGTCGTCCTCGATCCTTTCTTCGGCACGGGTACGACCGGCGCGGTTGCCCGGCGGCTTGGTCGTCACTGGATCGGCATCGAGCGGGAAGACAGCTATTGTGAGGTCGCGCGGGAGCGCATCGCTGCAGCGCTCCCGCTCGATGAGAGCGCCATCACCATCATGCAATCGCCCAAGAGCCAGCCCCGCGTCGCCTTTGGCACGCTGGTCGAGACGCGGATGATCGAGCCGGGCGCTGTGCTGATGGACAGCAAGGGGCGCTGGAAAGCGCATGTGCGCGCCGATGGATCATTGCTGTGCGGCGAGGAGATTGGCTCCATCCACAAGATGGGTGCAACGCTGCAAGGCGCGCCAAGCTGCAATGGCTGGACCTTCTGGCACATCGAGCATGAGGGCAAGGTGAAGCCCATCGATGCGCTGCGGAAGCTCTATCTGCTTGCGACGGAGCCTTAAGCTTCGTCGTCGGAGCCCGGAGCGATTCTCCCACAATCTTACTTCGGGCTCCAACTTCCTTTGCTTAGGGACTGGCGCTAGAGCATCCGCGAAGCTGAAGGATGACGTGACGCCATGATCCAAATCCCCCCCGCTGGTGCGCGGTTGTATCTGCGCCCGATCTGGTTCGTCGACACGCCGGTTGGGCTGGCGGAGAGCGACTTCCGGCGGCTTGCTGGCGGGCTGATCTGGTTTCAGGCGGTTGAAGCACGCTGGGTTACGGCGGAGGGCGAGGCTGGTAAAGCGCAGGTTCCGATGAGCGCATTTGCTGATTGGCAGGGGCGTTTGCCTGACGCTTTGGGCGCGAGCGCGGCGCAGCTGATGGCGGCACTGACCAGCCCACGCGCGGCGCTGACGCTTGGCGAGCGCATCATCCGTTTCGACACCCCGCAGATCATGGGCATATTGAACATGACGCCGGACAGCTTCTCTGACGGCGGCAAGCTGATGGATGCGCCCGAGCGCGCAGCGGATGCCGGTTTCGCGATGCAGCTTGCGGGCGCCTCCATCATCGATGTGGGCGGCGAATCCACGCGGCCCGGCGCGGATGCCGTGTGGGAAGGCGATGAGATTGCCCGCACCGTGGCTGTGATCGAGCGCCTGGCGAAAAGCGGCATTGTCGTCTCCATCGATACGCGCAAGGCGGGCGTGATGGAGGCCGCGCTGGCGGCAGGGGCAGGCATCGTCAATGATGTCACCGGCCTCACCCATGATCCGCGTGCGCTGGAAGTGGTGGCGCAGGCTGGCTGCCCGGTGATGCTGATGCACAGCCCCTCGGCAGGCGAAGACCCGCATGGCGGCGCCGTGAAATATAAGGCGGGCGCGGTGGGCGGCGCGGCGATCGATCTGGAGATATTCGACTGGCTGGAGGCGCGCATTACCGCCTGTGTCGCGGCGGGTGTGGACCGCGCGAAGATCATTGTCGATCCCGGCATCGGCTTTGGCAAGGCGTTGCAGGATGACACGCGCATCGTGAACAATCTTGCGCTCTATCAGGCGCTCGGCGTGCCCTTGCTGTTTGGGGCGAGCCGCAAGCGGATGGTCGGCGCGCTGACCAATGGCGCGCCGGTGCCGGAGCGGCTTGGTGGATCGGTTGCGTTGGCGCTCAAGGCCATCGATCAGGGCGCGCAGATCGTGCGGGTGCATGATGTGCAGGAGAGCGTGCAGGCGGCAAGGGTCTGGCGGGGATTGCGGGATGCCGCGCTGGTGGCGGGCTGAGAGCTGCATCGCATTTTGGATAGGACGATTTTGCGGACGTTTCTCCCCTCCTCTTCAGAGGATCACTGCGAAATAACCTACGTCACCCCGGACTTTGATCCGGGGTCCCGCTGCCGTTGTTGGCAGATCGCTCGATAGTTTGAGAAGAAGCGGGATCCCGGGTCAAGCCCGGGATGACGAAGGGTGAGGATGGGAACCGAATTTCGCAGCGATCCCCTGAAGAGGAGGGGCCGGGGGTGGTGGGGATGCGTAAGCGTTGCAGCACCTCGCGGTCATGTTGTTACACCACCCCAACCCCTCCTCTAAAGAGGAGGGGCTTGCCACTTCCTCTCACTCGCTATCGGCTAACAGGGCGTTGTCGCACGCGCCCTTGAAGCGGGCCCGCATTGCGCCTGAATTTCTCGATGCGGTCTGCTCTATGTGACGCTAAGCAAGTCGAAAGGTTTTTGCGCCAAATCCGGCACGTCACAAATGCCTTCGGGCGGCATGAGGGCCAGGGTGCGTGCAGAAAATTCTCGTGATCTTCGGCACGCGGCCAGAAGCGATCAAATTATTTCCGGTCATTGCGGCGCTTCGTGAGCAGCCGGGCATCGCGGTGCGGGTTTGCGTGACGGCCCAGCATCGCGGATTGCTCGATCAGGTGCTGCAGCTTGCAGGCATCGTTCCCGATATCGATCTTGACCTCATGCAGCCCGGCCAGAGCCTTGATGCGCTCACTGCGCGAACGATGCTGGCGCTGGGCGAGGTGCTCGACCGCGAAAAGCCCGATCGGGTGCTTGTCCATGGCGATACGCTCACGGCAATGGTGGCCAGCCTTGCGGCCGCTTATCGGCGTATTCCTGTGGGCCAGGTGGACGCCGGTTTGCGCAGCGGAGATATTCACCACCCCTGGCCCGAGGAGGTGAACCGGCGCGTCATTGCCTGCATCGCGGACCTGAACTTCGCGCCGACGCACACCGCGGCGGACGCGTTGCGCGCCGAGGGGCGGGCGGAGGCTGGCATCCACGTCACCGGCAACAGCGTGATCGACGCTTTGCTTGCGACGCGTGACCGTGTGCGGAACGATCCGGCGCTCGCTGGCGAGATCGCGCCAATCCTCGCGCCATTTGCAGGCAAACGCATTCTGGCCATGACCTGCCATCGGCGGGAGAATTTCGGTGAGGGCATGCGCCATATTGCAGGCGCCGTGCGCGACTTGGCGGCGCGGGATGATGTGGCGGTCATATTTCCCATCCACCCCAATCCCCAAGTGCGTGGCGTGATGGATGCCGCGCTATCCGGCCTCGCCAATGTGGCGCTGATTGAGCCGCTCGATTATCCCTGCTTTGTGCGTCTGCTGGATGCTTGCGATATCATGCTGACCGACAGTGGTGGCGTGCAGGAAGAAGCGCCCTCGCTTGGCAAGCCGGTGCTGGTGATGCGCGAGACGACGGAGCGGCCCGAGGGGGTGGCGGCTGGCACTGCACAGCTTGTCGGCACCGATCGCGCGCAGATCGTTGCGCAGGTCACGCGGTTGCTGGATGACGATGGTGCTTACGCCGCAATGGCGCGGGCGCATAATCCCTATGGCGATGGCAGGGCGGCCAGCCGGATCGCGCACATCATTGCCCAAACCCATGCGGGTTAAGCGGATTGGCTCAGCGGCGGGGCATCGGCTCGGAGTCTGAGAGGCGCTTGCCGGCGACGAGCGTCTGACTGATGAACAGCACTACGAACAGCGTGCCCACAACGCCCACGATCATGTCAAACACCGAGATGCCCGGTGGCAAAACAGGATCGGACAGCATCATGCCGATGGTCATGCCGATGAGCAGGAAACGCAGCTCGGTTGGTCCGGCAATGCCATAAGAGAGCTTGAACTCGCCCATGACGCGCGCCGCCAGATAGGCGTGGATGGAGAGCAGCAGATAGCCGACGACCGCGAACATCGCGACATCGACGCGCACGAACGGGCTGAAGCCCATGCCGCCGAGGATGAGCAAGGTCACAAGCCCATCACAGCTATGATCGATGAAATAGCCATAGGATGGCCGCTCGATCCGCCGATAGCGCGCAAGGCTGCCATCGAGCGAGTCGCCGAACCATTGCAGGAAATAGCCGATGATGGCGAGCCACAGCCAGGTCTTGCTGAAGCCGCTCGCCGCATAGCCGATGAACGTCGCCACCGCGCCGAAAACGCCCAGCGAGGTGAGCTTGTCCGGCGTCACCCACTGGGGCAGGATGCTGCACAACCAGTTGAGAAGCCTGCGTTCAGGCGCCGCAAGGAGGTTCTTTTGGATCCTCTCGATGGGCTTGGCGATTGGGCGTGTTTGGTTGATCATTTTATTCACACGCCGTCATAAAAGCGTAACCGGATTAATACTAGCGTCTTGATCGCTTTTACGTCCTCCAGCGGGACGAGTTGCAAGGCGTGACCGCTCAAGCGAGTCTGCGCGTCCTCACAATCCCATTGACCTGACCCCTGGCCCCGCATAGCGCGCGGAACGATGACAGCGAAACCTGCGCCGTCCAAGGAAGTGGCGCGCCTGCGCCTCTATCTGCTCAGCATCCTGATCGACATCATGGTGCTGGGGCTTGCCTTCACGCTTGCCAATTTTCTGGTGCTGGGATCGCTGCAGGGCGAGCCGGGCAAGCCGCATGGCGTGGTGATGTTCGCAATGATCGCGCCGGTTTATACGCTGATCGCGATCAATGGCGGCGTGTATGGCATCCGCATGATCGGCAATGGCCGGGCGAGCGCGTTCAAGGCGATGTGGAGCCTCGTTCAGGCGGCCATGCTGATGCTGATCATCGTCTATTTCGGAAAGATTGCGGATCAGCTTTCGCGGCTGACGTTCGTGGTGGGGTTGGGGCTTTCCGCCATCGGGCTGTTCTGGGCGAGGCGGCTAATCGACTGGTGCGCGATCCGTCTGGTTGGTCAGGTGCCGCATATCACTGTGCTGCTGGTGGATGGGGTGGATATCGAGACGCCGCATGATGCCTGGCGCGTGGACGCTGCGCAGATCGGCTTTGATCCGGTGATTGGCGATGCGGCGATGGCCGAGCGGCTGGCGCATGGGGTCGGCGGGGCAGAGCGCGTCGTGGTGGCTTGCCCGCCCGAGCGGATCGAGGCGTGGCGTATTGCGCTGACGGCGCTCTCGGCCAAGGGCGAAATCATGGTGCCGGAGATGAGCCGGTTCGTGCCCGCAAAAGTGAGCACCTTTGCCGATCATCCAACGGTGGTGGTGGCAGGCGGACCGCTGCTGTTCCGGGATCGGATCGTGAAGCGCCTGCTCGATCTGGCGATTGGCGTGCCTGCCGCGCTGCTGCTTTCGCCGCTGCTGATCGGTGGCGCGATTGCTGTAAAGCTCTCCGGGCCGGGGCCGGTTTTCTTTCGCCAATTGCGGATTGGCAAGGATGCGAAGCCTTTTCTGATCCTGAAATTCCGCACCATGCATATGGCGCAGACCGATCAGGGCGCGGAGAAGTTGACGCAGAAGGATGATCCGCGCGTTACGCCTATTGGCGCGTTTCTGCGGCGCACGAGTCTGGATGAGTTGCCTCAGCTTTTCAATGTGTTGGGCGGCGACATGAGTATCGTGGGGCCACGACCTCATGCGCCCGCGGCGAAGGCTGCGAACAGCCTGTATTGGGAAGTGGATGACCGCTATTGGGCGCGCCATTGCATCAAGCCTGGGATGACCGGTTTGGCGCAGGTGCGCGGGCATCGGGGGCCGACGGACCGGCATGAGGATCTGATCAACCGGCTGCAGTCGGATCTGGAATATGTGACCAATTGGTCGATCTGGCGTGATCTGCGCATCATTGCCGCCACGCTGCGCGTGCTGGCGCACGACAATGCGTTTTGAGGCGCGCGGCGCGTGATTGATCTGTTGCTGATCTGCGTGATGGTGGTGGCGGGCATCCTGCTGTTGTGGCCGTTTCTCTTCTATCCGGTGATCCTTCGGTTCATGTCCATACGGCGCATTCACGCCGAACGGGGGCAGGCGCCAACCTCGGCATCCCTGCTCTTCTGCGCCTATAATGAGGCGGCTTCCCTCCCTGCCAAGATCGCCAACATCCGCGCCCTCAAAGCACTCCATCCGTCGCTGGAAGTCCTCGTTTTCAATGATGGCTCAGCCGACGAAACAGGCGCGCTGCTCGATCAGGCCAGCGATGTGCTGCATGTGGTGCACGGCCCCGGTCGCAGCGGCAAGGCGCACGGGATGAAGCTGCTGGCGGCAATGGCGACTGGTGACGTGCTGATTTTCAGCGATGCCAATGTGATGCTGGATGGGGATGCCATCGACGCGCTGTTGCCTTATTATCGCAACCCGCAGGTTGGCGGCGTATTGGGTTCGCTCCATTATGGCGGCGCCCAAAACAGTGCCTCCGCCTCGGTGGGCGCGCTCTACTGGAGCATTGAAGAGCAATTGAAAGACCTTGAGTCGCGCACTGGCAATGTGATGGGGGCTGATGGCTCGATCTTTTCCATCCGGCGCAGTCTCTACCCGGATTTCCCTGATAGCGTGCTGGATGATCTCACCGTCTCGATGGCGGTTGTGTTCGCGGGCAAGCGGCTCATCAAGGCGAAGGATGTGATTGCGCGGGAGATGATGGTCTCTCGGCGCGAGGATGAATATCGCCGCAAGGTGCGCATCGCGACGCGTAGCTGGCACACGCATCAGCATTTGCGCCCGCAGTTGCGCAAGATGACGCGGCTCGATCGGTTCAAATATAGCTCGCGCAAGATCGTACGCTGGTTTGGTGCCGCGTGGATGGGCATTGGCGCGCTCGCGGCGCTTGCACTGGCATGGCGCATCTCGCCCATCGCCGCGATTGCCCTCCTTGCAGCGTCGCTTTTCCTCGGCCTGCTGGGCGCAAATTTCCGTCGCGGGCCGATCGCCGCGATCATGGATCTGCTGCTCGCATATTTGGCAACGCTCACGGGCGTGCTGCGCGCGATGCGGGGGCAGACCTTCACCCTGTGGGCGCCCGCAAAGTCGCGCGACTGATTTTGGTTAAGATCAAGCGGTTCTTCTCGCTTTCATGCCGCAGGATTGTATAGGCTCGCGCGATGATCACGACCCAACGCGTTTTGAAGGCTGTGGGCAAGCATGTTTCGCGTGCTGGCCTTGCCGTGCGCTCGGCACTTGGCGGCACGCGCGATCGCTATTGCCCCGCCTGCCGCAAGGATGTCGTGGGCTTTTATCGCTATGGTGAGGAGGCGGAATGGGGCTGCCTGCTGTGCGACTCGTCGCCGCGCGAGCGGCTGATGCACGCGCTGCTGGACGATGGCGTGATCAAGGCGCCCGCTTGGGCGGCGATCCTGCATTGCGCGCCCAATGAGGCGAGCCTTGTGCGGCGCTTCCGCGCTTATGCGGGCGATTATGTGCCCGCCGATATCGACCCAAGCCGCTATTCCGTGCCCGGCATGCAGCAACTGGACCTGATGGCGATGGCCGATGAGGAGCGGTTCGACCGCATCTATGCCAGCCATGTGATGGAGCATGTGCCGGACGATGCCGTGGTGCTCGCCAATATGCGTCGGGCCTTGAAGCCGGGTGGCGAGGCATGGTTGCTGGTGCCGCTCTGGGATAAGCCTAGCGAGGATGGCCCGAGCAATCTTTCCGGTCGCGAGCGTGAGCAGCTTTTCGGTCAATGGGATCATGTCCGCCAATATGGCCGCGACTTTGC
>CBIHKY010000101.1:0-11192 GCA_966205705.1 uncultured Alphaproteobacteria bacterium
CGCATCGAGCCACACAACGATGAAGCCCTGCTTGTTCTCAAGCGGGATCGTGCGGGTCGCGCCCACCTTGATCGTGAACAGCGCTTCGAGCGGGGCGGGGATGCGGCCGTTTTGCTGGTTGATGTCAGCACGGCGGGCCGCGAGCGGCTGGCGCGGCGTGCCGTTGAGGCCCAGCTTCGCCAGCACAGCAGCCGGATCAGCACCTTTGCCAAGTTCAGCGGCAAGCTGCGTCGCAACCTTGCTGGCCTGCTGCGCGCCCTTATCCAGCGCCCAGGCGACCTGCACGGCCGCCTTCACATCGTTGAAAGCGGGCGGACCTTCCGGCACGATTTCGCTCACTGACAGGATGGCGGCTTCCTCATCGGGCTTCACCGCTACGATCTGCGCATCATCATCCTGCGAGGCCGCAAAGGCTGGCTCCAGCACGGCAGTGAGCGCAGGGTCCGCTTTGAATGCGGGGTCCTTGGGCGCTTGACCCGTGCGGATGATGAGCGGTGTCTCGACAAGCGTGAGCTGCTTTTCCTTGGCAATATCGGCAAGGCCAACGCCGTCGCCCAGCTTGCCGTCAATCTCGCTCAGAAACTCGCTGAACAGCTGGCGCTCCTTGACTGTCACCAGCTCCGGCGTCAGCTCTGCGCGCACCTGATCGAGCGTCTTGCCCGGCATATCGCGCACGGCCTCGACACGCAGCACGGCCCAGCCGAGCGGCGAGCGCACAGGGCCGATCACGCCGTTGCTGGCGGCGGCAAAGCCTGCCTTGGCAATCTCTGCATTGGTCTGCGTGGCGAGTTGCGCCGCGTCGACATTGTCGATGCGGGTCGCGGCGAGGCCGAGGCTGTTCGCCACAGCGGTCAGCGCCTGGCCTTGTTTGGCCTTGGCGGCGGCATCAGTGGCGGCCGCCTGCGTCGTGAGGATCAGCTGGCTGAAATCACGTACCTGACGTGCCTGATATTGCGCCGCCTTGGATTTGTAGAGCGTCGCAAGCTCGGCTTCGGTCGGCTTGGCCTGCGCTTCGAAGCGGCTCAGGTTCACCAACGCGTAACGCAGCTTGCGCTGCTCGGGCACGGCAAACTGGCTGCCATTGGCGGCGAAATAGGCGCGTAATTCAGCGTCCGTTGGCGGCGTCTTGGGCGCGAAAGTCGCGGACGGCACGCCGAACATCTCACCGGTGCGCTCCTCGATCAGCATGGCGGCATAAGGCGGCACCATGCTGGTCGGCGCCTTCGCGCCTGCGCTCACCGGGGTCAGCAATTGCTGCTGGATGATCTGCGCCTTGATGTCGTCACGCAAATCCTGCTCGGAGACGCGCTGCTGACCGAGCAGTTGGCGGAATACCGTCTCGCTGAAATTGCCGGTCGCATCCACAAAGGCGGGGTTGGTGGCGATCTGCGCATCCACCAACGCCTTGGAAATTTTCATGCCGTGTTTCTCGCCATAAGCGATCAGCGCTTTGGAGGCGATCAACTCATCGGCCACGCGATTAAGGCCATTATCGGCCAAAAACTGGTCGATCGTCAGCGCGGGATTATCCCGCCGCACGCGCTCGAACACCATCTGGGTGCGGCTCTGCAATTCGGCCGTGGTCAAGGAAAGCTTGCCGATGCGCGCGACTTCGCTCGACGATTGGCCGCCGATGCTGAAATTGCTGTTGCTCAGATCGCCAGCGATAAAAGCGAATGCGATGATCGCCAGAAATCCGCCGGCGAACACGCCACCATATTTCGATCCCAAAAGGCGCCGGAAGATTTGCATGTCATGATGTCCAGAAACGGCAAGGCAAGATTCCGGCATGCTTTAGGGCGGGCCATCCGATGCGGCAAGCCTTTGCGAGCGGGATGAAGGACTGGGCGCGCCCATCGCAAGGGCTGGACAAAGCAAATCCTCTTCGCCATCCGGTCAGGCAGTAGGCAAGGCTGGATGTAGCCAGATGGAGAGTGTGGGAATGACCGTTCGGCGCAAGCTAATCGCAGGAAACTGGAAGATGAACGGCCTTCAGGCGCAACTGGGGGAGGTCTCCGCCATTGCCGCGCTGGCTGGCGAGCGCTCTGATGTGGATGTTGCGCTGTTTCTTCCGGCGACGCTGATCGTGCCCGCTGCGCCGCTTGCAGGCGCTTTGATGATCGGCGCGCAGGATTGTCATCAGGCCGAATCCGGCGCCTTCACCGGCAGCCTCTCTGCGGCGATGATTGCCGAAGCTGGCGCGCGCGCGACACTCGTTGGCCATAGCGAGCGGCGGCAATATCAGCATGAGAGCAATGAAGATGTGGCGGCCAAGGCAGCAACCGCGCACAAGCATGGCCTGCAAGTGGTGCTGTGCATCGGCGAGACGCTGGAGACGCGTGAACAGGGCGATGATGTTGCGCACAGCTTTGTGGCGGATCAGCTTGTTGCCTCGCTGCCGGAAGGAGCGGACCCGGCCTGGCTGGTCATTGCCTATGAGCCGGTCTGGGCGATCGGCACCGGCAAGGTGGCGAGCCCGGCGCAGGTCGCGGCCATGCACGCGGCTTTGCGCGCGAGGCTGGTGGACAGGCTCGGCGCAGATGCGGGCAATGCGATGCTCATCCTTTATGGCGGATCGGTGAGTGGCGATAATGCGGCGGAGCTTCTGCATACGAATAATGTCGATGGCGCGCTGGTTGGCGGCGCAAGCCTTACTGCGGCGAAGTTTGGGCTAATCATCGCGGCGGCCTGAGCGGGCTGCTAATCTGAACTGACGTTGCCACCTCGAACTTCGTCATCCCGGGCTTGACCCGGGATCCCGCTTTCTTAGCGGCGTGTGCGAAGATAGCGGGACTCCGGATCAGGTCCGGGGTGACGTTTTGCTGTTAACGGTGTGACGATTTACCGCGAAATCAATTCCACCCCGCTAGCGCCCACTCTATGCTGCGCGCATGACGATCATCACCGCCTCCGCCATCATCTGCGCCGTGCGCGCACATGGTGAGCATGGCGCGATCGTGCGGGCGCTCACGCAGGATCATGGCCTGATGCCCGGCTATGTGCAGGGCGGGCGCTCCACCCGGATGCGGCCGGTGCTCATTCCCGGTAACATCGTGCGCGGCGTGTACCGCGCCCGCACGGCGGATCAGCTTGCGAGCCTTGCGGTGGAACTGGAGCATAGTCGCGGGCCGCTGCTGGGCGAGCCGCTGCCTGCTGCCGCCATCGATTGGGTATGTGCGCTAACGGCATCAAGCTTGCCGGAGGGACAGGCCTATCCAGCGTTGCATGGCGCGCTTTCTGCGGTTCTCGATGCGGTGGAGGCAGCGCCTGCCGCGCGGGGCTGGGCCGTGGCGATGGTGCGTTATGAGCTGCTGCTGCTTGCGCAACTGGGCTTTGGGCTTGATCTGGCCGAATGTGCGGTGACTGGCGGGCGGGATGATCTGGCTTATGTCAGCCCGCGCACGGGCCGGGCGGTAAGCAAGGCTGCGGCTGGCATTCATGCCGAGCGACTCTTCGCGCTCCCGCCTTTCCTCACGATGGGCGGCGAGGCGGGTTGGGAGGATATTCTCAACGGCTTCATCATCACCGGCCATTTCATTACGCATCGCCTGGTTGATCCGCGCCGTGCAGAGATGCTTGCCGCCCGTGAGCGACTGATCGAGCGGCTCAAAAGAGCGGTTGCGTGAGCGGATCGCATTGGGCAATGGCGTGGCCATATTAAAGGCGCAGGCTTTGGCACGCGCGGGTTGATCAAGAGGTTCTGAACATGCTCGTGGCAATTCTCCCCGGTGATGGCATCGGCCCTGAAGTGACGGTGCAGGCCAAGCGCGTGCTCGATGCGCTGGCACTCCCCGGCCTCACCTATGAGGAAGCCCCGGTTGGCGGCGCGGCGTATAAGGCGCATGGCCACCCGCTGCCCGCCGCCACGCTGGACTTGGCCAGGCGCGCGGACGCGATTCTGTTCGGCGCCGTGGGGGATCCTGATTGCGACTCGCTGGAGCGCGCGCTTCGTCCTGAGCAGGCGATCCTGGGCTTGCGCAAGGCGCTCAACCTCTTCTCGAACCTGCGCCCAGCCAAGATGTTTCCCGAGCTGGCCGATGCCTCGACGCTGCGCAAGGAAGTTGCCGAGAAGATCGACCTGCTGATCGTGCGCGAGCTCAATGGCGATGTGTATTTCGGCGAAAAGGGCATTCGCAAAACCGCTGATGGCCTGCGCGAGGGCTATGATGTCATGTCCTATAATGAGGCCGAAGTGCGCCGCATCGCGCACAGTGCCTTCCGTGCTGCGCAGGCGCGCAAGGGCAAGCTCTGCTCGGTCGACAAGGCCAATGTGCTGGAGACAAGCCAGCTGTGGCGCGATGTGGTGATCGAGGTTGCCGCCGACTATCCCGATGTGGAGCTCAGCCACATGTATGTGGACAATGCCGCAATGCAGCTGGTGCGCAACCCCGGCCAGTTCGATGTGATCGTGACCGGCAATCTGTTTGGCGATATCCTGTCCGATCAGGCGAGCATGTGCGTTGGCTCCATCGGTATGCTGGCCTCGGCCTCGCTAGATGCGGATGGCAAGGGGCTGTATGAGCCGATCCACGGCTCTGCGCCGGATATTGCCGGGCAGGGGAAGGCTAATCCGTTGGCGACGATACTCTCCGCCGCGATGATGCTGCGCTTTTCGCTGGGGCAGGCGGAGGCGGCGGACCGGATCGAGGCTGCTGTAGCGAAGGCGCTGGCTGGCGGTGCGCGCTCTGCTGATTTGGGTGGGACGATGAGCACCAGCGCGATGGGTGATGCGGTGCTGGCGGTGCTTTGATAGCGAGTGTGAAGGGCTGAGGTTTCTCACCTCGACCGGACTCGACATTTCTAACCTCGTCATCCCGGACTTGATCCGGGATCCCGCTTCACTTGCGGACATACTCAACAGGCAGCGGGACCCCGGATCAAGTCCGGGGTGACGGCGTGGAGGGTTGCGAACGTCAATCGACCACACCCGTCTCCAACCGTGCTACCCTAAATCTCATTCATCCGTGCAAATCGCGCGATATGCTCGCCCGCACGAAAGGCCAACGCCTCAATCGTCTGCGTCGGCTGGCCGCGGCCAGACGTCACCATGCTGGACCCATCGCACAGGAACAGGTTCCGCACATCATGGGTGCGGTGATATTTGTCGATCACGGAGGTCGCCGGATCATTGCCCATGCGGCAGGTGCCGAGCAGGTGAACGCCGCCATTGGCTTCGCCAATCTCGCTGCGCACGATCTGCTTGGCGCCCGCCGCGTCCATGATTTCCACGGCACGGTCGGCTTGCCAATTGGCGTGCTTCACGTCGTCGGGATGATCTTTGTAGGTCACGCGGATCGACGGCACACCCCAGGCATCCTTCAGTTCGGGATCGATATCGACGCGGTTGGTCTCCTGCGCCAGCGATGTGCCGTGGCCCGAGCAGTTCATCCAATAAGTATAGGACTGGAGATATTCCTTGAACTGTGGCCCCCAGGTCGGTGTGCCCTCGGGCACATTCTGGCCCCATGTGAGTGGTCCGCCGGAGCGCGCATCGAACCCGCCGCCGCCATAAAAGCCGCGCTTGGGGTCGGAATCGTAGAAATCGTGCAGGATGCGCGTCACATTGGCGCCTTTATATTCGTTGAGCGGATGCTCGAAGCGCGCCTGCGCGCCGCCGCCTTTGTTGAACATGAGGTAACGCCCAACCTTCCCGCTTGAATTGGCGAGACCATCGGGGAAAGCGGGCGTGGCAGAGTTCAGCAGCAGCTTGGGCGTTTCCGCGCCATTGGCGCAGACCACCACAGCCTTGGCGCCTTGGAACTGCTCTTTCTTGTCGGCATCGAAATAATGCACGCCGGTCGCGCGGCCAGCGCTGTTCATGCCGATGCGATAGACGTAGCTTTCCGAGCGAACCTCGCAGCGGCCCGTCGCTTCAGCCTCAGGGATGACCGTATGCACGGAGGAGGACTTGGCCATCACCTCGCAGCCGAACCCGCCGCACAGGCCGCATTGGGCGCAGGGCGGGCGGTCCTTATAGATCACAGAGTTGATCGCCATTGGCGCCGGGAAGGGGTGCAGGCCGAGCTTGCGCGCGCCCCGCTCGAACAGCACGCCGGATGACTTCACCGGTAGCGGTGGCATGGGATAAGGTTTGCTGCGCGGCGGATCGAAGGGGCTTGCGCCAGCCAGACCGGAGACGCCGACCTCCCACTCAACCATCGTATAATAGGGCTCAAGCTCGGCATAGGTGATTGGCCAGTCGACAAGACTCGCGCCCTCGATACCGCCGAACCGGCTGCCTTCGATAAAGTCGATCTCGTGCAGGCGCCAGAAATTGGCGTTGAAATGCGCGCTGCTGCCGCCGACGATCCGCGCATAGGTCAGCGCATTTCTGCCGGTATGTTTGGCCGTCTCGTTGGGACTGCTGCGGAAGGTTTGCGGATTGGTTGCGGGATTATTGGTGATGCCGGAAAGCTGGCGATATTTCAGCTCATCATGCTCGAATTCCCAAGGCTCAAGGCGCGGGCCTTGCTCCATGATGACGACGCTGTTGCCAGCGCGCGCCAGCTCCCGGGCTACGATGCCGCCTGCAGCGCCAGAGCCGACGACGATGAAATCGACTGTCTCGCTGGTCTTGTACGTCTTGCGATCCATGCGTGCGGCCTCCGTCAGGCGGTATAGGGCTTGGTGCCGGGAAAGGGCTCGAAGCCCGGATAATCCTTGTCGTAATAGCCAAAGGGCGGCTCCCAGAAGTGGCTGTCGATCACGCCGATCAGCTTGGTGCCGAGCCCTTCATGATTGCCGCCATATTTGGGCATGGCGATGAGGCCGAGCAGGCTGAGCCGCCGCACCGCCAGGAAGAATGGTGTTTCATCGACCGTCTTGAGCCATGCGATCTGATCTGCATCGGATGCCGCAGAAAATGGCTTTTCGGCGCCATGGCTCTTTGCGTAGCTGCTCGTGAAATCCGTCATCCCCTGCCGGAAGGCAGGCAATTGCGCCGAGAAGAAGCTGCCGAGCGCATTGTCGATGAAATAGACGACGCGGGCCTCGCGCGCGCCCGGCATGTCACCGCCGGGAATGATCTGGTTGGCGATGGCGTCGACCTGCGCCGCCTCAAGGGGGTTGAGTAGCTTCAATGTCGAGGGTGCCGCGGACATGTCATGCCCTGCATGGCTCGTCGGTTGCGCCGCGAGCGCAATCTGTGGCCAGTTCATAGCGATCCACCCAGCGCTGGCCAGATTGCCGATGGCGGCCAGAAATTGACGGCGTGACGTGGTCGGAGAGAGGGCGGGTTGATCCATTGGGCACTCCGAAGCTGGCCGGAAACTTGCCCCTTTCAGCGCCGCAAAGCGCGCATATGGAATACGCCAAACTACGCATTGTGAAGCAGCATCCGCTCGGCTCTCAAAAGGCGTCCACCCCTCCATTCACGCGGATAGCAAAAAACCGGTTCCCACTTTTTGGCGCGAGTTCTAGAAGGCGCGCCATGAAGAATGATACTGGCCAAGACCGCTCCATCACCAGCCAATGGCGCCCCGCAACCCAAGCCGTGCGCGGTGGCACCTGGCGCTCATCCCAGGGCGAGACGAGCGAAGCGCTCTTCCTGACCTCCGGCTACACCTATGACAGCGCCGAGGAAGTTGCCGCGCGCTTCGCCGGTGAATCCACAGGCATGCAATATAGCCGCTTCCAGAACCCCACGGTGCAGATGCTCGAAGAGCGCATCGCGCTGATGGAAGGCGCGGAAGCCTGCAAAGTGCAATCGAGCGGCATGGCGGCGATGACCAGCGCTTTGCTCTGCATGCTGAGTGCGGGCGATCATGTGGTTGCTGGGCGTGCTGCCTTTGGCTCGTGCCGCTGGATCCTCGACAATGTGCTCAACCGCTTCGGCATCACCCACACGATCGTCGATGCGACGGACAATGACGCGTGGGAAAAGGCGATCCAGTCCAACACCAAGGCGTTTTTCTTCGAGACGCCTGCCAACCCGACGATGGATGTGGTAGACCTGCGCTATGTCTGCGGCCTCGCGCGCGGCAACAATATCATCACCATCGTGGACAATGCCTTCGCCTCCCCCGTGCTCCAGCGCCCGATGGAATATGGCGCCGATGTCGTCGCCTATAGTGCCACCAAGCTGATGGATGGTCAGGGCCGTGTCCTCGCTGGCGCGATTTGCGGCTCGGCTGAGTGGATCAACGGCACGCTCTCGCCCTACCAGCGCAATACCGGCCCGGTCTGCTCGCCCTTTAATGCATGGATTGTGCTCAAGGGGCTGGAGACGCTCGATCTGCGCGCACATCGCCAGTCCGAGAATGCCCTAAAGGTCGCACAGGCGATCGAGGCACGCGGCGTGAAGGTGCTTTACCCCGGCCTGCCGAGCCACCCGCAGCACAATCTGGCGATGAGCCAGATGGATGCCGCCGGGCCGATCTTCTCCTTCCTGCTGGAAGATCGCGCGCAGGCAATGGCGATGCTGAATGCGATGGAGCTGTGCGATATCTCCAACAATATCGGCGACTCGCGCACCTTGCTCTGCCATCCCGCTTCGACCACGCATAATAATATGGGCGCTGAAGGCCGCGCTCTGGCAGGCGTGGGCGAGGGCATGGTGCGCATCAATGTGGGGCTGGAAGATGCGCGCGATGTGATCGCCGATCTGGATCAGGCATTGACCGCCGTCGGGCTTTGACTAGGTTTGTAGCGGGGCGGAGTATCGTCACGGATACAGGACTGGACGCATCATGAACGCCTTGATGAACGCGCTATTCGCTTATGAAGAGACGACCCACGACATCACGATCCGGGTCGGCGTGAACTTTCTTGCCGATCAGTCCGAGCCGGACCTCGGCAAATGGTTCTGGGCCTATCATATCCGCATCGAAAATGGCCGCGCGGCGCCGGTGCAATTGCTCACCCGGCACTGGACCATCGCGGATGGGCGCGGCGCGCTCTATCGGCGTGAGGGCAAGGGCGTCGTTGGTGAGGAGCCTGTGATCCGCCCCGGCTCAGCTTATGATTATGTCTCCGGCTGCCCGCTTTCCACACCCACCGGCTGGATGGAAGGCAGCTATCAGATGCTCGATTCTGCAGGCGGCACCATCGAGGTGCGCATCCCCCGCTTTGCCTTGCAGGCTCCGGCGGTCTCCGGATGAAGCGCACCCATCTGCCCCTCAATGGCTTGCGCGTGTTCGATGCAGCCGCCCGGCATCTCTCCTTCACCCGCGCAGCCGATGAGCTGGCGGTGACGCCTGCCGCTGTCGGCCAGCAGATCCGCGCGCTGGAGGATATGCTCGGCGTCGTGCTGTTCCGCCGCACGCCGCGTGGGCTGGAGCTGACGCCCGAGGCCGAGGCTGGCCTGCCCGCCCTGCGCAGCGCCTTCCTTGAGCTGGAGGAATCGGTCCGCGCGATGCAGGCGGGGCAAAGCTCGCAACATCTCACGATCGCCGCCCCGCGCGATTTCACCGCGAAATGGCTCAGCCCGCGCCTCGCGGCCTATGCGCAGCGCGAGCCGGGCATCCAATTCTTCCTCATCGCCACCGATGAAGCACTCGATTTCACCGAGGCCAATCTCGATCTCGCAATCCGGCTGGCCGATGGCCCCGGCGAGCATGAAGGCGTGCCGCTCGGCGAACCACGCTTCGTCACCGTGAGTGCCGCCAGTGGCGGGAAGGTGGAAGCCCCCATCGCATGGCCCGGATCGCCTGTGGAGGATAGCAAGGCCATCGTGCGTGTGGCTGATGCGGGGCTTGCGATCGACGCCGCCGCAGACGGCTTTGGACTGGCCAGCGTACCGGAATTACTCACCCGCGCGGATATCGCTGCCGGGCGGGTTGCGACCGTTGGGGATGACAGCGCAGGGCAGGGCTATTGGCTGATCGCTCCCCTGCCCCAATGGCGGCAGAAGAAGGTGAAAGCTCTCGTGGCGGCGCTGGCTGAGGGGTGAACTCGATATAGTCGTGTAGGTGCAAATCGTGGACCTGCTGCGCGACCTGCCGCACACCTATCTGATTACTCGCGGTATCGTGGTACGGAAGTGCAGAGGGGTTTTCTTTACTCCTCTGGGCTGCTCCAGCCAGTCAACACCCGGCCAAAAAAAGCAAAAACTCAAGCAGATTTTAGCGGTCGTCAGTAGGTTTTTTGCGCTGGCTAACGACGCACTTAGGAGTGGCCCCATCACAACGCCACGGCGATGGTCGCGACCAAGGATAGAATACCTATGATCACGCCGACGAGCGCCCAAGCGTGCGCGCGATTAAGTGCGCTCCAACCGCCTTCAGTCAGCTTATAAATCGTTTCTGTTCGCGTGAATGCCAGCGAGTCGTTCGAAATATTGTTGGGATCAATGTCGCCGACGGGCATACTGTCGTGCATAACTTCGACCCAGCCGCGCATGTTACATATGGCCAAAAGCGCTTCGGTGTCGCTTCCACGCTTAAGTGCTTTTTCGATTACCTGTATGCCACCGGGCTGAAGCACGACGGCCACACGCTGGCGAGCGAGGCCCTTAAGCACCTTCCAAATTTGACGCTCGCGCTTCCAGTCCTCAAACATTGCTTAGTCGCCCCCTCAAGTCTCCTCCCGTTCAAGCTTCCGAATAAACCCAATAATCCCCGTCTGGCGGCTGCGCTTGAGGCGTTCGGCTTGCAGGATGGTGCGGACTTTGGCGAAGCAGGCGTCGGCGTCGTCGTTCACCAGCACATAATCATAGCCGTCCCAATGCGCGATTTCGCCGTGGGCGCGGGCCATGCGGCGGTCGATCACATCGTCGGCGTCGGTGCGGCGGCCACGCAGGCGCGCTTCCAACTCGGTCATGGAGGGGGGGAGGATGAACACGCGCACCACATCGCCGCCGGCCAGCTGGTGGAGCTGCTGCGCGCCCTGCCAGTCGATATCGAACAACACGTCATGCCCGGCTTCCAGCATGCCATCCACCGGCGTGCGCGGGGTGCCGTAGCGATGATCGAACACATGCGCCCATTCGAGGAACTCATTGCGCGAGACCATGTCGCGGAAGCGCTCGAGATCGACGAAGTGATAATCCTTGCCATCCACCTCGCCGGGGCGCGGCGGGCGCGTGGTGGCAGAGACGGACATGGTGAGCCCGGCATCATCGGCCAGCAGCTTGCGCGAGATCGTCGATTTGCCTGCGCCCGATGGGGAGGAGAGGACGAAGAGCAAGCCACGGCGCTTGAAAGAGGCGGGCTGGGCGAGCGGATCTACCGCGGGAATATTGGAGTGGTCGGCCA
>CBIHKY010000102.1:0-10819 GCA_966205705.1 uncultured Alphaproteobacteria bacterium
GAAATCTGCTCTAATACGCCACAGAAGCGACGTGGTTGCGATCTCTTAGGATCTGTGGCGGAACGGCGGCGTTGGGGATTAAGAGCGCTCCCGTTGAACGACGGCTATGTTGGCGGCAGCTACCGACCAAGTCACGACGTTGCGGATAATGGCGTGTGCGACTGCTCGTGATAAAATCTGTCACTTGGATAATAAAACCAATAGGTCGGTGTCATGCTGTCTGTTGCCGTTCAACGAAAATCTAACGGAGAAGCGAAGTGAGCGTCGCTGCAAGCTCATCCTTTCGGAACGGTTTGGTCAGCCGCGGGAGTTTCGCATCGATGCCTTCGAGCTCGGCATATCCTGACACCAGCAGGATCGGCAGCTGCGGCCGCGCTAACTGCACATGCCGGGCAAGGTCGGTACCCGTCATGCCGGGCATGAGATGGTCGGTCACGACAATGTCAACGGCCGTGCCATTATCCAGCATCCGTAGCGCCTCCTCTGCTGACGCAGCCTCAATTATAGCGAAGCCAAGCTCTGCAAGCATGTCGGCTGTGCTCATGCGCACCAGTTCCTCGTCATCGACAAGCAGTGCCACGCCTTTGTGCGGCGCGCTGACTGCTACAGACTGTTTATCCTGCGCCTCCTCTTTACGGCTTGTGCTGACGGGGAGCCAGAGTTCGACGTTGGTACCTATGCCGGATTGGCTTTGGATGGTAAGATTGCCGCCGAGCTGCGAGGCCAGGCCATGCACCATCGACAAGCCAAGGCCAGTGCCCTTGCCGATCCCCTTGGTCGAGAAAAAGGGTTCGATCGCACGGGCAAGCGTTACCCCATCCATACCCAATCCCGTGTCGGCGACGGAGATACGAACATATTCACCCACGCAAAGACCGGAGCGATGGTTCACACCGACTGACTCTGCCATCGCCGAAATGCTCAGCGTTCCGCCATCGGGCATGGCATCGCGCGCGTTCACCGAGAGGTTCAGCAGCGCCATTTCAAGCTGGTTGGGATCAGCCTTGGCCGACGGCAGGTCGCTGGCGGCATTGACCACGACTTTGATCTGAGGTCCGGTGGTACTTTTGACGAGATCGCCCATCCCTGCGATCAACTGGGCAACATCAACGGCGACAGATTGCAATGGCTGACGCCGCGCGAAGGCGAGCAGACGCTGGACGAGTACTCGAGCGCGTTCGGCGGACTGCGCGGCGCCCGCAATTAAGCGCTGCTCACGCTCCGTTCCGACCCCCTTACGCTGGAGCATGTCCAGCGAACCAACAATCGGGGTGAGTAGATTGTTGAAGTCGTGCGCAACGCCACCGGTAAGCTGCCCCATTGCTTCCATTTTCTGGCTTTGACGAAGCGCTTCATGGGCTGCCTCGCGTTCTGCAACCGCGTCGGTGACGCGGGTTTCAAGGGTCGCGTTGAGATCATGCAAAGCCGCCTCGCTCTTTTTGCGCGCTGTGATATCGAGCGCGGTGCCAGCCACGCGCACACAGCGCCCCGAAGCGTCGAAAACGCCCCGTCCTTTCGCGGCAACCCAGCGCAATACCCCGTCTTCCTTGCCGATGGTGCGATAGTCAACGTCGTAGAGCGCTCGCTGCACGGGGTCGGCGGCGGCCAGATACGCCGCGCTCGTCGCTTCACGGTCATCGGGATGCAGGCCCGTATAGAAGTCTGCCATGGAAACCGGCGCGTCGGCCGAGATCCCGAACATAGCCTTCGTCTGCGCCGGCCAGATGAGCCGATTGTTGATGACATCGACATCCCAGAAGCCAATTTCGGCATTCTCGACGGCAAGGCGCAACCGCTCCTCGCTCTCTCGCAGTCGCGCCTCGGCGCCGACGCGCTCGACATGCGCCCAGCAACGCTCGACAACCTCGCGGATCAGGGCGATCTCGCTCGCACTCCAGTCGCGCGGGACATCCTGATGCACCGCCATCATTGCGGCGAGTTGGCCTTGCTTTACAAGCGGGCAGCAGACGATCGCCGCGATGCCGATAGACTGGAACATCGCGCTCCCTTCGTCGGGCCCGAGCTCGCCAGCCACATCGCGGACGACCAGAGTTTGCCCCTCCCGCAGCTCGGCAGCAGCGCGCGTGCCGAACAGATCGAGGTTATAGGCCCCGACCGA
The DNA here is from genome assembly GCA_966205705.1 of uncultured Alphaproteobacteria bacterium. Lineage (GTDB taxonomy): Bacteria > Pseudomonadota > Alphaproteobacteria > Sphingomonadales > Sphingomonadaceae > Sphingobium. The sequence continues at coordinate 2,120 of CBIHKY010000102.1, forward strand.
GGTCGCGATGCCTGGCGCTATATAGTCGTTGCGGATCCAGAAGCGATCATTGTCGGCGTCGACATCGGCATAGGCGCAACGGGAGGCGTTGATCTGCTGACCCAACATCTCGGCTGCCGCCTGCATCGCATCGTCGGCGGTAGCTACGCCGAACAATCGCTCTTCCAAAGCTCCGAAGAAACGCAGGCGCGACTCGCTTTCGCGCAGCGCTGCCTCCGCTTCATGCTCGGCGGTGCGGTCTCGAAAGATGGTGACGTAGCCGTCGTCACGTTCAGCAAGTGGCATGGTGAGACCCGAGCCCCAAAATCGGCGACCATCTTTCCGCACATGCCATCGCTCGTTTATGGCGCGACCCTCGGCGGTCGCCCGCGCCATCTCCCGAGCCGACACATTCGCAGTTCGGTCCTCGGGCGTGAAGAACAGGCTGCCGGTCTGGCCAAGCGCTTCCGTTGCAGAATAGCCCAGCAGATGGGTGGCACCGCTGCTCCACCCGGTGATAGTTCCGGTTGGGTCGAGCGACACAATGGCGAAATCCTCGGCTCCTTCGACGATCTGGCGATAGCGGGCCTCGCTGGCGCGAAGAATATTCTCAGTTCGTGCCCTTGCGATGACAATGCCAGCGGTGCGGACGACGAAGTCGACGATGGTAAGATCGGCCGCGACTGGCGCGCGAGGCTCGCGATGGTACATTGCAAACGTGCCGAGGGTTTCGCCTTCGACCGAAGTTATCGGGAGCGACCAGCAGGCGCGTAGGTCGTGCGCGAGTGCCAGATCTCGGAAGTCGGCCCAAAGCGGGTCGGCAGCAATATCGGTAACAAATACCGGTTGCTTGCGATAAACCGCCGTGCCGCACGAGCCGACCGAAGGTCCGACCCTGATGCCGTCGATTGCGTCATTATATGCGGCCGGCAAACTCGGGCCAGCACCATGGCGCAGGCGCGGGCCGTCTTCTTCCAGCAGCAGGATTGATCCGATTACGCCCGAGGTGGAAAGGCCTTCAACTTCGCGAACAATGGCTTCGAGTGTCGTTGTTAGTGGAGCAGCCTCAACGGCGAGCGCGAGAATACGGTTCTGAACTGCGCTTAATCGAGCAGCGTCACGAATTTCGAACTGCCTCGCCCTGGCTTTAAGGGATGATCGGATTGCGCCAACCATAGCCTCGGCGTGAAGCGGACGCTCGAGCAGAACGACATTGCCCAGCTCGGCAAGCCGCTCAGTCGCAGCGACCGTGCGCGGCGTGCGCGAACCGTTGGCCAGCACCACGAACGGAATATCTGACCAGCTCTCCTGCCTTGCCACCCAGCCGGCAATTTCCGATGCGTTTGCCGCAACAAGTGCTTCTTCGGTGAGCAGGACTGCACCGCCACCTTCATCGAGATGCACGGCAAGGTCGCGCGCATCTGTGCAGATTTGCGCTGCGACGGCGTGACGGCTGAGCAGATCGGCGGCAATTGACGCATCGCGGCCGCGTGGTGCAAGGATTAGGACAATGTTGTTCATCCTACCCGCGAGTCATATCCGGATCTGTCTGGCTCGCCATTAATGTCTTCGCCTCGCCGGAAAAGGTCGGCACGCCTGTCAGCACGCCCTGGAACTGCCTGAGCGGGTCACCGAGCTGCAACCCGCTGTCGCCAATCTGAAACTCGCGGATTGTCCGTTCGTGCCGCGCGGTCCTCGTTTTGATGACGGAAATTGCCTGGCGGACCTCGCCATGTGCCTCAAAATAGCGCAGCTGCACAACGGTGTCGGACAGATAGCTCAGATCGACATCTGACCGGATGTCGCCGGTAATGCCATGCAGCCCAAGAATGAGCAGGCTGACGACGCCCTTTTGGCCGAGATAGCTCAGCATCTCGTGCATCTGAAGGACGAGAAACTGCTCATTCGGCATCGACTGGAGATAGGCGTTGAGGCTGTCAATCACGACCATGCGGGCGCCGTCTTCCTCGACGGCGGACTGGACCGAGCCAGCGAATTCGCCAGGCGACATTTCGGCGGGATCAATTGCTCGTAACTGCAGCTGCCCGTTATCCATATAGGGTTGAAGGTCCAAGCCGAGCGCCGCGCTGCGCGATAGTAGCGTCGGCACGCGTTCATCGAACAGGAAGTAGGCGGCCCGCTCGCCACGCTTAAGCGCGGCCATCATGCATTGAACCGAGGCAGTCGTCTTGCCGACCCCGGCCGGTCCCGTCAGCAATGTGGAAGTCCCCGGAACCAAACCACCGCCAAGCAAGGTGTCGAGTTCTTCCGAACCAGTGGTCATCGCCGCGCCGCCGTCTATGGTTTCATGGTCCCCTGCGACCAGACGCGGATACACGCAGAGCCCGCCCCGCATGATCTCGAAATCATGATAGCCGCCACGGAAACGCACGCCGCGCATCTTTACGATGTGCATTCGCCGTCGCTGCCCGCCAAACCCCGCCAGTACCTGATCAAGTGAGATTACCCCATGCGCGATACTGTGAAGCTGCAGATCACTCCCGCTCGCGCCCTTGTCGTCCAGCACTAAAACGGTGCACGCCCGGGTAGAGAAGAAATGCTTGAGCGCAAGGATCTGGCGGCGGTAACGGATCGGGCTTTGCGAAAGTAACCGCAGCTCCGAGAGGCTGTCGAGCACGACACGCGAGGGCGTGAGCTCATTGACCTTGGCCATAATGTTGCGGACCGTTTCGCCGAGTTCGACTTCGCTTGGATGGAGCAACGTTTGCTCGTGATCTTCTGTGAACCCGTCGGCCGGGACCATTTCGAAAAGCTGCAACTTGTCTAGCGACCAGCCATGCGATTTGCCGACAGCGCGCAGTTCGACCTCGGTTTCGGCGAGTGTGATGTAGAGACCGACGTCGCCGACAGCCACACCAGCAAGCAGGAAGCCCAAGCCGAGCGTGGTCTTGCCGGTCCCTGGCGTCCCTTCAACTAGATACATGCGTTTGGGCGTAAGGCCACCGTTGAGAATTTCATCAAGCCCAGCAATCCCGGTAGAAGCCATTGCAGGTAGCTGCTCATCGAACGTCACGCATATCTCCACGATCGTTACGGGCGTACAACCAACAACCCCAGCATCCGGTTTGGGTCCGATGAGTAGTCACGCATCTATCTTTGATCGTGGGATTTAACACGCCAATTAGGGTTTTTGAAGGCCACAAAAGTGCATTGTTCCGTCGCAATCGACTGTATCGTAGCTAACGCAATCCTTCTTTTACTGCTGGCATGCCGACTTCAATTTCGCGCCGTCGTTGTGGCAAGCAATCAGTTTATGCGGTCGAATGGCAAATGAGCGTTCTTGACAACACCGGTTGTCGTGGGTGGCTCGAATGGCCGCAAAGTCCCAGACCCTGTCATAATTGGGGTGTCCGCTTTCAGGCGATGCGACATTGTGGTCGAATGGCAATAAGTGGCGCAAAGCTGTCTTACGGTTTCAGTACTGGACGCGGGCCAATCGCGACAATCAACGTTTGCTTGTAAATGCGCCGTTCTCAGTGAGGCGCGACAATGTCCGCCCAGCGGCTGATTTCTTCGAACAGATGCATGCTCTCGGGATCCTCCCAGCTTCCCCGATGTGGGTCCCACCGGCCAATGACGGGCTGATCCTCCTCCCATAGGAGCATCCGCCGACCATCCTTCCGGTCGACCGGTAATTCAGAAATGAGGTTCCAGCCTAAGCTGCTTGGCATCGCCACAAGCGCCTCCTCCACGGCGACGCCTTCAGCCTTGGCCTATCGTCGCACCTATGTCCTCTCGGGGCGACGGCCAAAGCCGGATGTTAGTAACCTGTGGAAACCGCAGGCGCATGCGCCTTTACCGGTAAGCCGGCTGGACATACGCGCATGCCACCCGGCCTCCAAAACTGGATGACCGAGCTTGTTTCCAGGGGTTACTAAGCCCCACTCCCACGTATCATGGGAGCCGGGGCAAATTGCCTGCCTCGGCAAAGGAAGCAAGCCAAAAATTCCCAAAGTGCATTGGGGAGATGCTGGATCCGAATGCGGTAGAGACGAACCTGCGAAGGTGTGACGGGCGTCGCAAGCTCCAGACACGGCAGTTACCGATGTTCTTTCTCGACTCCCAAAAACGCCTCAAGCGACGCGACCGGTATCAGCGTCATGCTCCCCACCTTGATGGTGTCGATGGCACCTTCAGCGATGAGCAGGTAGAGCTTCGACCGCCCGATGCCCGTCATGCGGCAGGCATCTTTGATCCGCACGGTGATCGGCTTCGGGGAGGTCTCGAGCGTCATGGCTGCCCCTCCTCTGCGCCGAGCGCAGTAGCCTCACCGCTATCGGCCCGCACAAGCCGCTGCTCGACCAGCTTGATGAACGCGGTGTAGCGCGCCTTGCCCAGCCGGGCAGTCTCGACATCAAACGGCGGCTGATGCGCGACCAGCGTGAGCTGGTGTCGAATGAACAGGCCCAGCATCTCGGTCAGGGCATCCACCTTGCGCTCCAATCGTTCGGCTGTCCGGTTCTGCCGGTCGAGGCGCGGACCAAAGCGCTGGTCAATCTCCTGCGTGCCTTTGCGCTCCAGCCAGGCGTTGAGCGCATCGGTCAGTATCTGCGTCTTCGACGTCCCCGGCTTCGATGTAAGCATGTCGAGTTTCTCCGACAGATCATCGGGAAGGTAGAATTGATGGCGGGTCTTGAACGTCTTCATGGCGAGCCTCGTTCGTTGCTTCTTCCAGCATCGGGCATGATGTGGTGGAGCGACAGAGCCTCCATGGGGACATGAGGTGCCTTTTGGACTGGCTGATCAACCGATCTCGATCCCCTTCCCCCTGCCACCGATGGTCCAGCTGATCGGGCCATCGCGCATGACGCCAGAGACGGGCTTGCCGATGGCGCGCTCCAGCACGGGCCGCCACGGCACGAGACTGAACTCGCGGGAGTTCTCGATCACCGCGAAGCGCTGGTCGCCGACGGTGACCGCGCGCTTCACGATCCCGTCGATGCGCTCGCCATAGCGGTGGGCGATATGAGTGAGGCCAGTCTCCTCCTCCATCTGCTGGCTGGTCCGGGCAAGCTCGCGCTGCTGGAGGAGCTGGACCAGGTTACGGCGGTAGCGCGTGCCCTGCTCGTCGTGCTCGACCAACCCCTGCTCCATCAGCCATGCCTGACGCTGTGCGAGGCTCCTGCGCACGTCAGCCCCAAACCCGCCTGCCAATGGCACGGGCTGCTGGCTGGTGAGCTCGCGGTCCAGCCAGGTGGCACCATCATGGTGGGGAAGAGTGTCGATCGACCTGACCGACAGCGTCTCGATGCGGACCGGCGCACGCTGGGCCTTCTCTCGCTCATAGCGTTCAGCATCGGCAAGATGATCCTGTCCTATTGCCCAGGTCCCGTCTGGCTGCCGGTGGGGCGTTCCGATGAGACGGCGCATCGCCTCGAGACGGCGGACATGCGTCTCTGCTTTCTCCATGGTCATGGACGGATCGTGCTTCAAGTGAAGATCGACGCTGTAGCGACCGTCTTGTTGGGATGCGACCGCCGCCACAGCGTGATCGACCTCGCGCACCTCGATTGGTGCTGGCGACAGCCGGACGACGCTACCTGTCGCCAGAGCCTGCTGATCCTCGCCGATGTCGGCATAATGGCTATGGCCATTGATGCCATCAACGATGACGTAGCGGCGGTCGCGATGCTCATCGGACAGACCGGTGGCAACCACCCTGCCGACGATCTCTGTCCCCTGCTTCGGATCGAAGACTGCATGGTCCTGCGGCGGGCGATGGATACCGGCTTCGCGAAGCTCCCGGTTAAGGGTCCTGATAATATCGCCGCGTTCGCCCATACGCCGAAGGCTGGGCTCCAGTTCGTGATCGAGTGTCCAGCTTCCATCTTTCTGCTCCTCGGCAAGGCCGAGCCGGGACAGTGTGCGTAGCCTTCCAATGAGCGAAGCATGCTGGCCCGGATCGGCCGGGAGGGTGCGAACAACCCCTGCCCCATCCGCGTGGCGCATCAGCCTGCGGTCGATGCTTGTGAACCGCTCCTGCCCAATCTCTTGCGTCTGCGCCGCCGTGATCTCCGGTTCCGTGCGCGGACCAAGATCGAGGGTCACGATCTCCAATGCACGGGCACGCAGACCCTGGGTCATATAATCACGGGCGATGATCAGATCCTTGCCCATCTCGTCCTTGCCCCGGACGATGACATGGGCATGGGGATGGCCGGTGTTGAAGTGATCGACCGCTACCCAATCCAGGCTTGTGCCGAGATCCTTCTGCGCCTGATCCATCAGGCGGCGCACTACAGGTTTCAGGTCATCATATTGCGCGCCGTCCTCCGGCGCGACGATGAAACGGAACTGGTGACGGTCATCCGATGAGCGTTCGAGGAAGGGCTTGCCATCCACCCGATCGGCATCGGCGCCGTACAGCGATCCTCGCTCGCCGTCGCGGGTGGTGCCGTCGCGTTGGAGATAGCGAAGATGGGCAGCGGCAGCCATGCCATTGCCCAGCTTCACGATGCGGCTCTTGATGACGACGCGCCGGGTGCCTGAGCCCATTCGACTACCGGACGGCCCGAGCACCCGGCCCACGCCATTGCCGCGCCCCAGCCGGGCGCCTGTAAACCGGCGATGAGCACCGCCTGCTTTGCCGCCCATGCGGCGGGCGCGGGCAAGGCTCTTGCCCACTGTCGGTGTGTCGCTGCCGACCTGGCCCAGCCAGAGGTCGAAATCGTCATTGTCGGCCATCAGCGATCCTTTCCCGGCAGCTGCGGGACAAGGATGGGAAGGCGCAGGGCAAAGCTTCAAGGGCCTCCATGCGCAAGGCTGGAAACAGGGCCGTATCGCTCCATAAGGAGGCATCGCCGGCAGCATGCCTCCATCAGAAACCCTGTGCAGACGCCCATTCCGACCACTTGAGGAGGCAGGGCTTTAATCTTGCCATCACTCCTTCCCTTCAACCCTTCCTTATGTTCACTCTATGTTCTATTCTCCCACCCTTGCCGATTCTCATGGGAGGAGGACGCAATGGCCGTGCAGATCGAGGCGCTGGATCGAGGAAAACTGAAGGTCACAGGCGATATGGAGGGCCTGTTGCACCTGCCCGGACGCGCTGTGACGGACGGCTTTTTCTTCGCCTTTTCCGATGGCACATTGATCCGTGGGCACCATGATATTGCGACGGGGCGTTGCCATCTGACCCTTGCCGCAGAGGGTGCTGCACTGGTCAGAATCCTGCGCGATGACCGGCATGACCGTGCGCTTGTGGATTGGAAAATCGATTGGATGACGCGGTCTTGCGGAAGCGAAACCCTATGCCCAATTAGTGCGAAATCGAGCGGGGATGAATGCCAGTTGCAGCTCGATATCGGCGCAAGGGAAGCCGCCTGACATTCTGCGTCGGACAGCTCTTGCAGGCTCTCCTGCTCCGTCTGTTGCCACCGCCATGGTTGACCTGTCGGCACCAGCCTGCTCAACGCCGCCCATGCAAATTGACGAGCTGACCGCAATCATTACCGCCACTTTGTCGAATACCCCGCGATGGATCCGTCACGATCTTGTTGCCACCGACCGCATGCTACGAACCCGCGCTGAGGAAAGTCTGGCTGCGATTATCGCGGCAGCTGTGCGACAGTCTAATTCAGAAACGCATTGATGGACGTGCCGGTTGTTTCGCGGTCTGCCGACCATAACTGAAGCCCTCATCTATCGCTTTGGAGCATGCCTTGCCTGCTAGATAGCCGGTGGGCACAGGCCGCGAATGAAAAAGGATGTTAGATGGCTGCGACATTTTCGACGGACGAGCGACGTGAGCACCTTGCTTATTGCGTCCAGCTATTCGGTTTCACGACCGCTTTTTCGCGACGTCTCGGCATCGACGACAGGCCGATCCGGAGCTTCATCAACGGCCACCGGCCTCTCGGCGCTGGTCTTATGGACGATACCGCAAAGGCACTTCGCCTGTTGATCGCGGAGGCAACTGCGGCCGAGGAACAGATCGCGGCCATGTTAAAGTCCGAGCCGAGCGATCCGTCGTAGGAAATGTCTCAAGCGGCGTCGCAGGTAACCAGGCCGGCTGTTTTGGGGAGCTAATGGGAAATTCGCGACAGTCAGGTTCGGAACAGCACTGATAATAGGATAACGGACACTCCGGCACAGAAATACCCATGTCAATTACCGCCAACATTTCGGACATTCCTACGTCTCACCGCGTCCATCTGAAGCGGTCGTCCGTTCAGGTCCAGCGCTGCTGCTCGATAATTGGGAACTGGAACCGGCTTCTTGAGCGCTCAGAGCCTCACGCCCGCAAAGCTAGCGGGCTAGGCTAGCACGTACCCGATGCCAAGTGCCGACTAAATGAGGCCGAGGGTGTGCACACACCCGTCATTCCATGGCTGTGGCGCCGCAGTCACTATTCTCATTACACATTTTGGCCGGTCGCTTGTCTTTGAGATAATAAGCCGGAACGCGCGTGGAGAGACTGACAAGGCCAATGTTGGATGATGCGGAAATCAGGGAGTGGTTTCGCCGGGAAGTGCTCCCGCTTGAGCGACAGTTGACGCATTTTATCCGCCATAACTGGAGGGTTGAAGACGACGTGAATGACTTGAGGCACGATGTTTATGAGCACGCCATTACGGGGGCGCGCAGTGGCCTGCCGCAATCAACGCGGGCTTATTTGTTTGTGATTGCGCGTAATCATCTCATCAATCGCGCCAAACGAGCGCGCATAGTTTCTTTTGAGCTAGTGGCCGATCTCGAGCT
>CBIHKY010000103.1:0-10773 GCA_966205705.1 uncultured Alphaproteobacteria bacterium
GGCCTACACCCTTGTCGGCGAGGCGATCGACCGCTCGGGCATGGCGCGTGCCACGCTCGCGCCGAGGGCCGGCATGGCCGGCGAGGTTCCCCCCTTACGCAAACGGCCGCTCGCCGACATGAAGGACATGGGCATGGACATGTCCTCGATGCCGGGCATGGAAGGCATGGACATGTCGGGCGGCGCTATGCGGGGCGTCGATCCGACGGCCGAGAAGAACGCGTCCGCGCGCCTCGCGACCGGCGCGGCGGCAGCGATGGCGACCATGGACAATAGCGCCATGGCAGGCATGGATCATTCGGGGATGGATCATGGATCGATGGCCGGCATGGACCACGGCGCGATGGGCGCCGATGGCCAGATGGCGGGCATGGATCATGGCGGGCACGCGATGGGCTCGATGAAGATGCGCGACTTCTCGAACGCGCCGCAGGTGAAGCGCGACCCGAGCGTCCAGACCATCTCGCCGATGCCCGTAGACCGCACCGGCGAGCCCGGCCAGGGCCTCGCCGACGTCGGCCACAAGGTGCTTGTCTACAGGGACCTGATGGCGCTCGATCGCAATCCGGACGTGCGCGCGCCGAGCCGCAGCATCGACATTCACCTCACCGGCAACATGGAGCGGTTCATGTGGTCGTTCGACGGCGAAAAAATGTCGGACCATCACGAGCCGATCCCCTTCATCGAAGGCGAGCGGGTGCGCGTCAATCTCATCAACGACACGATGATGGGGCATCCGATCCATATTCACGGGCATTTTTTCGAGCTGGTGACGGGGCATGGCGATCATGCGCCGCGCAAGCATACGGTGATCGTCCAGCCCGGCGGCAAGGTGACCTGGGACTTCACCGCCGACGCGGTCGGCGACTGGGCCTTCCACTGTCATCTCCTCTACCACATGCATGCAGGGATGATGCGGGTCGTGAGCGTCCGTCCGAAGGGAGACGCGCAATGACCCGCATCCTCACGCCGCTGGTGAGCGCGATCGCCCTTCTCTCCGCCGCGCCCGCCTTTGCCCAGGATCATTCGATGCACGACATGCCCGGCATGACGCCGCCGGGCGGGGCGCGGCCGGCGCAGGAGAAAAAGAAGGACAAGGCCGCCGCGCCGCGCCCCAAGCCCGCTACCAGGCCGCGCGCTCAGAAACCAGCGCCGGGCACCATGCCGGCAATGGACCATTCGCAGGACCAGGCCAGTCCTGCGCCACAGGCAGATGCCGCCGGTCAACCGCAACCCGCTGCTCCCGCGATGGCGGAGATGCCGGGCATGGACCACTCCCGGCATCAGGACGGCGCGATGCCGGACATGCCCGGGATGGACCATTCGCAGCATGGCCAGACCGCCATGCCCGGAACCTCCGCCATGCCCGGCATGCAAATGACCGGCACGGCGCTTCCGGCCGGCAATGCGCCCCCGCCGCCCCCCCCCAGCGACCACTTCGCCGATCGGGATTTTCCCGGCGGCGAGATGGCGCGCTCGCGCGACATCATGATGAAGGACAGCGGCGGCAACAATTTCGGGCAGGTGCTGCTCAACCTGTTCGAGTATCAGGCGCATAGCGGCCGCGATGGCTATCGCTGGGATGGCGAAGGCTTTTACGGCGGCGACATCAACCGCCTCTGGCTCAAGAGCGAGGGGGAAGGCGAGTTTGGCCGCGGGATCGACAGCGCAGACGTCCAGGCCCTCTATAGCCGCGCCATCGACCCCTATTTCAACCTTCAGGCCGGCGTCCGCCAGGACTTCGGCCGCGGGCCCAACCGCACCTATGCGACCGTTGGCGTCGAGGGTCTGGCTCCCGGCATGTTCGAGGTCGAAGGCGCGCTGTTCCTCTCGACCAAGGGCGACCTTCTGGGCCGGGTCGAGGGCTATTACGACCAGCGCATCACCCAGCGCCTGATCTTGCAGCCGCGCGCCGAGGTCAATTTCGCCGCGCAGGATATTCCGGAGAACGACATCGGTTCGGGGCTGGTCAACATAGAGCTCGGCGCGCGCCTGCGCTATGAGTTCAGCCGCCAGTTCGCACCCTATATCGGCGTCTCCTATCTGCGCAAAGCCGGCGACACGGCGCGGCTGTCGAGGCTTGCCGGCGAGGACGTCCATGCGACCAGCTTCGTCGCCGGCGTTCGCTTCTGGTTTTAGCATCAGGACGGCTGATGGCGGGGGCGAACAGGAGAGCGGGGCGTTACACTCATACCAAGGTCGGCCGGCGCCGAGCGAAGGAGATACGCCATGGACCATTCGTCCCACATGAACACCCGGAAGATGGGCGCCTATTGGAGCCTTGCCGTTCAGACCGTCATCAGCGGCGTCATCATGTATCTGGTGATGTTCGTCATGATCGACGGGCTCGACAGCTTCTACAACAACCTCAACATGCTCTACATGACGCTGATGATGGTCGCACCGATGGTAGTGCTGATGATCCTCGCCATGCGGCACATGTTTGCGTCGAAGGCCGCCAACATCGCGCTGATCGCCGCCTCGCTGGTCGCCTTCTTCGGCAGCTTCGCGCTTATCCGCACCCAGACCACGATCGGCGACACGGCCTTTCTGCGCTCGATGATCCCGCACCATTCCGGGGCGATCCTGATGTGCCAGGAAGCAAAGCTCAGCGATCCGGAAGTCATCCGGCTCTGCGAATCGATCAAGCGCTCGCAGCGGCAGGAAATCGACGAGATGAAGGCCATTCTCGCGCGGCGCTGAGCGGCTCGGTCGGGCTACGCCCGGATACGCGCGCCCGGCCAGGCATGTGAGCCGGCCGATGGTCGACACGAGGCGCGGGGCGGACGAGATTGCAAGCGACGTAGCGCGGCTTGCGCTGCTGTTCCTGCGACAGGCTGGCGGCCACGTCCTGACGCTGCTCGATCCTTCCGGGATCGTGCTGAGCTATAATGAAGAAGGCGAGCGTGCCGAATGCTGGCCGCTCGATCGCGTTCTGGGACAGCCCCACGACCTGTTCTACCCGCCCGACGAGATTGCGGCGGGGCGTCCAGGCGCAGACCTGGCGGCCGCCCTTCACGAGGGCACGCTGGAGCGCGAAGCGTGGCGGGTCTGCGAGAACGGCGCGGAATATCTGGCGCGCCTGACGATCACCGCACTGTTCGAAGGCGACACACATCGCGGCTTCGCCTGCATCAGCCGCGATGTCACCGACGAGGCGGCGGTCCGCGCATCGATCGAGACCCGCGAGCAGCATCTGCAATCGATTCTGGCGACGGTGCCGGATGCGATGATCATCATCGACGAGACCGGCGCCATCACGTCGTTCAGCGCAGCGGCACAACGCCTGTTCGGCTACAGCGAAGCCGAGCTCGTCGGCCGCAACGTCTCCTGCCTCATGCCCCAGCCCGATCGCGACCGGCATGACGAATATCTCGCGCATTATCTGCAGACCGGCGAGCGCCGGATCATTGGCCTCGGTCGCGTCGTGGTCGGCCAGCGCCGCGACGGCTCGACTTTCCCGATGCAGCTGACGGTCGGCGAGGCCGGTGAAGACGGGCAGCGGTTGTTCACCGGCTTCATCCGGGATCTCACCGCCAAGGAGCAGGATGAGCTCAGGCTCAAGGAACTGCAGGCAGAGCTGGCCCATGTCTCCCGGCTGAGCGCGATGGGCACGATGGCCTCGACTCTTGCCCACGAACTCAACCAGCCGCTTGCCGCGGTCGCGCTCTATCTCGAGACGATCCGCGACATGCTCGACGAGCGGGACGACGAACCCTTCGTGTCGCTGCGGTCGGTGATGGATGATGCCGCTCAGGAAACGCTGCGGGCCGGCCATATCGTCCGGCGCCTGCGCGATTTCGTCGCCCGTGGCGAGGTCGACAAGAGCCTCCACGAGCTGCCGCAGGTCATCGCCGAGGCGAGCCAGCTCGCGCTGGTCGGCGCACGCGAGCGCGGCATCCGCAGCTTCTTTGCGGTCGATCCCGCCGCGACGCCGGTCCTCGTCGACAGGGTGCAGATCCAGCAGGTGCTGGTCAACCTGATGCGCAATGCCATCGAGGCGATGGCGGAATGTCCCGTTCGCGACCTCAAGGTGGCGACCAGGTTGCGCCCTGACGGGCTGATCGAGGTGACCGTGGAGGATACCGGCCCCGGCATCGCCGACGAGGTCCGCGAGCAGCTCTTCACGGCGTTCAACTCGACAAAGGCCGACGGCATGGGCCTCGGCCTTTCGATCTGCCGGACCATCATCGAAGCGCATGGGGGCCGTATCTGGATGGAGCGCCCCGACCGCGGCGGCGCGCGCTTTCATTTTACCTTGATCCATGCGCGGGCGGAGGAGGAACATGGGGGATAGACGCGTCATCCATCTGGTCGACGACGAGGAGAGCATCCGCAAGGCGGCGAGCTTTGCGCTCAAGACCGCGGGCTACGACGTCGTGACCTATGCCTCGGGCGTGGAGTTTCTCAAGGAGGCGAAGTCGGCGGCCGTCGGCTGCGTCATCCTTGACGTGCGCATGCCCGAGATGGACGGTCTCGAGGTTCAGGCCGCCATGGCAGCACGCGGGGTCAACATGCCGGTCATCGTCCTGACCGGCCATGGCGACGTGTCGGTTGCGGTGCAGGCCATGAAAGGCGGCGCGGTCGACTTTCTCGAGAAGCCCTTCGAGAAAGCGGCCCTGCTCGGCGCCGTCAGCCGCGCGTTCGCGCGTCTCGACGATGTCGACCTTCGTACCCTGGAAACGTCCGAAGCAGGGGTGCGGGTCGCTGCACTGACGCCCCGGGAGCGGGAAGTGCTCGAAAGGCTGGCGAACGGCCTGCCCAACAAGACGATCGCCTATGACCTGGGCTGTTCATCGCGAACGGTCGAGGTCCATCGCGCGAGCCTGATGGCCAAGCTCGAGGTCCGCAATTTGTCCGAAGCCCTGCGGATCGCCTTTGCCGCGGGCATGGGCCGCAAGCCGAAGTGACTGCGACCTCTACGTAGCGACGGGACGGGGCGCGATATGCGATCGATGGTGCAATCGTCACACGGGTGTCCGCTTCTCGCAATGCCATCGGTCCGTTCCACCCAGCATGATGGCAGATACACCATCCTCGTTTCCGACGACGATCCCGGCGTGCGGCGTGGCCTCCAGCTGCTGCTGAGATCGCGCGGCTATGCTGTGTGGGGATATACCACCGGCCACGCGCTGTTGGCCGACCCGCGCGCGAAGGAAGCAGACTGCGTCATCCTCGACTATCGCATGCCCGACATCGACGGATTCGCGATGCTGCGTCACCTTCGCGAGATCGGATGGTCGGGACGCGCCATCATGATCTCAGGCTTTCACGACACGCTGCTGGCCTCGCGGGCCGCCGAGGCGGGCTTCGATCACGTTCTCGCAAAGCCTTTGATCGGCAGGGCTTTGCTCGATGCGTTGGACCGGCACCGCGCCGAGACGCTTCGAAAGCATTGAGTTATGGCGGCCTGCCCCAGCGGCCTCAGCCCGCGCGATGTGGAAAGCGGTCAGCGACGTCAAAGCCAGTGGCTGCGTTTGAACCGGATGTAGGGTCCGATGCAGACCGCAGCGATGACGCCGAGGATGACGAAATATCCCCATTGCGTCTTCAGTTCGGGCATATTCTCGAAATTCATGCCGTAGATTCCGGCAATCGCGGTAGGCACCGCGAGGATCGCGGCCCAGGCGGCAAGCTGACGCGTGATCGCACCCTGGCGCTGCTGTTCGAGCAGGTGACTCGCCTCGAACACCGAGATCAGGATGTCGCGGATGCCGGTGATGGCGCTCTCAACCCTGAGCATGTGATCGAGCAAATCACGGAAATAGGGTTTGGAGGCCTCATCAAGCCGCGGAAGCTGCAGGTTCACCAGCTTGCGACCGACCTCGAGCATGGGTCCGAGCACGCGTTGGAAGCGGACGAGCTCACGCCGCAGCGTGAAAATCCGGGTCACCTCCTCGCGGGTGAGAAAGGCTGCAAGCATGCGCTGCTCCATCTTGAGGACGTCCTCCTCGATCGCCTCGACGATCGGGAAATAGCCATCGACGATGAAGTCCAGAATGGCATGGAGCACATAGTCCGGGCCCTCGCGCAGCAGCTCGGGCGTGATTTCGAGATGCGCGCGAAGCTCGCTGTGCGAACGTGCCGAACCCTGCCGAACGGTGATCAGGAAACTCTTGCCCAGGAAAATCGCGGTGGAGCCGTAGGCGATATGATCGCCTTCAAGATGTGCCGTCCTGGCGACGATGAACAACTGGTCACCGTAGACGTCGAGCTTGGAAATCTGGTGGCCGTTGCCGGCATCTTCCACGGCAAGCGGGTGAAGGCCGTAATTTCCGGCGATGTCGGCAAGTTCTGTCTCGGTGGGCTGGGAGAGGCCGATCCACACAAAGTCATCCTTGGCGATATGCTCGCACGCCGGATCGATCAGGGTCACCGGCCGTAGCCGTTTGCCCTCGTGATAAAGAAAGGCGGCGACGACGCTCATGGCACTTTCCGGTGCCGCCACTGCGGCGGCGACCGGAAGCCGTGTGCCTGGCCCATTGAGACGCGCGCACGAGCAGACGCGCCTCATTCTTCAAGCCCAGTCGCAGGAAGAAGAAAGCGGCGCGCAGCAATTCGAGCGAGAGCTTGTAGAAAAAGCGGCGGAGCGTTGGGTTTCGCAGAAGGCCGCTCCCGTTCATGACGCGCGTGGCTGGGCGGCGCGCTGCCAAATCAAGGGCACGCAGACTGCGAAGGTCCGCGCACCCTTGATTGGCGACCGCGAGGGCTTCGTCCTCTCTTGCGATGGTACCAAGCGATTGCCCGTTTGGCGCTTCGGCAATCGTGTCGGATGGCTATACCTAAGTATCGGATAGCGGCGCTGACGACAGGGGTTGCCGGGCCCCGGTGAGGCGCATCGCACCGCGCGGAGACGAAAGCTGGAAGACGGGAAAGCTCAACTGTCGAAAGCGACCGAGCGCGCGAGCGCTTCCTGGGACTGCAGAAAGGCGAGCCGCGATTGCAGCGCCGCCTGGACAACGCCGAAAGCGTCACCCCCCAGAGTCACGCGCAGCGGCGGATGGTCGCTGGTTGCGACATCGACGATCGCTTGCGCGATCTTTTGCGGGTCGAGCGTGTAGAGCTCGTTTCCGGCGGTCTCGAACATCTTGCGGATATCGCCGGCGGGCGTATCGCGATAGGCGGCGATCTCGCTGGCGAATTGCAGGTTGTGGCTGAAGCTGGTGCGCGCGCCACCCGGCTCGATCAGCGTCACGAACAGGTTGAAGGGTTCAAGCTCCTGGCGGAGGCATTCGCTGAAGCCCTCCAGGCCCCATTTGGCCGCATGATAGAGACTGCTCGTCGGAAGCGAGCCCTGACCGCTGGCGCTGGAGATCTGGATGATCCGGCCGCTCCCGCGCAGGCGCATCGCGGGGACAAAGGCGCGGGTGATGTGGATGGGCGCCATGAGATTGAGCGCGATCTGGCCTTCGACCTCGGCGTCCGACATCTCTTCGGTGGCGCCGATCACGCCGCCGCCGGCGTTGTTGACCAGAATATCGACGGGTCGACGCGCCTGCGCCCGGGCCACGACCGCAGCAATATCGTCCTTGACCGTGACGTTCCTTCTCACGATCTGGCTTTTGAGCCATTCGAGCATGGAATCTTTTGCGATCATGGGCGTCGTCGTCGCTCTCGGCAGCATCGTCTACCGGGCCAGCATCCGCCGGTCATCAACGTAGGGGTCACGACGGTGGAGCGAGCGGTCGGCTCTTCAAGCCCAACGCGATCGGCTCATTTCTCGCTCACCAGTCGTGAACTAACGGCAAATTTGTCAGAATTTGAGGGTGAAAGTGATTTATGGCCCTCATTTTTGTTTCAAGCAGCGCCTGCCGAATGCATCTCTGCGATTGATGTCTTCTGCAAAAGCTTGTTGGCATCGGATGCTCGCTGATCACACCTAACCCGTAATCGTGCCTCTGGCTGACATACCCGACAAACGTATAAGCTCGCCATGCGCGGGCGTCACCAACCCAATTCCGCGTGCGATCCCAAGCGCACAAGCTGCAAGGTGTCGTCATCGGGCTTGCGGTAAATCAGCACGAGGTCGGGCTTTATGTGGCAATCGCGATGGTCGCGCCAGTCGCCGGTCAGCGCATGGTCGCGGTGGCGCGGTTCAAGCGGCTCGTCGGATGCCAGCGCCTCGATGATCGGGATCAGGTCAGCGTCCAGCGTCTTGGCGTGCTGCCCCTTCTTCTCCCGCTTGTAGTCGCGCTTGAACCGCCCGAAGCGTTCAATCGTCCGCATTGAGGTCGGCCATCAGGTCGACCACCGTGGCGAACCGCTTGCCCTTTCCCTCGCGCGCTTCCTTCATGGCCTCGATCGTCTCGGCATTGGGCACCAGCGGTTCAAACGGCAAGGCCTTGTCGCGGGCAACGCGGGTCAGCATCAGGCGCACGGCATCGGAGACGGTCAGCCCCATAGCAGCCAGCACGGTCGCGGCTTCCTCCTTCACCGCTCCGTCGATCCGGGTCTGCACAAGAGCGTTTGCGGCCATGTCGATTTCCTTTCTGCATGACGATGTAATGCAAGCGAACGCAAAGTGCAATCAGGCAAAGCCCCGGCTATCGACATGGCGACCGGGCTTCGCGTTTTTCACCTTCAATGCTGTGAGTGCCATCGGTTCGGGGCCCTGATCGGGAATGTTGGGGCCGTTCTCACACTTTCGGTGGGCAAACGGTCCCACAATCGTTCCCACATTTTGGGCCAAATTCAGGCAAATCAGGGAGACGACCGCGAACAACTTACAAGACAAATCGTTGCTTTTTCAGTGTAGGTAGGGGTAGGGACGCCATCAGCTCGCTTGACACAAGGTTCTACACTCGACAGCGGGGCCTCTACCACCGGGCAATTCTGCAGGATGCTGCAAACCGCGCGATATCAATGGCGGGCGAAAATTCGCTGACCGGCGCTGCCGAAGGCCACCACCGTATAGGGTTGGCGGGCAGCGCCTGCCACTTCCATGCCCTCCGAACCGATCGGCATCCCCGCAACCGCAATGCCTTTGACGCCCGCAGGACGGGTCGCCAGCAAGCGCTTGACGTCGGATATCGGGACATGGCCCTCGATCATATAGCCATCGACGATCGCGCTGTGGCAAGATGCCAGCGTCCGGGGCATGCCGGCCTTGCGCTGAAGCTCGCTGCGCGACGCATCGTCACGCATGACGACCTTGCGTCCCAGCTTCGCGCGCACGGCCTGCGCCCACTTCTCGCAACATCCACATCCCGGATCCCGGTGGACGACGATATCACTGGCCGCAAGCGCTACGCCGGGCATGGCGAGGAACAGCAAGGCGACGAATAGGCGGGTCTTCATGAAATGACTCCCGGAAGAACGATAAGCATGGGGCAGAGGCCCCTTCTTTTCTATACGCATCAATGCGCCCCTCCCCTCATCACGCAGATGATTTTACGATGGCGGGCGGCCTCCAGGCTAGCGGCAGGGACACAAGCAGCGCTAGCGATAGACCACCAATCCCCCACAGAACGAGCGGCTGCGCCCCGGGAGCGACGATGGCTATCGCCAGCGGCGCGAGCGCCTGCCCGATGCTGGCGGCGGAATGCTGGAAACCGAGCTTCACGCCTGAAGGGGCCCCGCCGCCGCTGATCCAGAAGCTGGTGACCAATCGAAGGGTTGCCGAGCTCCAGCCGGCAGCAACGATGATCCCACTGAGCTCGGCCATACTCGCGGCGACAGGAAACATGAAAAGTGCCACAGCCAGCAGGCCCAGCGTCAATCCGGCAAGCCGCCTCGGCACAGTGACCAGCCAATCCAGCTTTGCATGGAAGATCTGTGCCGCCAGCATGCCCAATCCGCAGAGACTGAGCATCCAGGCGATCTCTTCGCGGCTCAGCGAAATGGCGCTCCGCGTCACCAGGAGATTGACATGCATCGCCGCCAGCCCGCCGCCCGCGACGATCGTGATAAAAAGCAGGATCAACGTCGCGCCGAGCGTAGGCGCGGGCAGGTCTCCGCCATCGATGCAAGGTGCACACCAGCGCGGCAGACGCACGGCGCAAAGCGCCGCCCCGACGGCACCGATGCCGAGAGCGAGGATCATGAGGGGAGCGCGGGGCAGGATCGCGGCCGAGACCTCCGCCACCAGCGGACCGGCGAGATCGCCCAGAAACACGAAGGCGGTCAGCCAGGTGAAGCGGCGCGCCTGGTCCGCGCGCCCGCTTGCGGCAAAGCTCGCGCAGAGCAAGCCCAACGGTATGATGGCGGCCGACGCCATCCCCGCCACCAGACGCAATGCATAAAGCTCAGGCAACCCGACGAGGCCGATCGGCGCGGTCACCAGCGCGAGGATGACCAGCGCTGCGCGCAACATCGCCCGATAGTCGACCCGGTCCGCGATCCAGCCCCAGAGCGGCGCCGCCAGCAAGGCTGCCAGGGGATGGACCGCGGTCAGGCTCGCGACATGAAAATCATGAGCGCTTGACGATAGCGCGCCACGAGCCGGGTCGACCAGTGCCGGAAGGAAGGCGAGAATGGCCGTCTGTCCCGCCGACGCCGCAGCCGCCGCGAGCAACAAGACGAAAAAGGAGGCCGGCCAGCGACCGTTGGCTTGCGATCCAGCCTTGTCACGCGGCGCGTTCGCGGTCGATCCCTCGAGTGGCCATCCGCGGATCACCACCAGGCGCGCAAGCCGATCACCAGCCTGTGTTCGGAAGGCCCTTCCCTGCGCAGGCGACGGAAATCGGCCGTGCCGTCAAATGCGCGCTCCCAGACGAAGCCGATATAGGGCGCGAACTTGCGCGACACCTCGTAGCGCAACCGTCCGCTCAGCTC
>CBIHKY010000104.1:0-10694 GCA_966205705.1 uncultured Alphaproteobacteria bacterium
TCGCAGGCCTCGCCGGTGATCGTGCCAGCGCAACAGCGCTTCGAATCCAACGATTTCGCCAGTCTTGAAAGAGACTTTGGGTTGGTAGAAAGGAATGATGCGGTCATCATCCAGGGCGTCCCGCGCATTGCGCAACATGACCTTCCTGCTTTCGAGTGCATCGCGCATTGCGGGTTTAAAACCTCGTACAACGCCTGACCCTTCTGCTTTCGCAGCATAGAGCGCCAAATCAGCGCTTTTGAGTATGTCCTCTGCCGTCGCGCCATCCTTTGGCCACAACGCGGCGCCTGCGCTGACGCTGATGGTCATCACCCCCTCTTCGATCTTGAGCGCATCAGCAATGCCACCCAAAATACCAGCCACTGTGGAGGCGCGTGCATCGGCGGGCGTAAGGTCCTGCATTATGACTGCGAATTCATCGCCCCCAAGGCGTGCAACCGTTGCATCCTCAGGTATATTGGCGTGCAGACGAGAGGCGACGGCCTTCAGAACGAGATCGCCTGCAGAATGCCCGAGGCTGTCGTTAATGAGCTTGAACCCGTCTACATCGATAACGGTTACGCCAACACATGAACCATCCGCTGCCGCTTTAGTCAGCGCTATTTCAAGTCTCTCGGAAAACAGCTTCCGGTTCGGAAGACGCGTAAGCGTGTCGTGATTTGCCGCCCATCGCAAATCCTCTTCAACCTGCTTGGCTGCTGTGATGTCCATCAAAGCACCGATTGAACGGAGGGCTTTTCCGCTCCCGTCACGAACCACCGAGCCCCGCGAGAAAAGATAAACATAGGATCCATCAGCGGCCAGAAATCGATATTCGTGGCTCCAATGATCAATTTCATTCTTCAGAAGGCGGTCATACACATTTTGAACTTTTGGCAGATCCTCAGGGTGAACGTGGCTCGTCCACCACCTCATGGTTGTTCCGTCAGGCCCTAAAGGATAGCCAAAAATTCCATCCACGCCGCCCGCCCATTCAACCCGATCCGTTTCATGTGACCAGTCCCAGATCAGATCGTTCGTCGCGTGCGATGCGAGACGGTAGCGCTCTTCGCTTTCCCGCAGCTTAAATTCTGCCGTAACCTGGTCATGAATATCTTCAAGATTTCCGTACCAGCTGACAACTGTGCCACCGTCATCCACGCGAGGGTTGGCACGGGCGCGGCACCACCGGTAGCTCCCGTCCGAATGCCGCAGCCGGTAGCGCACATCGGCGCGTGCCTGTTGTCCACCGACGAGGACCGCTTGCCACGTTTCAATGACTTGCGGAAGATCCTCGGCATGCACAGATGCTGTCCAGCCCCAACCGAGCCCCTCTTCAAGATTCACCCCTGTAAGAGCGGCCCATCTGGGGCTCAGCTCAAGGATCTGCCCTTCTCTATCGCTTATCCAGGGAATTTGCGGGTTCAGTTCTACGGAGTATCTATAATGTTCGGCACTCTTTTGAAGCGCCTGGAACAAAGTGGACAATTCAGAACGGGAACGAAGAACTTCAGATACCGCAGAACGGCTTGTAATGATTGTGCGTAAAATAACGACCGCGACGAGAATGAAATTCATCCCAATACCTACGAGGTACCAGTCGTTGGATATCAACAATCTGAAGGTCACAGGCATGGCGCCAAACAGCAAAACAAACCGTGCGGCTAAGGGCAGCGCTTGTAGGCAATAGCAGCAGCTTATTGAGCCGACAAAAATGTATAGAGCGATGGAGATATGCTGAGTTACATCACCGGCATTGTAGAGAAGCAGTCCCCAACCGCCAAAGGCGGCACTCAACAGAACTGAAACAACAACTGTGCCTCGAAGGTATCTCGATATTTGATCAAGGGTAACTTGCCGATTACGTCGCAGTAACCAAATTATCGCACGCACCGCGACAAGGACGGAGAGGACAAGCGGCACTCCAAAACTAAGTAGTAAGGATCCTTCGCGGCTCGTAACAATGCCCAAACACACCACCTTAAGAAACATCAACAGATACATCAGCGGTATCTGCTTTTGCAAACTCGCATATTGTTCTCGCAGCGCCGCTTCAGATTGCTGGGCCACGTTCCGAAGAGAACTGAAGAATCTGCTCACATCGCGACCATCCTGGAAAAGAGCGATTTATGAGATTATCGGTCACGAGTTAAGAACGCATTACAACCGCTCCCGACCCACAGCTGCTGATCGCTAAGCCGTTGCGTGCCGGCGCGCTCAAATTATAGAGGCCACAATTGCGGAACTCCGGAAGGTCCGTTTGCGGCGAGCCCCCAGCTATTCAGGCGCTCCCGCTACACAAATCATGGGATAGAAAGCGTGGTTAACAGGAGAAAGGACGGAGCATGCGCCATATCTTTCACGCCCGCTGAATCCGGGCTTTCGGCCGCTTTTCTTAATCAGTCCTAAAGCAGTTCCAGCTTATTGTTTGATGGTCACAATTTCGATTCGGCTTCTGCCGGGTCGCTGAGGGGCCCCGGTCGACGTAGCATTTGGCCGCGCATCTATTCTACGTGATCACCTCGACGCTGCTTGAGGTGACCACGCTCTGATGACGCGCCAGCAATCGAGACGACCATGCTCAAATCCCGCCACCTTGCGTTCGCCCTCCTCGCAACCACCCAGATAGGATACGCACAGCAGATCCCAAGCGCTGGCACCCAGCTTCAGCAACTGCCCCAGACTCCCGCTCCCGAGAAGGTCGAGCCAGATCTTGTCCGCCACCCGGCAAGCGCCTCTCCTGTAGCGCCCGGTGGTGTCGCTGTTCCCGTGCAGACGCTCAGCGTCACCGGGCAGACATTATTTCCCGAAGCCGAGCTCATCGCGACATCGGGCTTTACGCCCGGCGCCACGCTCACATTCGCGCAGCTGCGCGATCTCGCGACGCGCATCTCCCAATATTATCATGCCCGCGGCTATTTCCTGGCGCAGGCCTATCTGCCTGAGCAGGATGTGCAGGATGGCACACTGACGATCACGGTGCTGGAAGGTCAATATGGACGGATCAGCCTGAACAATGGCGCGCGCCTTGCCGATTATGTGCCGCAAGGAATCATCAAGGGCCTCAAGCCCAGCGATCTGGTATCCAATGCAAAGCTCGAACGCCGTCTGCTTCTGCTCTCCGATATTCCCGGCGTAAAAACGAGTGCAACGCTCGCGCCCGGCGACGCGCTCGGCACGAGCGATCTGGTCATCGATCTGACGCCCGGCAAGCTCATCAGCGGCAATCTGGAAGCGGACAATGCCGGAAGCCGCTACACGGGCGAATATCGCTTTGGCGGCACGATCGGTGTGAATAATCCCGCAGGCATCGGCGATATGCTGAGCCTGCGCGTGCTCGCCTCCGATGCTGGCCTCGCTTATGGGCGCGCATCCTATCAGGCGCCCATCGGCCCGCTGACTTTTGGCGTAGCCTATGCGCATCTGCGCTATTCGCTCGGCCGCGAGTTCGATGCGCTTGATGGCTCGGGCACCGCGGATATTTTCAGCGCTTACGCAAGTTATCCGCTGATCCGTTCACGCCGCGCCAATCTCTATGGGCTTGCCAGTTTCGACTATAAGATGCTGCGCGACGACATTGATCTTTTTGCGAGCCAATCGGACAAGAGGATCAAGGCAGGCACCTTTGGGCTGGCCGGTGATTTTCTCGACGGTATTGGCGGATCGACTGTCTATTCCGCAAGTTGGACCACAGGTCATCTCAACATCCGCAGCGCGCCTGAGCGCATTGCCGATGCCTTGACAGCGCGCACGGCGGGCAAGTTCAACAAGGTGCAGGGCAGCCTGGCACGCGCCCAGCAGATCGCCGGGCCATTCTCGCTCTACGGCGCAGTGCGCGGCCAATATGCGCTCGATAATCTCGACAGCTCGGAGAAGATGCAGCTTGGCGGCGCTTATGGCGTGCGGGCTTATCCCGAGGGGGAGGCCTTTGGCGACAGCGGCTATGTCGCCACAGCCGAGGCGCGGCTGAATTTGGGTGGGCAGCGTGACAAGCTTCCCGGCAATTTTGAGCTGTCCGCCTTCGTCGATACCGGCAAGGTGCGTTACGCCAAAGACCCTTGGTTCATCGGCCCGAACAGCGCGGCGCGAAGCGGCTATGGCGCGGGCATCAGCTGGACCGGGCCGCATGGTCTGATGCTCAAGGGCAGCTATGCGCGCAAGCTGGGCACTGGCCCCGCCATCTCCGCACCCGATCGCGATGGACGCTTCTGGGTTCAGATCGTGAAAACATTTTGACGAGCGGGCGCACATGCCTGGGCCGCGCACCCTTATGCGCAAAAGGATTTTCACTATGATCAGCATCAATCGTCGCAAGACAAGGCTGTTTGGTTCGAGCGCTCTTGTGCGGCTCGCCAGTGTTTCTGCATTGTTTGCCATGCCGCTGTTCGGGATGGGCGCTGCGCAGGCGCAGACGCTCCCGACCGGAGGCTCCGTAGCGGCAGGGTCGGCATCGCTCGGCGCTACGCCTGGCACGCTGACTGTCAATCAAACGAGCCAGAATGCCGTGCTCAATTGGCAGTCCTTCTCGATCGGGCAGGGCGGAAGCGTCGTCTTCAATCAGCCCAATAGCAGTGCGGTTGCCCTTAACCGGGTGGTCGGTGCCAACCCATCGGCAATCCTTGGAAGCCTGTCTGCCAATGGCAAAGTGTTCCTCGTCAATCCTAATGGCATCATGTTTGGCCGGGGTGCATCGGTAAATGTCGGCGGACTTGTCGCCTCGACGCTCAGCATCACGGATGCCGACTTCATGGCCGGGCGCTATGCCTTTACCGGCAATGGCGGCATGGTGCTCAATGAGGGCGAGATCAAAGCCGATGGCGGCTATGTCGCGCTGCTCGGCGCGCGTGTCGACAATCAGGGTGTGATCCGCGCCAATATGGGCACGGTTGCG
Source organism: uncultured Alphaproteobacteria bacterium (assembly GCA_966205705.1). Taxonomy (GTDB): domain Bacteria; phylum Pseudomonadota; class Alphaproteobacteria; order Sphingomonadales; family Sphingomonadaceae; genus Sphingobium. The sequence goes on from CBIHKY010000104.1 coordinate 4,871, forward strand.
CTTGCTGCAGGCAATGCCGTCACGCTCGATGTGGCGGGCGATGGCCTGCTCAACGTTGCGATCAATGAGGGCGCGGTGAATGCGCTCGTGCAGAATGGCGGACTGGTTCGGGCCAATGGCGGGCAAGTGCTGATGACGGCGCAGGCAGCTGGCGCGCTGTTGCGGACGGCCGTCAACAATACAGGCGTGGTCGAGGCGCGCAGCATGGGTAGTCGCGATGGCCGCATCATGTTGCTGGGCGATATGGGCAGCGGCACCGTGACCGTCGAGGGCGTGCTGGATGCCGGCGCGCCAAGCGGCGGCAATGGCGGCTTCATCGAGACATCGGCGGCGCATGTGAGCATTTCCGATCAGGCGCGGATAGATACGTCCGCCTCTTCCGGCACCACCGGCACCTGGCTGATCGATCCGGCGGATTTCATCGTGGGCGCGGGCGGCAATATTTCCGGCGCGACGCTGTCGGCCCAGCTTGTGACCAACAATGTCGTCATCAGCACCATTCCGCTTTCCGGCGATCTCACCGGCGGCAATGGTGACATCTTCATCAATGATCCGATTGCATGGACGGCATCCGGCACGCCGACGACCCTGACGCTCAACGCCTTTCGCGATGTGATCATCAATCAGTCGATCAGCGCGACGAAGGGCAATATCGTCGTGTGCTGCGGGCGCGATGTGAATGTGAATGCGCCGCTGACGACTGTGAACGGCAGCATATCGCTGAGCGGCGGGCGCGACATTCGCGTTTTCCACGCGCTAACCACGACGGATGGCAATATCCGGCTGTGTGCGGGTCATGATGTGCATATCGAGGATGCGGTGACGCTCACGCGTGGCAGCACGATCCCGTCGCAGAGCCTTGGCCTTCCGGTGGGGCTCACTATGATTGCTGGCGCGGATGGCTCGGGTCCCGGCGCGAGCGGCGGCACGCTGATTTATGCGCCACTAACTGCGCCTACGACCGTGACGGTGGCGCCCGCGCGCATCTATTACAACCCCGTCTCCTATGCGGCGCCTACAGACTATTCGACCAACTTCGTGCTGACAGAAGGCGCGTCACTCGATCAGCGCATGCTGCTCTTTCCGAGCGTGACCAAGGCATTTGACGGAACAACTACGGCTGTGCTTTCCGGCTTCAACAGCACTGCATTGTCCGGACTTCCAGCGGGCGTCTCGCTCGTTGCCGGGCCGGGCGCGACGGCGGTGTTCGATCAGTCGGCGCCGGGCACCGTCATCGGCGTGACCTATAGCGGCTATGGCCTGAGCGGTGCGAATGCCAGTCGTTATGCGCTTGCAGATGGTTGCTGCGTCGTGGGATCGCGGACCACAGGTAGCATCACCGCGACATCCGGCCCAACGCCTGTAACGACACTTACGCCGACGCCGATCATATTGGTGCCCTCGCCGACGCCGATCACGATCGTGCCCGGATCGACGCCCGGCGTCACGGTAACGCCGATCGCGTTAGTTCCTGGACAGACGCCTGTCGTGTTACTTCCCGGCGTGACGCCAGTCGTCACACCAATCCCGTTTGTGCCGGTTCCCGATATCGACGGGTCGCCAACGGATAGGGCCGTATGGGTCAATGGCATGATGCCGTGGGAAAGCAATGTGACGGGCTGGGATGATGCGCCAGCATCGGACGTGGGATATGCCATTGCCGAACAGGGCATCAGGATGCCGGATACGCAGCTTGCATCGCTGGAGGAGGTGCGAGAGCCTTTGGTTGAGCAGCCTGTCGACAATATCGTGCCGCTAGAGGATGAAGCGCCGGTTGCGCCTGCTGTCCCGGTGTATCCTCGCAAGCCGGCGCGCAATTGACGGCAGCGCAAGCCTGGAGCCTCGTGATGAGGTGGCTGGAGCTTGGCTCCCGCGCGGCCCAGCCGATTGGCGGGGCGCTGATCGCGGTGCTCATGGCCAGCGCTCAGTCTGTCAGTGCTCAGTCGGCCAGTGTTTTGGCCGTCAGGGCAGCCACGCCAGTGCCAGCCACCTCCGCTGATGTGCAAAGCTTTGAGCGGTGGATCGAGTCATCGCGCGATAATAAGGGCTTACCGTTCATCATTGTCGACAAGGTTGCGGCGACGATTCATGTGTTTGACGGCAAGCACCGACTGATCGGCAGTGCGCCGGTGCTGCTTGGACTTGAGCGCGGCGATGGCTCTGTTCCCGGCATCGGCTCTCGCCCGCTCAAAACAATCCTGCCCCATGAGCGGACAACGCCGGCGGGTCGCTTCACGGCGTCGCTCGGCCATGACCTTGTGCAGGATATTCTGTGGGTGGATTATGAGTCCGCGCTCTCGCTGCACCGCATCGTCAAGGGCAGTCAGGCCGACAAGCGGTTTGATCGGCTAGCCTCGCCGACACCGCTCGACAATCGCATTTCCTATGGATGCATCAATGTTCCGCCGACCTTCTATGATGAGATTGTTGCGCCAGCGTTCAGAGCGACAACGGGCATTGTCTATATTTTGCCTGAGATCGAAGCTTTGGCGACAATCTTCAAGATGAAGGGTGCAACGTCGCCAACGACGTTTGCGGCGCGATGAATTAAGAGCGACTATTCTCCTTAAACATAACGGCTGTCTACCGAAGGCGAAGGAAGATCTTGTAGGGAAAAAGTTAGGCAAGCGGCTCGACAGGCTCGGCGATTTTTAAGGCGAAGCTCTTCCACGTCCCCCACCCCAGTGCGTTTCTCGAATTCGATACAGATATGGTGCTAACTCTTTCGGAAAAAATAGAGGTCTAAATCCTCGTCGGATGCTCGAGGCCGTTTGAAATCCTGCATCACAAATTGACTAGCGGCAGCTAACGAGTGGGTGATTTATCACGCACTGCGTGCTTTGTTGCTGGCTTCTGCCCGTTTGCTCAAACATATGCCAACGGCAGGTTTGGGCGTGAGTTGACGGTCACGGCGGTGCACGGAAACGGTGTAAGGTGGTCGATGGCCTCCGACCCTTTATACGCGCCTTAGAACCTACAGCCCAAGTTCGTCCAATCCAGGATGGTCCTCCGGTCGTTGCCCGAGCGGCCAGCGGAACAGACGTTCGCTCTCGGAGATCGGCAGGTCATTGATGCTCGCGATCCGGCGCGCCATCAGGCCATCGGTCGCGAACTCCCAATTCTCATTGCCATAGGAGCGATGCCAGGCGCCTGCATCATCATGCCATTCATAGGCGAAGCGCACCGCGATCCGGTTGCCGTCATGGGCCCACAGACCCTTGATCAGCCGATAGTCCTGCTCACGGTTCCACTTCGCGGTCAGGAAAGCGATGATGGCATCTCGCCCCTCAAGAAACTCGGACCGGTTCCGCCACTGGCTGTCCTCGGTGTAGGCAAGCGCCACGTGCGCGGGATCACGGCTGTTCCAGCCATCTTCGGCGGCGCGAACCTTTTGCAATGCGGTCTCATGGGTGAACGGCGGGAGGGGCGGGCGCGACATCAGGCAAGGTCCTTTCAAGCAAAGGGGGGGCGAACTCAAGGCGAATGCCACCGGGAATGAAGATGAGGAAATGGCGCGTCGACGACCCCGAACTGATGGGACCAGGCGCCGCATCGACCACCACCTCCGGATGCGCTGTCACCGCCTCCCATGCCGCCTCCAGCGCGGCATCGTCGGCGACCGACAGCGAGAGATGATGGAGGCCTATGTTGGCGCGCCGGTCGAAGGCTCGGGCAATCAACGGGTCCGCTGCGCGCCACAATGTCAACAGGATCGCTCCGTCTGACACGAAGATAGATGGATAGTCGGGCACGCCGCCCACCTCAGCGAAACCCAGCGTGCCACAGAAGAACGCACGCGCCTGATCGAGGTCGGGCACAGTGAGGCCGACATGATGGACGCCTTGAGTGAGTTTGCCGGTCATGATGCTGTTCCTTCCAGTTGGGCGATGCGGGCACGCAGCGCCGCGATCTCGTCAATGAGGGGTTGGGAAGCGCGCCGCACCTCCGTCTCTGTGAAGCGCGGCGTGATGTGCTGCGGGCAGTTCCAGTCAAATCCGATGACGTCGATCAGAAATACACGCTCCGGCTCGGCAGCATAGTCAGGCGGCATGAGTGGGGCGATGTCCGCTGGATCCTCGCTGGAATAGGCATGACCGATGATCTTGAGGCGGCGGCGGTTCGGATAGTCCATGAGGAACAGCGAGACACGGTCGTCAGCTGCAAAATGTGCGGCGGAAAGATATTGTCGGTTGCCGCGATAATCCGCGAACCCGATGCGATTGCCCTCGATATGGCGGAGAAACCCTGCAGGGCCGCCGCGATGCTGAACATAGGGCCAGCCATCCACGGACACGCTCGCCATGTAGAAACTGTCACGGGCGGCGATGAAATCTAGCTCGCGCGCTGTCAGCATGTCGACCGGTCCCGCGCCCGTTTCCATGCGGGCATAGGATGCGCGTGATCCCGCTGCCACTTGCATGGCGCGGGCGCCGGGGCCGAAGAAAGTATGGAGAAATGTCTGCGCCATGGAAGAGATATAGCCCGTTGCTCATGACGTGATAATCGGCGATGATTGATGTTCACTATTTCATTATGAGGAATAATGGACCGCTTTGAGAGCCTCTCCGTCTTCGTCGCCGTGGCCGAGCAGCGCGGCTTTGCGGCAGCGGCACGGGCATTGAACATATCGCCGCCCGCCGTCACGCGTGCGGTCGCGGCGCTGGAGCGGCATCTTGGCGTGACGTTGTTCCATCGTTCTACGCGGGCGGTGTCATTGACGGACGAGGGGGCGGTCTTGCTCGACCGTGCGCGGCGGATACTGGCAGACCTGCGTGAGGCGGAGCAGATTGCCATGGGCGGGCGGTCCGTGCCGCGCGGGCAGCTTTATGTGACCGCGCCGGTGATGTTCGGGCGCCTGCATGTCTTACCAGTCATCAATGCGCTGCTCGCGAGCCACGCGGGCCTGAACGCGCGCATGATGCTGCTCGACCGCAATGTCCGCATCATCGAGGAGGGTATCGACGTGGCAGTGCGGATTGGGGCGCTGGCGGACAGTATGCTGCGCGTCGTGACGATCGGCTCGGTCCGGCAGACCATCGTGGCAAGTCCAGCCTATCTCGCCAAACATGGCGTGCCTGCCGACCCTTCCAGCCTTGCCAGCCACGACTCTATCCTGGGCAGCGGAGCACGCGTCGGCAGCGCATGGCAGTTCGGTGCACGGGGCGACAGGACCGTCGAGGTGGTCCCCCGCCTGACAGTCAACAGCATCGATGCGACCATCGCTGCCGCTGAGGCGGGCGTGGGGCTCGCCAATGTGCTGAGCTACCAATCTGCCCCGCGCATCGCGGACGGGCAATTGGTGGAGGTGCTGGCGGATCATGCTCCTTCCCCCATGCCGGTAAGCCTTCTCTACGATCCCGGTCGGGCGGCAATGCCCGCAGTTCGCGTATTTATCGAGGCCATGCGAGAACAGGCGAGGCTCGGAGCGTGGTCTTGATCAAAATCGGTGCGAAATAGCCACGGATTCATTTAGTGAGAATCGTGGCTGCGGACGCACTTGGCTGCACCTTGGACACCATGATCGTAACTCGCGGGTGGTTAAGGCCAGCAAGCCGACCCTCGTCTTTTCCGGGCATCCCGTATCGACCAAACCTTGTGGAAGTTGCCAACAAAGCCGACGCTCGATGTTGCACCGGCCTTCCTAATGGCAGCCATGCATTCATCGCCCACGACGAGGACCACGATCGAATGTTCGTGGGGACTACAGCAAGCTTTGGAATGTGGAAGCTTTTGCTCTCGCAATTAGCGGCGTGGGATTTACGGAAATGTCCCGTTTTGGCGTGCAAATGCGGTGACAGTTCATGTCGGGCTGAAAGGCACTGAC
>CBIHKY010000105.1:0-10362 GCA_966205705.1 uncultured Alphaproteobacteria bacterium
ACTCAAGCTGTGTTGCGGTGAAGCCCCGCGCATCGGTCACGATCTCCACATAGATATCATTGCTGATATATTGGCCGACCGCGAGCGAGGTGCCGCGCCCCGTATCCTTATCTGCGCCGAGAATACGCAGCCGATCGATGCCGCTGGCGGATTGCAGCACGCCGAGCGGATTGAGGCCGCCCTTTCCACCGCGCAGGCTGTTGAGCGAAGAGGCGAGCTGCACCGCCTGAATGGCGCTCAGTTCACCTACGGAATTGCCGAAGAGGATGCGGGACATCAGTTCATCCTGCGGCAGGGCGGGGGTGGAGCTGAAGGCAATCTGTGGATCGCCAGCAGAGCCTGTGATGGTGATGTTGATTGTCACATCCTCAACCTCACCGCTCGCGACGATGCGCAGTTCGGGGTTGGTCATGTCGCCGCCATTGAAGGTGATGCGGCCTTCCTGCAGATCGAAGGAATGACCTGCAAAACCAAGCGTGCCGCGCACAAGGCGGATGCCGCCTGTGATGCGGGGCGCGCCGCTGGTGCCGCCGATCTTCATGTCCGCCGCCCATTCGGATTCGATGCCCATGCCGGTGACGTAGATTTTGTTCTCGGCCACGACCTGCACATCGAGACGCCAATCGGCGGGGATGCTCTGCATCGGTTCGGGCGCACCGCTAATCCGCTCGCGGCCAAGCGCTGGCTTGCGGCGCACGCCGGTGAGCGTTGGGACTTCGGCAGAGCCTTGCCGTACGATGCGATAGCGTGTTTCGGGAAGCGCAATGCGCCCGCTTATGGTGGGTTGCTGGCCTGCGCCATTCACGATGCGGATTTGTCCGGTGGCGCGCGCTTCAAGATCCTGCCCGCGTGCAAGCTGCGCATTTTGCATGTCGATGCCAAGCTGGATGGGATAGCCTTGCTCGGAATTGAGCGAGACGAAGCCGCTGGCGCTCACCGTGCCAGCGCCTGCCGTCGCGGTGAGGCTTTCGACCTGCAGCCGATCATTGGTAAAGCGACCGCGCACCGCCATGTTTGTCAGGCGGGTGCCATATTGGGCATTCTCATAGACCAATGTGTTGGCCCGCACGACCCCGGTAAGCTGCGGCGCGTTCACACGGCCACGGAAATCGGCGGCAAGGCCGATGGGTCCTTTGAGGCTCTGGTCCGGCAAGGCGGCGAGTGAGAAGAGCACATCGGCGGGGCCATTGTAGCGCACGCCACCGGAGAGCGGTGCGGCGAGCAGTCGGGTCGTCCATGAACCGGTGCCAGCGGGCAGGGGTTGCAGGCCGACTTGCAGGCGACCGATGGCAGCGCCACGGCGGCGGATGATGGCGGATGCACGGCCACCCTGTGGTTCAAGGCGCCCAACCAGATTGACATCGACCGGCTCGGAGACGGCAGCGAGGCTCGTGCGGGTGAAGTCGTCAATCTTAACTCGCGCATCTGCACTGGGGAAAGCGCTGTCCGACGTTTGCGTGAAATCCACACTGCCATTTGCCATGCCGCCGAGGCCGAGGCCCGGCGCGAAGGGATTGGCGAGCGCGAGGTTTACGTCCTTCAACCGCGCCTGCAACGCCATGCCATTGCCATAGCGGCCCGCCAGCTGGAGCGTTCCATCGCCAATGCCGAGCGTTGCGGGGCGCAGCGTGTAGCCCTCCTTGCCCGGAATGATCTGCATGGCGTTGCGGGTTTTGACATTGATGCCGTTGAGGCGGCCATCCAGTGCGATGCGCCACAGCGATGGCTCGAGCATAGCATTGGCGGCGACGCGGAAGGGATAGCGGGTGCGGCCCTCGACCAGAAGCTTGGCTTGGCCTGCGCCATTGCGATAATTCACGGTGGCGCGGGCGCCTGCGATGGTGAGTTCTCCCATGCGCGTGCCCGCCATCTGCACATCGGCGGTCAGCTGCGGCTGCTCGTAGAGTATCGCATCGGCCTTGATGATGGCGCGATCCACGGTGAGGCCGACCCTGCCCGGCAGGCTTGCATTTGTCGCCGTTGCGTCAATCAGCGCACGTTGCACGCCTTCATAGGAGGAGAGATCGACGCGGCCATTAATGCCTGCGCCATTTGCGAGTAGCCCGCCCTGGAAAGGCCCGGCGCGCGTCTGGATCATGCGTCCGGTGAGACCAACGCCTGCAATGCTGGTGCCCTGCCGCACGTCGATCGCCAGCGGCCCGCTTGCGGTGATGACCGCGACATTGGCGGTCAGCGGGCCATAATCGGTGTTGCCGGTCGCATCGACCAGATAGGTGCCATTATTACCCCGGATGTTCGCGATGACATCGGCAAGGCCGACGCCGACGCCGGGCCGAGCAGCGGCGATGCGGACAACGGGGCGATCGACGGTGCCGGTGACATCGACGCCGAGGGGTCCATATTGGGTGGAGTTGCCGCGCGCGGTGAAGCGCACCGATCCATCCGTGCCGTAGCGACCCTTGCCGCCCGTCAGCTGGAAATCGGGCGCTGCGACGCTCAGCCGATCGAGGCTGGCGATGCCATTGCTGTCATAGCCAATATCCGCGACGATGAGTGCGTTGCCGCCTAGGAAAGTGCGCACGCCATCATTGAGGAGCCTTGTGGACCGCGCGGTGACGCGCCCACCAAGCTTGAAATAGCCATTGGCGCCGGTCTTCAAATCCATGTTGGTCTGGAGGTTGAATATGCCGACGCTTTCGACCTGATAGCCGTTCACGCGGCCATTGAGCGCGCCAGTGTAAAGGGCTGTGTTGAGGTCCGCCACGATGATGGCGGTGGCGTCGATCCGGTCTGAGCGGATTTTCAGATTGTCGGAGAGCAGGCGACCGTTGGCATAAGCAAAATCGCCGTTCAGTCGCACATTGGCGAGCAGGGGCTCGATGCTGGCATTCACGCCGCTGATCCGGCGCGCCTGGCCGACCACGGGGATACGCCATTGATCCTTGTCCAGCGCGGCGCTGCCCGAAACGGTCAGGCCATCGACTTGCGTTGCGCCAAAGCCGATCTGGCGGGCGCTTAGCGCATAACTGATCTGTGGCGCGATGAAGGCGCCATTGAGCGTGGCGTTCGCAGCGACATCCGCGCCGCGCAGATTCTCTGCGATGGAGCCGGGCTGCAGCAGTTTGAAATTGATCTGCAGATTTTCCATGCGGCTTGCGGCGAGATCGACAAGGCCATTTGTGGCGAGCGTGAAGTTTGCATTGGAGAGCCCACCGCGCAACTGCACGCGCCGCTCGGCAACGGCGGCGGTCAGATCGACCTGCGTCTCCGGCTCCAGCAGATTGCCGCCTGCACCGGGGATGAGCAGCCCGGGGCGCATCGGCCCGCGCATGGCGAAGGTTCCGTTGCGCGCCGTCACGGCGACATTGGCGAGGCTTTGCGCGCCGAGATCGCCTGTGACGCGGCCATTCCAGGCCTTCCAGTCGCCCTTGCCTGCGATGCTGAGGGCGAGGGGTTGGGCGACGCCGCTATAGCTAGCGACGAGGCCGTTGGCGGGGGCGTTGACCTTGAGGTCGAGATCGAGACGGTTGTCGTTCGGCACCGCATCAAGGATGAGCGCGAGCTGATCGCCGCCTGCCACGCCGGGCGCGGCAAAGGCGCGGCCATTGGCTTTGATCTGGGCGCGTTGATCGGCGATATGCACGCTGCCCTGCAGGCCGAGCAGATGGCGCTGGCCGGTCACGGCGGGGTCGATCTGGAAGCGTCCGATATCGAGCCGGTTCACATCGATATTGAGATCAGGCAGCAGCGGCCCCTCGCTGGGCGGTGTTGCCTTGAACGCGGGTGAGCGGAGCAGGCGCGCCTGCGGGACGACGAGCGTGCGGATGTCGACATGGTTGCTCAGATAGGCGAGGGGCCGCCAATCCATATCGATGCGCGGTGCACTCAGGAAGACGCCCTTGGGATCGCGCAGCGCGACATTGCGCAGCTGCATCGTGCCGAAAATCGAGCCATCGATGGCGCTGACATTGATCGCCATGCCATTTTCGAATGTCAGCGCTTCGACTTGCCGCGCGATGAAGCCGCGACCGCTATCACTGCCGAGCCACAGGTAGATGCCAGCGACGAGCAGTAGCAGGAAAGCGAGCAGCGCGCCGATGCCAATGAGGATGCGCTTGGGCCAGTTGGCCTTGCGTAGCTGGATTGGCTCGGCTGTCATGGTGTCGATCTGCGCCATCAGAATGCCTGACCGATAGAGACGTAGATGGACACACGGGATTCGCCCGGCTGCCGGTTGAGCGGCGTCGCGACATCCAGCCGCATCGGGCCGAAGTTGGTATAGAAGCGCCCGCCAATGCCCACGCCGTAGCGCCAGTCGTTAAAGCCGGGGATTTGGCTGGTATAAACCTGGCCTGCATCGACAAAGCCGACGACGCCATAATCGCCAAAGCGGTAGCGCACTTCTGCGGCTGCCTCGACGAGGCTGCGTCCGCCGATGGGGCGATTGTCCGGGTCTTTGGGGCCAAGCTCCTGATAGCCAAAGCCGCGCACCGAGCCGCCGCCGCCGCCATAAAAGCGCCGCGAGGGCGCAATCTGTTCGCGGTCGGCACCGGCGATCATGCCGACACGGGCGCGACCGGCGATGACGATATTATCCGCCACGGGATAATAGCCGGTGCCTTCCAGCACGCCGCGCCCATAAGTCTGGGTGCCGCTGCCGAGCGAAGCCTCTGGCGAGAGGCGGGCGGAGATGCGGAAGCCTTTGGTGGGGTCGAGCAGCGAGTTGGAGGTGTCGAACGTTACTTGCCCCGGCAGTGCCAGCACATAATAGGTGCGGCGACGGCGCTCGCCTGCGGCGAAATCATAATCCTGTTCGCTGGTGCCGATGATTTCGAAGCCGTAATTATAGGTCAGGCGCTTCTGCCAGATGGGCGTGCTGTCGTATGATACGCGTCCATAAAGCCGACCCGTCAGCGCCTCATAGGCATCGAAATCGCTCCGCCGGGCATCGATGCCAAGCTCTACGCTGCGATCGCGCTTGCCAGCATTGGAGCGACGGAAGGAGACACCCGCGCCTTGCTCCTGCGTGCCTGCCGTGGCCTGTGCGATCAGCGCGCCCTCGGGTGGGAAGAAATTGCGATGCGTCCAGCTGCCTTCCAGCTTGAAGCCTTGCCCGGTCGCATAGCCTGCCTGCGCGGCGAGGGTGCGGGGTGGCCCTGGCTCCTGATTGACGATGATGATCGCCTGCTCGGTGCCATCACCCGCAGCCTGACCGCTTGCCTTGGGCTCGACGGAGACCACCGAGAACAGCCCGGTTGCGACTAGCGCCTGCCGCAGGTCATCCATCTTGCGGCTATCGTAAAGCTCGCCTTTTTTGAAGCGGGCGATCTTCGCAATATGGTCCGGCTCGAACACGGCGGTGCCTGTGCCATTGACGATATCGCCAAAGCTGCTGCGCGGCCCGGTTGCCACAGGCAGCGTATAATCGCCAACGCGGGTAGCGGGATCGAGCAATATATCGCGGTCGCCCACCTTCACGAAGGGATAGCCATTTTCCGGTAGTTGAACCGCGATATTGGCCTCTGCTGCGAGGATGCGCTCGGCAACGATCGGCTCGCCAGACTTTGGCACGAAGGATTTGGTGATGAGATCCTGCGGAACGACGGCAGGGGCATCGAACGCAATGGAGCCCAGATTGTAGCGCGGGCCGGGCGTTACCGAGAGGATGACGTTGATGGCATCCTTGCTGCCCTGTTCGGGCAATTGCAGGCTGCCGCGCACGGTGGAATCGAAATAGCCCTGACCGGAGAGGATATCCGCCAGCAGCTTTTGATCCTCTTCCATGCGCGCGTTGATCATCGCGCCATTGGCGGCCTTGCCGTCGCCATCTTCCAGCACGGAGAGGCTCTCGAATTGACTGCGCACATCCGCGCCGCTCACGGGTGCGACGGCGGACTTGTCATCGAGCGTATCAAGGCCCTCGATCGTGTAGCGATAGGTCAGGCTGGCAGCGTCGGCGTCGTCGGTTTCGGTATAGCGGCTATCGTCAAATGGCTCGACATCGAAGGCTTCCAGCGGGGCCAGAGGCTTGTCGATTTCAGGATCGATATCGCCCGGCGCGGCGAGTATATCATCGGCCTGTGCAGGCGTCGCGCCTGCGCGGATGGCGGCTTCGCGGCGTTTCTGCTCGGCTTCCCAATCCGCAGCCGAGCCCATCGGCGCGGTCGCGTCGGTATCGATCGGTGGGATGCTGGCGTCAAATTCAGTGTCGGGAATGATTGGGCCTTGCGCCTCTTGCTCTACAGGCGCCGGTGATGTTTGCGCAAAGGCGCTTGTCGTGCAGAGCAGGAGTCCGATGCAGCAGGCAGCAGCGTCGATGCGAGGCAATATGATCGTCAAGAAATCCCCCTCGGCGAGCCTCGTTAAAGAGCGCTGGCCTCGACAACACGCAATCCCAGCACATGGAACGCGCGAATGATGATCAGGTTTCGACTAAAATCATCAAAGTGTTGGAGAGCAAGGATTTTCCCTGCTTGTGTCGCTTAATCGGTGGGCACATCGCCCAGTGCGCGCTTGGCATCCGCCTCGATATAGCGTCCTGCGAGCAGGAACATGATGCCCCCGGCGATCGCTGTGGCGACGATGACGAGCATGGAATAGCGCACGGCAATGTCACCGAGGCTGGGATGTAGCAGGTCATTGAGATAGCCGACCACAAGCGGGCCTAGTGCCTGCCCGATCAGCGCCGCGCAAAACAGCAAGATGGAGGTCGCCACGGCCCGCATCCGCAGCCGCGCAACGCTCATCACCGCCGCGAAGATAGGGCCTTGGTGGATGAGGAGCAGGAAGGCCGATGCCGCATAAGCGCTGAGCCAGATCGCATGATTGTCCGATAGCAGAAACACCAGTTCCGCAGGCGCAGCGAGCAGGCAGGCTACGGCGGGAATGGTCATGCGCCAATGGGCGGCGCGGCGACCCATGCGATCGATCAGCAAGCCGCCCAGCAATACGCCTGCGACGCCGAAGATGCCACGGATCGGCCCGGTGGTGCCTGCAACTTCGATCAGGGTGAGGCCATGAACGCGGGTGAGAAAAGTGGGCGTCCAGACGCTGGCGGCGAACACGTTAAGTCCCATCATCGTCGCGCCCAGCACGATGAAGATGTAAGCGCGCGACTTGGCGAGGAAGGCGATGCTCGTGCGGAAGCCTTCACGCGCCGCCTTTTCGATGCGCTTGGCCTCCGATGCGCCGCGCTCTGGTTCCTTCACGGTCAGGGCGAAGACGAGCGCGAGAATGAGACCGGGTATGCCCGCGACAACGAACATCGCGCGCCAGCCATAAGCATAGCCAACCCAGCCCATGATCGGGAAGAAGAGGATGGACGAGATGGAGACCGCCGTGCCGAAAATGGAGAATGCGAGGGGGCGGCGCTCGGCGCGGAACAGGTCCGATATGATCGAGTTGGAAGGCGCGATGCCGCATGCTTCGCCCGCGCCCATCAGGAACCGGGTGAGCGCAAGCTGCCACACATTGCTCACCCAGCCGGTCGCCATCGTCATCAGGCTCCAGAAGGCGAAGCCGAATGCGATGATGTTACGCCGATTATAGCGGTCCGCCGCCCAGGCGATCGGTACGCCGAGAATGGAGTAGAAGAGCAGGAAAGCGAGGCCGGAGACGAGGCCAAGTACGGTATCGGAAACGTGCATCTCCGCCTTGATGGCGGGCAAGGCGAGGCCAAGCAGCGAGCGATCCAGATAGTTGAACGCCGAGACGATGGTGAGGAAGCCCAGGCCATACATGGCGCCGAAATTCCAGTCGCCGGGCATCGTGGCCTGACTGGTTTCCTGCGTCCCCGTCTTTGGATCAGCCATGCGTCCCTCTCCCTCAATGTTTTCGTTGCGTAGCGTCTCGCACAAAATGCCCGGGCGGCCCTCGCATAATCGCAAGGGTCGCTCGGTGCTTTAGTTATAATGTCAGGCTGTTAGCGATGCCGACCCGATCGGCTGCTCGCCCATCACGGTCGTGCGGATGAGGTGGCGGCGTTCATTTTTGAAGTCGTGAATGCCACGGTGCAGGAGGAAGCGATTGTCCCAAACGATGAGCGTATCCTTCTCCCATTTTACGCGGCAGTGATATTGCAGATGCTGGGCGAGGCTCTGGAGATAGTTGAGCAGTGCCAGGCTTTCCGCTTTGTTCCAGCCGACGAAATTCTGGAAATAGGCCGATGTCGCGAACAGGGCCTTGCGGCCTGTCACCGGGTGTAAGCGCACCGCGGGCTGGATATTCTCCATTTCCTCCTCGGTGAAGCCGTGCTTTTCCCGCAGACGCAGGCGCTTTTCTGGCGGCAACTTCTCATTGCGTGCCCACAGATCCTTGCCCGAATAGACGACCTGCAGCCCATCGAGCAGCTTCTTCATGCCATCCGAAAGATGCTCGTAAACCAGATAGCCGTTGGAGAAAGCGGTATCGCCGCCCCATTTGGGCACTTCCAGCGCGCGCATCACGACGCAGAGCGGAGGGCGCTTGAGAAACGGGCTGTCAGTATGAAAATGCTCAAAGGATGGCACGACATTCTCTGGCTCATACGCCTCACGGCGCACTTCCTGCATGTCATCAAACCCGCCATAGGTCGGCGCCTGTGGAATTTCGGTGATCGGGCCGAAGTGGCGGGTAAATTCCTTGTGCTGCTCTGGCGTGAGGTCCTGATCGCGAAAGACGATGACGAGGAACTGCTCGAAGGCCTTCATGATCTCGCCGACGGTTTCCTCATCAAGCGGCTGGCGCAGATCCACGCCGCCAATCTCGCAGCCGCACGCGCCGGAAATTGGCTCGACGGTGATCCGCTTGAATTCGGGCATGGGCAGGCCAGCGACGATTGGCGGCGGGAGGGTCGCGGCGGACGGGGATGGAGAAAGCGCAACATTCATGGCTCGAACTTTCAAAATGAGGGGAAGGGAAGGCGCTGACGGCAGGAGGGTTGCGCATGTGGAGGGGCATCAAGCGTAACAGCGCTTGCCTTCACAAAGTCTTGAACCGAAGGCTCAATGCTGACGTGCGTCATATCCCTCTGCCTTTGTCGTGCGCCTTTCATTGACGCTGATCGTCAATTACGCCCTCAGGCAGGTGCGCCTCAAGAATATTCCAAATTTCAGAATGATATTTCCGATATGCGGAAATGGGCAGCGTCAATTTTGGGCGATGGACGCCCGTTCGCTCAGATCGTTCGCTGCCGCCCGCACCGCGACGGCCAGATCATCCTCGATATGAAGCTGATAGCGCTGGGAGGGCATGGTCACGCCGACGCAACCGAGCACTGCACCGGTGCCATCGAATATCGGGCTCGCGATCCCGGCAATGTCATTGTCCGGATTATAATAGCGCGAGAACCCGTTGGCGCGGATTTCGGTGAGGTCCTGATGGATTTCCGGGCGCGGCGAGCGCGGCTGGCCGGTGAGGGGCCCCGCTTTCGCGCCGCGCATGACGGCCTCGATTTCGCCGGTGGGCAGAAATGCCAAAATTGCTCGCCCAAGCGACCCCCAGGGCAGCGAGACTTCCTGACCCTTCTCCACTGCAAAGCGCAGCGGATGCGGCGTCAACACCGCATCGGCAATCACGGCGTTGCGGCCGACCGGGCTGTAGGCGCACAGGACGGCGGTTTCCTGCCAATCCTCCACCAGCTTTTCCAGCAGAGGATGCGCGCTGCGGGTGAGATCAAATCTTGAAACGACTTGCGAGGCAAGACGGTGAAGTTCGCGGCCTGTGCGGTAGCTCTGGTCTTTGCCACGCTCGATAAGCCCACTGCGCACCATCTCCTGCAATAACCGATGCACCGAGCTGACGGGCAGTCCCGCGCGCTCGGCCAGTTCGCCCAATGAAAATTGATGGGGGCCAGCCGCGACGAGCTTGAGCAGATAGATGGTCTTGCCAGCAGAGCCGCTGGGCGCACTGCTCACGGCTCGTTTCGCTTTGTTGAGGGCAGAATGTCGTCCAGCATCGGGCGGAAATTGCATAAACTGCGGCGACTGTCATTGCCCTTGTTGTGTGCGCCACCTGTCACAAGGGCGAAATGAAGGCGCGGCGCTCCCTGCGCGCCGCGCCCAATGTTCAGCGTTTGGCGGTGGCTGCGGCGAATCGATCCGACACCGTCTTCCAGTTGACGACCTGCCACCAGCCATCGAGATAGTCGGCGCGCTTGTTCTGATATTTGAGATAATAGGCATGTTCCCACACATCATTGCCTAGGATCGGCGTGCCTTTCACCTCGGCGATGTCCATCAGCGGATTATCCTGATTGGGCGTCGAGGTAATCGCAAGCTGACCATCGCTGCCGACGATCAGCCAGACCCAGCCTGAGCCGAAACGCCCGGTGCCAGCGGTTTTGAATGCCGTTTTGAATGCATCGAGCGAGCCGAACTTGGCGTTGATAGCGGCTGACAGTGCGGCGGACGGCTGGCCTGACTG
>CBIHKY010000106.1:0-10264 GCA_966205705.1 uncultured Alphaproteobacteria bacterium
TTGAGTGGGGCGGCTTGGGTGAGCGAGAGATTGCCCCCACCGACCACGTCATCCCGGGCTTGACCCGGGATCCCGCTTCTTCTTGACGGCGGGTACGGAAAAGGCAGCGGGACCCCGGATCAAGTCCGGGGTGACGGATGTGGTTATGATGGGTCCTCAGTCTCGGTCGCCGCGATTAGATCCATGAAATTGCGCGCATATTCGCGCTCCTGGGCGTCCTTGAACGCCACATCAAGATCGGGCGCATCGCCCAGCATGTACATCATCGACCACAGCGCGAACCGCCGCCCCGGGTCTTTCTCCATGCCGAAATCCACGCGCATATGCTCGATGCCTGCGCTCACGGCAGCGGGCGGAACCTCGGCGAGGTCTGCGGTGCCGAAATAGCGGCGGAACTGGTCGTCAAGGTCCATGCCTTACGCCTCATCCCCCATGCGTAGCGCGGCGATGAAGGCTTCTTGCGGGATCTGCACGCTGCCATATTCGCGCATCCGCTTCTTGCCCTCTTTCTGCTTGTCGAGCAGCTTCTTCTTGCGGCTGATGTCGCCGCCATAGCATTTCGCGGTCACATCCTTGCGCATCGCGGCGATCGTTTCGCGCGCGATCACCTTGCCGCCGATGGCCGCCTGAATGGGGATTTTGAACAGGTGGCGGGGGATCAGATCCTTGAGCCGCTCGCACATGCCGCGCCCGCGCGCTTCCGCCGTGCCGCGGTGGACGATCATCGAGAGCGCATCGACAGGCTCGGCATTGACCATGATGTTCATCTTGACCAGATCGCCCTCGCGATAGCCGATCTGATGATAATCGAAGCTCGCATAGCCGCGTGAGATGGACTTGAGGCGGTCGTAAAAGTCGAAAACCACCTCGTTGAGGGGCAGCTCATAGGTCACCTGCGCGCGGCCGCCGACATAGGTCAGATTCTTCTGGATGCCGCGTCGATCCTGACATAGTTTGAGGATCGAGCCGAGATGCTCGTCCGGCACATAGATGACCGCTTCGATCCACGGCTCTTCGATGAAATCGATGCGGCTGGCGTCCGGCATGTCCGCCGGGTTGTGCAGATCCATGTCGCCAGCGCCGTAAGAAAGCTGGATTTTGTAGACCACGCTTGGCGCGGTGGTGATGAGATCGAGATCATATTCGCGGGTCAGCCGCTCCTGAATGATCTCCAAGTGTAGCAGGCCGAGGAAGCCGCAGCGGAAGCCAAAGCCCAGGGCCGCGCTCGTCTCCATCTCGAAACTGAACGAGGCGTCATTGAGGCGCAGCTTGCTGATGCTGTCGCGCAGCTTCTCAAAGTCATTGGCATCGACCGGGAAGAGGCCGCAGAATACCACCGGTTGCACTTCCTTGAAGCCGGGCAGCGGCTTGGCGGCGCCATTCTTCACGGTGGTGATGGTGTCGCCCACGCGCGTCTCGGTAATGTCCTTGATCTGCGCGGTGATGAAGCCGATTTCGCCGGCGGCAATCTCCGGCAATTGCTCGATCTTGGGGCGCATGCAGCCGACGCGATCCACCAGATGCTCGGTGCCGCCGATCATGAACTTGATCTGCTGGCCCTTCTTGATCACGCCATTCATCACCCGCACGAGGATGACGACGCCCAGATAGGGATCATACCAGCTATCGACCAGCATCGCCTCAAGCGGCGCATCGCGGTCGCCCTTTGGCGGGGGGATGCGCTTGACGATGGCTTCGAGAATCTCGTCGATACCGATGCCGGATTTGGCCGAGGCCAGCACCGCATCGCTCGCATCGATGCCGATCACATCCTCGATTTCCGCGCGCACCTTCTCAGGCTCGGCAGCGGGTAGATCGATCTTGTTGATGACTGGCACGATCTCATGATCATGCTCGATGGATTGATAGACGTTCGCCAGCGTCTGCGCTTCCACGCCCTGCGCGGCATCCACCACCAACAGCGCGCCCTCGCAGGCCGCAAGCGAGCGGGAGACCTCATAGGCGAAATCGACATGGCCCGGCGTATCCATGAGGTTCAACTCATAGGTGATGCCATCGCTCGCCGTGTAATCAAGCCGCACGGTCTGCGCCTTGATGGTGATGCCGCGTTCCTTCTCGATATCCATATTATCGAGGACTTGCGCGGTCATCTCCCGGTCGCTCAGGCCGCCGGTGCGCTGGATGAGGCGATCGGCCAAGGTCGATTTGCCATGGTCGATATGGGCAATGATGGAGAAATTACGGATGTGAGCGAGTTCGGTCATTCCGCGCCGATAGCAGTAAGGGGGCGCGCGGCAAAGACCCTGCGCAAATGCTTGTGGCGGCAGGGCGGCACAGGTGGCGATCATATTTGCGGCAAGGCGATCGCGTTAAGCTTGTGCGCAACATTCTCTGTGATAAATGCAAAGCCCTGTGACGACCGAGCCAAGGGGTCTCGGTTTCACAAGCATTTTGGGGTGAGGTGGGAAAAATGAAGACTTTGACGAAGCTCGTGCTGGCCGCCAGCGCGCTGACGATGGCTGCGCAGCCTGTGATGGCGCAGAGCAAAAAGGGCTCTTCCGGACGCCAGGAGCAGTCCAAAGGCACGCAGAATATTCCGCGTTGCTACAAGAGCCTTGGCAGCGTTGCGATTGTCGAGCCGGACACTCAGTGGTGGCGTGAACTGAACCTCGGCAGCCCCGAAGCGATCCTGCGCGTGTTCATCCAGCAGTCCGGTTGCTTCGTGCTCGTGAACCGTGGCCGTGCCATGCAGAACCGCGCGATGGAGCGTGCAATGGCCGATCAGGGTGAATTGCAGGCCGGCAGCAATCTTGGCCGCGGACAGGTGAAGGCGGCGGATTACTTCCTGCAGCCAGACATTGTGACGACGAACAAGAATAGCGGTGGCAACGCCATCGGCGGCATGCTTGGCGGCTTCCTTGGTCGCAGCACGCTTGGCGCGATTGCGGGCGGCATCAACATCAAGAAGAGCGAAGCCAATGTGACGCTCTCCATCGTGAATGCGCGCACGACCGTGGAAGAAGCGCTGACCGAGGGCTATTATCGCAAGTCTGACCTGAGCTTCGGCGCAGGCGGCGGCGCTGGCTGGTGGGGCGGCCTGGCTGGTGCAGCGGGCGGCGGCTATCAGGATACGGCCATCGGTCAGGTGATCGTGCTGGCTTATCTGGATGCTTATACCAAGCTGGTCAGCCAGTTGGGTGGCTTGCCTGCGGATGCGTCTGCTGCGGCACCTTTGGCGCGCTGAGCTTTTTAGCGACTTTGAGAATTTGGGAAGGGCGGGCCAGTTGGTCCGCCTTTTCTGTTTGTGGGCTGGGTGGCTTAATAGAACAGCGCAGCAATCCAAGCCCAACGTCACCCCGGACTTGATCCGGGGTCCCGCTGCCTTTGGCGTGTTGCGAAGAAAAGCGGGATCCCGGGTCAAGCCCGGGATGACGGGGTGCTGGGGGCTACGTCACCGGCTCAGCGAATCGACCGCTATGTGCTGATGCCGATGCTCAGACCCGCATCGGCATCAGCACATAGAGCGCCGTTGCCGTTTCGCTCTCGGGGAAGACCGGGGCACAGTGTCATCGGCTAGGTGCACCTCGATCTCGTCAGACTGAATGGTATCGCAACGTGGAAGCCCATCGCCACCCCGGACTTGATCCGGGGTCCAGCTGCCTTTGGGTGCGTTTTGAAGAAAAGCGGGATCCCGGATCAAGTCCGGGATGACGGGGTGCTGGGGGCTATGTCATCCGCACAGCGAGTCGACCGCTGTGAGCGCCAGCTTACGCTCACACCCGCATCGGCATCAGCACATAGAGCGCTGTTGCTTTCTCGCTCTCGCGGATCAGCGTCGGTGCGGCAGCGTCGGCCAGATGGACCTCGATCTCATCGCCCTCAAGCTGGCCAAGGATGTCGAGCAGATAGCGCGCATTGAAGCCGATCTCGATTGGCGCCGAGGAATAATCTCCCGGCACTTCCTCAGCCGCCGTGCCATTTTCAGGGCTGGTCACGGAGAGCGTGATCTTGTCCTTCTCCACCGCCATCTTCACGGCGCGAGTCTTCTCGGTGGCGATGGTCGCGACGCGGTCCACGCCTTCTTCGAAGCTGCGTGGGTCGATTTTGAGCAGCTTGTCGTTCCCGGTCGGGATGACGCGGCTATAATCGGGGAAGGTGCCGTCGATCAGCTTGCTGGTCAGAACAGCATTACCTAGGTCGAAGCGAATTTTGCTTGGCGAAAGGTCGATGCGGACGCTGCCATCGACTTCATCGAGCAGCTTGCGCAGTTCCGCGATACATTTGCGCGGGATGATGATGTCCGGCATGCTTTCTGCGCCATCCGGGCGGGCCAGCGTAACGCGGGCGAGGCGGTGGCCATCGGTCGCGGCGGCCTTCAGCACGGGGGCCGGGTCTTCCGCGACGTGCAGGAAGATGCCGTTGAGATAATAGCGCGTTTCTTCGGTCGAGATGGCGAAACGCGTCTTGTCGATGATCTCGATGAGCGACTTGGCGGGCAGCTCGAAACTGGTCGGCAGCGGCCCCTCGGCGATGATGGGGAAATCATCGCGCGGCAGCGTCTGCAGATTGAAGCGCGCGCGCCCGGCCTGCACCAGCATCTTGCCGTCTGCCGCCTCAAGCCGCACCTGGCTGCCCTCTGGCAGCTTGCGGGCGATGTCGAACAGGGTGTGGGCGGAAACGGTCGTGGCGCCGGGGCTTTCGACCTGCGCCTGCACATTCTCGATGATCTGCAGATCAAGGTCGGTCGCCATCAGCTTGATGGTGCCGTCGCTCGTCGCGTCAATCAGCACGTTCGAGAGGATCGGAATGGTGTTGCGACGCTCCACGACTGACTGGACATGGCCAAGGCTCCGCAGGAGCGTTGCACGTTCGATAGTGGCCTTCATCCCTCAGTGTCCGTTTCTTTAAGCGCTTGTGGAATCGGAGCGAAGGAGTCCGCTCGTGGAGCCTCTTTCCTTATCGAATTTGGGGGAAGGGGCAAGAGATGAGAGAAAAAAGCCGTGGATGCAATTGTCGCTGCGCTTGCCATGAGCGGGGCTTTGCGCTTTGGCTTGGCGTCATGAAGCGTAACCCCACTCTCCTATTGGTCATCGCTGGCGCGCTGCTAACGCCCGTGGCTGCGCAGGCACGCGATGTGCTTGGCGTGTTCCAGCGCTGGGGGGCGTTCCGGGATATGGCGCAGAAGCGCTGCTTTGCGATTGCGCAACCGCTGGCTGGCGGCTGGGAGAAATCGCCGTGGAAGCCGTTTGCGTCAATCGGTTACTGGCCCCGTGCTGGGGTGCGCGGGCAAGTGAGTATGCGGCTCAGCCATGCGCTTGCCGATGGCACGAAGGCGCGGATGGCGATTGGTGACCAGCGGTTCGATCTGCTGGGCGGTGGTGCGGATGTGTGGTCCGCCGATCAGCGGATGGATGCGGGAATCGTGGCGGCGATGCGTTCCGGCGAGCGCATGAGCGTTTCTGGCCGGGCCAAGGCGGGGGGCGTGTTTACGGATCGTTATGATCTGCGCGGCGCGGCGACGGCGATCGACGCAGCGGCTCTTGGATGTGCGAGGCTCAAATGAAGCGTATTGGTTTGATTGGCGGGATGAGCTGGGAAAGCACCGCCATCTATTATCGCCTGATGAATGAGGCGGTGCGGGCGCGGGTCGGCGGCCATGCGAGCGCGGACATCATACTGCGCTCGCTGGATTTCGGTCCCATCGAGGCCTTGCAGCGTGGCGGGGACTGGGCTGGGCTGGAGGCAGCGATGGCACAGGCGGCGCAGGATGTGGAGGCCGCGGGGGCGGATTTCCTGCTGCTGTGCACGAACACCATGCACCGCTGTGCCGATGCGATTGAGGCAGCTGTCTCGATTCCGCTGCTGCACATTGCCGATCCGCTGGAGATGGCGCTGGTCGAGATGGAGATCGAGACGGTGGGCCTGCTCGGCACGCGCTACACGATGGAGCAGAGCTTCTATCGCGACCGGCTGCAGGCGGCCGAGATCGAGGTGATGGTGCCGGAAGAGCCGGACCGCAGCGAGGTTCACCGCATCATTTTCGAGGAGCTGGTGGTCGGAAAGATGGAAGAGAAATCCCGCACGCGGTTGCGCGAAGTGATGGAGCAATTGGCGGGCGATGGCGCGGACGCGATCGTGCTCGGCTGCACCGAAATCGGCTTGCTCGTGCGGCAGGATGATGCGCTCGTTCCCATCCTCGATACGACCGTGCTGCATGCCCTCGCGGCGGTGACAATGGCGCTGGACTGACGCGCTTCCCAATCGCGCCATATTTCCCTATATGGCGGCCATGCTTGAAACCGCTACGCCTCTCATGCCGATCACGGCTCTCATGCCTATTCCTGGCCATGTCGACCCCGTGCCTGTGCCGCGCGCTATCACGCCGCGAGACGATGGGCGCGTTGATCTCATTGGGCTTTCTGCCTTGCAGATCCGCGAAGAGCTGAAGACGGCGGGGCTGGACGAGAAGCAGGCGAAGCTGCGCTCCAAGCAGTTGTTTCACTGGCTCTACCATCGCGGCGAAACGGACTTCGACCAAATGACCGACCTTGGCAAGCCGTTGCGCCCCTGGATGGCGGAGCGGTTTGTGGTGGGTCGGCCAGAAGTGGTCGAGGCGCAAGTCTCCACCGATGGCACGCGCAAATGGCTGCTCCGCTCGGATGACGGGCAGGATTATGAGATGGTGTTCATCCCGGATGCTGGCCGGGGCACGCTGTGCGTTTCGAGCCAGGTGGGCTGCACGCTCAATTGCCGATTCTGCTTTACCGGCACGATGCGGCTGGTGCGCAATCTGACGCCGGGCGAGATTGTGGGGCAGGTCATGCTGGCGCGCGATGCGCTGGGTGAGTGGCCGCGTGGCACGATGGCTGGCCTTGCTGCGGGTAGCGTGGTCGTCGACGATGATGATCTCGACGATGACGACGAGGCGGGAGATTATTCCCCCGACGGACGCTTGCTCACCAACATCGTGATGATGGGCATGGGCGAGCCGCTTTATAATTTCGATCATGTGCGCGATGCTTTGAAGGTGGTGATGGATGGCGCAGGGCTGGCGCTTTCACGCCGCCGCATCACGCTTTCCACCAGCGGCGTTGTGCCGATGATGGCGCGGGCAGGGGCGGAGATTAACGTGAATCTCGCCGTTTCGCTTCATGGCGTGAGCAAGGAAGTGCGGGACGAGATCGTGCCGCTCAACCGCAAATATGGCATTCACGAGCTGTTGCAGGCCTGCGCCGATTATCCCGGCTCCAACAATGCCCGGCGCATCACCTTTGAATATGTGATGCTCAAGGACAAGAATGACAGCGATGAGGATGCGCGCGAACTTGTGCGCCTGCTGCGCCAATATCAATTGCCCGCCAAGGTCAATCTGATCCCGTTCAATCCCTGGCCGGGCTCGGCCTATGAATGCTCCACGCCCGAGCGGATCAAGCGTTTCTCCGCGATCATCTTCGAGAGCGGCATTTCCGCGCCGGTGCGCACGCCCCGTGGGCGGGACATCATGGCAGCTTGCGGCCAGCTGAAATCCGCGAGCGAGAAGAAGAGCCGGGCAGAGCTGGACAAGCTCGCCGAGGAGAAGCAGGCCGCGCTCGGTTAGGTGGACGCGCTTGCGGTCATCGCCCTTGCGCTAGGCGCAGGCATAGTGGGCGGTGCCATGAATGCGCTGGCGGGCGGTGGCACGTTCGCGACGCTCCCTGCACTCATCGCGCTGGGCCTGCCTGCCAATATCGCCAATGCGACATCCAATGTCGCGCTGCTGCCGGGCGCGGCGGCGAGCAGTTTTGCTTATCGCAGCGAGTTGGGGCCAGTCGGCGGCGTTGGCTGGCGGACGCTGCTCGGTATTACCTTTGTCGCCGGGCTGTTCGGCAGCCTGTTGCTGGTGCTCACGCCGGGCGATGCGTTCGACTTCATCATTCCCTGGCTGCTGCTCATCGGCTTCACGATGATCGCCTTCGGTCCGCGCGCGTCAAACTGGCTGCATGCGCGGGTTACCATCGGTCGCGGGACGCTGCTCGTGGCGCAGGCCATCATGGGGCTTTATGGCGGCTATTTCGGCGGCGGCGTGGGGTTGATGGTGACGGCGGTCTATGGCCTGCTCGCCCATGTCGCGCCGCGCGATATGTTCGCGATCCGCACCTTCATGCTGACGGTGGCCAATCTCGCGGCGATGCTGATCTTCATCGCGTTTGATTTCATCGACTGGCGCGCGTGCCTGCCGATGCTGGTGGGCAGCATATTGGGCGGCTGGGTCGGCGCGCATGTCGGCAAGCGATTGCAGCCGCTGTTCGTGCGCCGCATGACGTTGATCGTCGCCGGAGCCGTGACGCTGACCTTCTTTTTGCGCACTTATGCGTGAGGCATTGCATCCTTAAAAAAAGGGTAGCGATGGCGGATTTCCTCGCGCTATAGGCTGGCCCCATGAGAATATTAGGTCGCTTGCTCGGCAAAATCATAACGCAGGGCACATTGAAGATCAGATATGCCGATGGGTCTTTGGAGACTCTCGGAACGTCTGCGCCCGACTGGCCGGACGTGACCATTTCCTTCAGCGACGATGCCGCCGCGCGCGCCGTCGTGACCAATCCCGCGCTTGGTGCAGCCGAGGGCTTCATGGATGGGCGGCTCGTGATCGAGCAGGGTAGCGTGTGGGATCTCGTCATGCTCGTTACGGGCAATGCGCCGCTCGAAAGTAGCAAGATGCTGGATGAGCGAAGCGCGATGCGGCGCATCGGCGAGCGGCTCAAACATTGGCGGGATAATTATAACAAGCGCGATCGCTCCAAGGCGAATGTAGCGCATCATTATGATCTGTCGGAAGAGCTTTATCGGCTCTTTCTGGACAAGGATCTGCAATATAGCTGCGCTTACTTCGATGATGACGCGACGATCAGCCTGGAAGAGGCGCAGATCGCCAAGAAGGCGCATATCGCGGCCAAGCTGGCGTTAAAGCCCGGCCAGCGCGTGCTGGACATTGGCTGCGGCTGGGGCGGCATGGCGCTGTATCTCAATCGCGTGGCCGATGTGGATGTGCTGGGCGTGACGCTCTCGCAGGAGCAGCTCAAGGTTGCCCAGAAGCGCGCGCAGGACGCCGGTGTTGCTGACCGCGTCAAATTCGAACTGATGGATTATCGCGATGTGCAGGGGCCGTTCGACCGGATCGTCTCGGTCGGGATGTTCGAGCATGTCGGCGCGCGCCATTATCGCGAGTTTTTCCGCACCTGCCATAATCTGCTCAAGCCCGACGGCGTGATGCTGCTGCACACGATCGGGCGGATGAACGGGCCATCCTCCACCGATGGCTTCATGCGCAAATATATCTTCCCGGGCGGTTATGCGCCTGCGCTCTCCGAGATCATGCAGGGCAGTGAGCCGAACCGGTTGATCCTTGCCGATCTGGAAATCCTGCGGCTGCATTATTACCACACGCTGCGGCACTGGTATGATCGCGCGCTGGCGGCGAAGGACGAGATCATCGCGCTGTATGACGAACGCTTCTACCGCATGTGGAGCTTTTATCTGGCGGCGGCGGCGTCTGGCTTCCTCTATGGCAGTCAGGTCAATTTCCAGCTGCAATATGTGCGCAACCGCCACAGCCTGCCGTTGACGCGCGATTATATGTCGCAGGCCGAGGCATTCTACCGCGCCAAGGGCTGATCCGCGCGCTCAATCGAATTTATCGGTCTGAGAGAGCGAGTTTAATCGCTTACGTCACGCGCCTGTCTGAATTAACCTCCATCAATCAGAGCGATTGTTAGGAGACTGGATATGGACGCAGAGATAACAGGTGCCGCAACTGGCTGCCCGATGAAGAAGAGCGCGGCGAAGCGCGCGCTTCTGGGCCGGACAAATCGGGATTGGTGGCCCAATCAGCTTTCGCTCGACATGCTCCAGCAGAATGGCCTGTCGAGCAATCCGATGGGCGATGATTTCGATTATGCCACCGAGTTCCAGTCGCTCGATTATGAGGCAGTGAAGCGCGATCTTCATGCGCTGATGACGGACAGCCAGCCTTGGTGGCCGGCGGATTATGGCCATTATGGGCCTTTCTTCATCCGCATGGCCTGGCACAGCGCGGGCACCTATCGCACCGGCGACGGGCGCGGCGGTGCATCGTCGGGCTCGCAGCGGTTCGCGCCGCTCAACAGCTGGCCGGACAATGCCAATCTGGACAAGGCGCGGCGCTTGCTGTGGCCGATCAAGCAGAAATATGGGCGCAAGCTCAGCTGGGCGGATCTGATGATCCTGACTGGTAATGTCGCCATCGAGTCGATGGGCGGACCTGTGTTTGGCTTAGGCGGTGGTC